>CAZGPS010000436.1:0-1501 GCA_964527675.1 uncultured Brevundimonas sp. | reverse complement strand
TAGAAGCCGCGCCCGGACTTGCGGCCCAGCCAGCCGGCCTCGACGTATTTCACCAGCAGCGGACAGGGCCGGTATTTGCTGTCAGCCAGGCCCTCGTAGAGCACGTTCATGATCGCCAGCACCACGTCCAGCCCCATGAAGTCCGCCAGCTCCAGCGGCCCCATCGGATGATTGGCGCCCAGCTTGAGGGCCGTGTCGATCGAGGTCACGTTCCCGACGCCCTCGTACAGGGTGTAGATCGCCTCATTGATCATCGGCACGAGGATGCGATTGACGATGAAGGCCGGGAAGTCCTCGGCGTTGGTGGTGGTCTTGCCCAGGCTCTCGGCGAAGGCCACGGCCGTGTCGTAGGTCTCGGCCGAGGTGGCGATGCCGCGGATGATTTCGACCAGCTTCATCACCGGGGCCGGCTTCATGAAATGCAGGCCGATGAACCGTTCGGGCCGGTCGGTCGCCGAGGCCAGGCGGGTGATGGAGATCGAGGAGGTGTTGGAGGCCAGCAGGGTGTCGGGGCCGAGGTGGGGGACCAGGTCGGCGAGGATGGATTTCTTGACCGCCTCGTCCTCGACCGCCGCCTCGATGACCAGATCGGCCCGGGCCGCCTCGGCCAGGCTCTTCGCCGGGCGGATGCGGGCGAGGGCGGCGTCGGCGTCGGCCTGGGTCGCCAGTCCGCGCGCGACCTGACGCGCCAGGCTGGCGGCGATCGCCCCCTGGGCCTGGGGCACGCGCTCGGGCGCGGCGTCGTAGAGACGCACCTCATAGCCGCCCACGGCGACGGCCTGGGCGATGCCCGCGCCCATCTGGCCCGCGCCGACGATGGCGACTGATCGGATCGTGGTCATGAATTCCGGCGTACTGGCGGGCGCGGGGCCCGAACGGAGCGGCACCCTAGACGGCCTGCGGGACGGCGCAAGACTGGATGTCCCGCTCCCGCGCAAGCCGGCGGCAGCGTGGCTTTCCCGCAGCGGCCGGCCACCTAGACCCCTGTGAATATCTGCAGCAGCGCCTGGTGGGAGGCAGGTAGCAGGAACAGCTGGAGGCCGCGGATGACGAGGATCGCCACGATCGGAGAGACGTCCAGGCCCCCCAATGGCGGAATGAACCGGCGAAACGGCGCCAGAACCGGGGTGACGATGCTGTCGAGGAAGCCAGCGATCTGGTTCACAACCCGGTTGCGGTGGTTGATCACGTCGAATGCGAACAGCCAGCTCAGCACCGCGCTGATGATGATGGCTATAAGCAGCAGTTGCAGCAGCGCGTTGATGATGAAGAACACGAAGCCGATAATTCCGATAGCAAGCGCCACGCGCGCAGTCCTCCATCACAGATTTCGTCTGGTTCTAGTGGCTTCGCCAGCAAAGGCCAATCCACCTCGGGTTCACTGATCGCGGTTGACACCACCGGCCGCCCGCTCGTATGTCGCGCCCTCGCCTGTACCCGGAAAATCGGGGCCGTAGCTCAGTTGGTAGAGCGCGTCGTTCGCAATGACGAGGTCAGGGGT
>CAZGPS010000435.1:0-1503 GCA_964527675.1 uncultured Brevundimonas sp. | reverse complement strand
CCCGCGAGCGCGCCGGCTTCGAAGTCCGCGACGTGCACCCGACCCACTACGGCCGCATCTGCCCGATTGAAACGCCGGAAGGCCCGAACATCGGTCTGATCAACTCGCTGGCCACCCACGCCCGGGTCAACAAATACGGCTTCATCGAGAGCCCGTACCGGCGCGTGAAGGACGGCAAGGCCACGGACGAGGTCGTCTACATCTCGGCCATGGAAGAGGCGAAATACACGATCGCCCAGGCCAACATCGAGCTGAAGGACGGCATGATCGTCGAGGAGCTGGTCCCCGGCCGGATCAACGGCGACTCCCAGCTGCTGATCCGCGCCGACGTGGACATGATGGACGTGTCGCCGAAACAGGTCGTTTCGGTCGCCGCCGCCCTGATCCCCTTCCTCGAAAACGATGACGCCAACCGGGCCCTGATGGGCGCGAACATGCAGCGTCAGGCCGTGCCGCTGGTGCAGTCCGACGCGCCGCTGGTCGGCACCGGCATGGAGGCGGTCGTGGCCGTCGACTCCGGGGCCGTCGTGGTCGCCCGTCGTGACGGCGTCGTCGAACAGATCGACGGCACCCGCATCGTCGTGCGCGCCACCAATGAACTCGACGCCGGCCGTTCGGGCGTCGACATCTACCGCCTGTCGAAGTTCCAGCGCTCCAACCAGTCGACCTGCATCAACCAGCGCCCGATCGTGCGCGTGGGCGATGAAGTGAAGGTCGGCGACGTCATCGCCGACGGCCCGTCGACGGACCTGGGCGAACTGGCCCTGGGCCGCAACGCCCTCGTCGCCTTCATGCCGTGGAATGGCTACAACTTCGAAGACTCGATCCTGATCTCGGAGCGCATCGTGCGCGACGACGTCTTCACCTCGATCCACATCGAGGAGTTCGAGGTCATGGCCCGCGACACCAAGCTGGGTCCGGAAGAGATCACCCGCGACATCCCGAACGTCGGCGAGGAAGCCCTGCGCAACCTCGACGAGGCCGGCATCGTGGCCATCGGCGCCGAGGTCCAGCCGGGCGACATCCTGTGCGGCAAGGTCACGCCCAAGGGCGAAAGCCCGATGACGCCGGAAGAGAAGCTGCTGCGCGCCATCTTCGGCGAGAAGGCTTCGGACGTCCGCGACACCAGCCTGCGCCTGCCGCCCGGCGTCGCCGGCACCATCGTCGACGTGCGCGTCTTCAACCGTCACGGCGTCGACAAGGACGAACGCGCGGTCGCCATCGAGCGCGCCGAAATCGAACGCCTCGGCAAGGACCGTGACGACGAGCTCAAGATCCTCGAGCGCAACGTTTACGGCCGCCTGCATCCGCTGCTGCTCGGCAAGAACGCCACCTCGGGTCCGAAGGGCCTGGGTCGCGGCGAGGTCACGGAAGCCAAGCTGGGCGAGCTGTCGCGCGGCCTGTGGTGGCAGATCGCCCTCGACGACGAGAAGGCGATGGGCGAACTCGAGGCCATGAAGAAGCAGTTCGAGGACGCCCGCAAGGCGCTCGACCGCCGCTTCG
>CAZGPS010000434.1:0-1523 GCA_964527675.1 uncultured Brevundimonas sp. | reverse complement strand
GCGAACGGCGACCACCGGGCGAACACCGTGGCCCAGGTCAGGGTCAGGCGCAGGGCCTCGCGCGCGCCGCGCTCGCCCTCCAGCATCAGCGACGGCAGCCAGGCGAAGGCGTGCAGCTCGGCGGCGAAGGCGCGCGTCGGGCTGGGCCGGTTCCACGGATCCTCGGGCGCCGGGGCCTCAAGACTGGCGCCGGCGAGCAGGAATTTGCCGCCGAGGGCCAGTTTGCCGGGGGCCGGATCGACCGGGCGGAAGTCGCGCGGGGTGGCCGCGAAGCCCTGGGCCACCCGCCCTTTCAGGGTCAGGGCGTAGCCGGGCAGACCGTAGAGCTCGATCCACAGCTGGCGGCTGAGCAGGCGACCGACGACCGCAGGCCAGAGGCCGGGACCGGTGGCGGCGTCGACGGTGCGCACCGGCGTCCGCATCGGCGCCCCGCGCAGGCCCGGGATTTCCCCGGGCGCGGGGCTGTCGGCTTCCGGACGGGTGAAGGGACCGATCGGGCTCATGCCGCCGGGCGTTCGGCGGCCTTCAGGGCCCGGATGTTATCGGCGTAGGCGGCCGGTCCGCCGCGGAACACGGCCGTGCCCGCGACCAGGGCGTCGGCCCCGGCCGCGACACAGGCGCCGGCGTTGGCGGCGGTGACGCCGCCGTCGACCTGCAGGTGGGCCGTCGAACCGGCCGCGTCGAGCAGGGCCCGGGCGCGCTCGATCTTGCGCAGAGTGGAGGGGATGAAGGACTGGCCGCCGAAGCCGGGATTGACCGACATCAGCAGCACCAGATCGACCAGGTCGATGACGTCCTCGAGCACGGACAGGGGCGTGCCGGGGTTCAGCACCACGCCCGCCTTGGCGCCGAGCTGGCGGATGCGGCCGAGGGTGCGGTGCAGGTGCGGGCCGCTTTCGGGGTGAACAGTCAGATAGTCCGCGCCCGCCTCGCGATAGGCCTCCAGCCACGGATCGACCGGCGCGACCATCAGATGCACGTCGAACGGCAGGCGGGTGTGCGGCCGCAGCGCCTTCACCACATCCGGGCCGAGGGTGATGTTGGGCACGAAATGCCCGTCCATGACGTCGACATGGACCCAGTCGGCGCCGGCGGCCTCGAGGGCGGCGACCTCCTCGCCCAGGCGGGCGAAGTCACTGGCGAGGATGGAGGGGCAGATCAGGGGTGCGGCCATGATGCGGGGATAAGGCGGGTCGCCGACTGTAGCAAGGCGTGGGCTGGGTTTCGCCGCCGGTTGCGGCTACACGGTTCGGTCATCGCGCCACCCTCTCAGCGGAGACCGTCATGAGCGAGCACGTCGCCAGCATCGCGTGGAGCCGGGAGGGCCAGGCCTTCTCCGACAATCTCTATTCTCGCGCCCACGACTGGCGTTTCGACGGCGGGGCGGTGGTGCGCGGCTCATCGGCCCCGTCCAGCGTGCGGGTTCCGATGTCCGATCCCGCCGCGGTGGATCCGGAGGAAGCGCTGGTCGCGGCCGTGTCGAGTTGCCACATGCTCTTCTTCCTCGGCTATGCCGCGAAGCT
>CAZGPS010000433.1:0-1527 GCA_964527675.1 uncultured Brevundimonas sp. | reverse complement strand
CTAGAGCCGCGCCTTGACCGCCGCGACCACGGCCTCGGCCGTGATCCCGAACTTCTCGTACAGCACCTCGGCCGGAGCCGAGGCCCCGAAGCCGGTCATGCCGACGAAGCCGCCGTCCTCGCCGATGAACCGCTCCCAGCCCTGCTGGATGGCGGCCTCGACGGCGACCCGGACCGTGCCGCGACCCAGAACCGAGGCCTGGTAGGCCGCGTCCTGCTGGAAGAACAGTTCGAAGCACGGAACGGACACCACGCGCGTCGGCGTGCCTTCGGCCTCCAGCGTCTCCGCCGCGGCCAGAGCCAGAGGCACCTCGGTGCCCGTGGCGAACAGGGTGGCCTTCGCCTCGCCCTTGGCCGCCTTCAGCTCATAGGCGCCGCGCGCCGACAGGTTCTCCGGCACCGCGACGGTGCGCACCGCCGCCGTCTTCTGGCGCGACAGGGCCATCGCCGACGGCGCATCCCCGTGCTGGAGAGCCAGCTTCCAGCACTCCATCGCCTCGACCGTGTCGGCCGGGCGGAACACCAGCAGGTTCGGAATGGCCCGCAGCGCCGCCAGATGCTCGACCGGCTGGTGCGTCGGCCCGTCCTCGCCCAGACCGATCGAGTCGTGGGTCAGCACATGGATGGCCCGCACCCCCATCAGGGCGCCCAGCCGGATGGCCGGCCGGCTGTAGTCCGAAAACACCATGAAGGTGCCGCCGTAGGGGATGACCCCGCCGTGCAGGGCCATGCCGTTCATGGCCGCGGCCATGCCGAACTCGCGGATGCCCCAGTTGACGTACCGCCCCTCATAGGTCGGCGCGTCGAAGATCGGCGTGCCCTTGACGAAGGTGTTGTTCGAGCCGGTCAGGTCGGCCGAGCCGCCGATCAGTTCGGGAATGGCGGCGAACAGCTCGTCCAGCGCCGCGCCCGACGACTGGCGCGTCGCCTGGGCCGGCTTGGTCTCGATCAGTTCCGCGATCTTCGCGTCCAGCTTGGCGAAGGCCCCCTCGGGCAGGTCGCCCTTCATGGCGCGGGTGAAGTCGGCCGCCTGCGACGAGGCCGCCAGCCGCGCTTCCCAGGCCTTGCGATCCTTGACTCCGCGCTTGCCGACCTTGCGCCACGCCTTTTCGACGCCCTCCGGCAGTTCGAACGGCTCGTGCGTCCACGACAGGCCCAGGCGGGTGGCGGCGATCTCGGCCGCGCCCAGCGCCGCGCCGTGCGTCTTGTGGCTGCCTTCCATGGTCGCCGCGCCGCGACCGATCTTCGTCTTGCAGGCGATCAGCGTCGGCCTGTCCTGCCGGGTCGCCCATTGCAGGGCCGCCTTGATGGCCTTCATGTCGTGGCCGTCGATCGCCTTGACGGCCCAGCCGGCGGCCTTGAAGCGCGCCTTCTGGTCGGTGGCGTCCGACAGGGACACGGCCCCGTCGATGGTGATGCTGTTGTCGTCCCACAGCACCGTCAGCTTGTTCAGCCTGTAGCGCCCGGCCAGGGCGATCGCCTCCTGCGACACGCCCTCCATCAGACAGCCGTCGCCGGCGATGACCCA
>CAZGPS010000432.1:0-1536 GCA_964527675.1 uncultured Brevundimonas sp. | reverse complement strand
ACATCCCCCTCATCCGGCCCTCCGGGCCACCTTCTCCCCCGGAGGGGAGAAGGATTTCCCTCCCCACCGGCGCCGCTGTCAGGCACAATCCACCCCCGATGAAATCCATCTGCCGCGACTGCCTGCACACCGCCGACGCCCCGGTCGAGCGCTGCCCGGCCTGCGACTCGCGGCGCATCGTGCGCCATGACGAACTGAACACCCTCGCCATCGCCCACCTCGATTGCGACGCCTTCTACGCCTCGGTCGAAAAGCGCGACCGCCCCGAACTGCGCGACCGCCCCGTCATCGTCGGCGGCGGCAAGCGCGGCGTCGTCTCGACCTGCTGCTACGTCGCCCGCCAGTATGGCGTTCACTCCGCCATGCCGATGTTCAAAGCCCTGAAGGCCTGCCCCGAGGCCGTGGTCATCAAGCCCGACTTCAGCAAATACGTCGCCGCCAGCGAGGCCATCTTCGGCGCCGTGCGCGAACTCACCCCCCTGGTCCAGACCCTGTCGCTGGACGAGGCCTGGATCGACCTGTCCGGCACCGAGCGCCTCAACGGCGGCCCGCCGGCCTTCCAGCTGGTCCGCCTGCAGAAGCGGATCGAGGACGAGACCGGCCTGACCGTCTCCATCGGCCTGGCCGCCAACCGCTTCCTCGCCAAGGTCGCCTCCGAACTGGACAAGCCGCGGGGCTTCTCCGTCCTCGGCTCGGACGCGCCGGCCCTGCTCGCGCCCAGGCCGGTCGCCATCCTGCCCGGCGTCGGTCCCGTCTTCCGCAAGACCCTGCAGAGCGACGGCTACGCCATCGTCGGCGACCTCGCCGCCGCCGACGTCCGCGACCTGGTCAGACGCTATGGCGAGACCGGCCTGCGCCTGCACGACCTCGCCCACGGCCGCGACGCCCGGGCCGTGAAACCCGAACACGACCGCAAGGGCATGAGCGCCGAAACCACCTTCAACGAGGACCTGACCACCGCCGCCGACCTCGAGGCCGAGCTCTGGCCCCTGTGCGAGAAACTGGCCTCCAAGGCCCGCCGCGACGGCGTCGCCAGCCGCGTCATCGTGCTCAAGCTGCGCCGCACCGACTTCAAGATCGTCACCCGCCGCGTCAGCCTCGCCGAGCCTGTCCAGACCGCCCGCGCCCTGTTCGCCGCCGGCCGCGCCCTGATGGCCCCCGAATTGGGCCGCCCCTACCGCCTGATCGGCATCGGCATGGGCGAGGTCCAGGACGCCGTCGACACGCCCTCCGCCCTGTTCGACTCGCCCGAGGCCCGCGTCCTCAAGACCGAAACCGCCATCGACCGGCTGAGGGCGAAGTTCGGGGCGGGGGCGGTGGTGGCGGGGCGGGCGTTGAAATAACCCTCTCCCGTTGGGAGAGGGCTTGAGCGCACGGCGGCGCAGCCGTCGTCCTTGCGCTCAAGGGTGAGGGTCGGGTGGGGGCATTCGGCGTGAGCCGCGTCGCTGTCCGGAGCGGCGGCTTACGCCGAACGACGCAGCCGACCCTCATCCGACGGGGCTCCGCCCCGCCACCTTCTCCCATCGGGAGAAGGAA
>CAZGPS010000431.1:0-1547 GCA_964527675.1 uncultured Brevundimonas sp. | reverse complement strand
CCCGCCACCGCCTGATCGCCGACGCCGCCGGCGCGGCCGGGGCCCGCGTCGTCCTGTTCGCCCACACCGCCGGCGACGTCGCCGAGGCGGACTGGATGCGCGCCGGGGGTTCGACCCTCGGCCGGGTCCGCGACTGGTCGCCGTCCCCCGCCTGGCCGGAGGGCAGGGGGCTGATGCTGCTCCGCCCCATGCTGGACGTGGCGCGCGCCGAGCTGCGGGAGTGGCTCGTCGCCCGGAACGCCGCGTGGATCGACGACCCCGCCAACGATGACACGAAATACGCCCGCAGCCGCGCGCGCGCTTTCCTTCTCCCACTGGGAGAAGGTGCCCCGGAGGGGCGGATGAGGGTCGGCCGGGGGGAGGCTTGCCGCCAGCGGACCCTCACCCTTTCGCGCAAGGACGACCGCTGCGCGCTCGTGCGCTCAAGCCCTCTCCCGTCGGCAGAGGGGGCGCTGGAACTGGAACGGACTGTGGATGGCTTCACCCTCGCCGCCGCCTTGGTCTGCGCCGGCGGCGGCGACCGCCCGCCCCGTGGCGACCGCCTCCAGCGCCTGCGGGACCGCCTCCGGGCCGGCGAAACCTTCACCGCCGCCCTCTGCGGCGCCCGTATCGAGGCCGCCGCCGATCAAGTCCTCGTGACCCGCGAGGCCGGCGAATTCGCCCGCCGTCCCCTTCCGCCCCTGCCGCTGCCCCCGGGCGTCGAGACCGTCTGGGACGGCCGCTGGGCCCTGACCGCCGCAGACCCCGGCTGGAGCGTCGTCCCCGCCGCCGGCCGTATGGCGACGCTGTCAAAGGCGGATCGCGCCCGACTGGACCGCCTCCCGCCGCCCGTCCGGGGCGGCGTTCCTGTGCTGATCCGGCACGGCGCGACTGCCCCGGTTCTTGCAGGCGTGGGGGTCACGGCGCGGTCGCTGGTCGAGGAGAGACTGGCGCTCGCGCTGGACCGAATGACGCATGAGGCGGAACTGGAGTCGCGCGCGCATGGCGCAACGCCCCGGAACCCCCTATTTTCTGGCGCTGACATCATCGAATAGGGAAGCGCCTCGCGCTTCCAGGGATCGAGACGAGAATGAACCTTCGCAATCTGGCCATCGCGGGCGCCCTCATCCTGTTGGCGCTGGCAGTCTTTGTGGGATTCGATCGTGGCGGCGTCATCGCCCCCCCGGGACAGACCGCCGCCGCCGCCGCCAAGCCCGTGCCGATGAGCTATTCCGAGCTGATCCGCGCGCGCGATGATGCGACCATCGCCACGGTCGAGGTCCGCAACGAGACCCTGCTGGTCCAGACCAAGGACGAGAAGCGGTTCACCGTCGTCACCCCCGTACCCAACGGCGACCTGATCGAGAGCCTGCAGGCCTCGGGCGCCCAGATCGACGTCAAGAACACCCGCCAGTCGATCTGGGTCAGCGCCCTGATCGGCCTGCTGCCCTTCCTGCTGATCATCGGCCTGTGGATCCTGATCATGCGCCAGATGCAGGGCGGCGCCCGCGGGGCCATGGGCTTCGGCAAGTCCAAGGCCAAGCTGCTGACCGAGCACAAGGGCCGCA
>CAZGPS010000430.1:0-1568 GCA_964527675.1 uncultured Brevundimonas sp. | reverse complement strand
CGCTGGGTGATCTTGGTGAAGTTGCCGGTGGCGTTCTCGACCGGGATCAGGGCGAATTCCGAGCCGGTGGCGGGGGCGAAGCTGTCGATATGGCCGGTCAGGGGTTCGCCCTTGAAGGCGTCGGCCTTGATCTCGACGGTCTGTCCGATGCGCAGCCGGCCCAGCTGGGTCTCCTTGAAATTGGCCACCACATAGGTGTCGCCCAGCGGCACGATCGACAGGACGGTCCCGCCCGGCCGGACATACTGGCCGACGCGCACCCCGCGGGCCCCGATCACGCCGGAGACCGGCGCGCGGATCACGGTGCGCTCGAGGGCGATGCGGGCCTTGTCGACGGCGGCGCGGGCCTGTTCGACCGAGGCGACCGACTGGTTGCGGGTCGAGCCCAGCACCCCGGCGGTGCGCTGTTCGGCGACGAGGGCCGCCTGAGCCTCGGCGACCGAGGCCTGGGCGGTGCGGACGCCGGCCTGTTCGGTCTCGATACGCTGCTGCGAGACCCAGCCTTTTTCGGCCAGGGCGCCGTAGCGGGCGACCTGCTGGCGGGCCAGATCGGCCTGGGCCTCGGCCTGGCTGAGGGCGGCGGCGCGGCTGGCGATCAGCGCCTGTTCCTGGATGGCGCGGGCGTCGACGTTCTGGACCCCGGCCTGCAGGGCGGCGAGATTGGCCTCGGCGTCGGCCAGATTGGCCCGGGCGTCGGCGTCGTCGAGCCGGACCAGCACCTGACCGGCCTCGACCCGCTGGTTGTCGGCGACCAGCACGGCGACGACATAGCCGTCGATCTGGGGGCTGACCTCGGTGGTGTCGGCGGCGACGAAGGCGTTGTCGGTGGCCTCCCAGCGCTGCTTGCCCTGCCACCAGACGATCCCGCCGACGATCAGGGCGAGACCGGCGACGGCAGCGACGATCAGCGGAAGACGCTTCTTCAGGGTCGGAGACAGGGTCATGGATCGGCTCGGATATGGGCGTTCGGGGAGGAACGGCGGCATAAATGGACAGAACTGTCCAAAAATCAACACGCCTTGTCAGCCCCGGCCAACACGTCCTGTTTCAGCCGGTTAACCCTCGCCGGCCTGCGGTCAGGATTCTCGCCCTTGACGCTGGTCCGGCGCCCGGCGACGAGGGGGTATGAAGTCGCCCAGGGCTCCGGTCGCGCGCCGTGTGAAATCCCCGCCGAAACGCCCCGCCGTGATGACCGGGGCCATGGTTCCCGTGCTTGGCTGGCCGCCGGACGAGGACCGGGTCGAGGCCATCTTCGAGCGGCTGGCGCGGATCATGCCGGACCCGAAGACGGAGCTGAACTTCTCCAGCCCCTTCACCCTGGTGGTCGCCGTGGCCCTGTCGGCCCAAGCCACCGACGTCTCGGTCAACAAGGCCACCGACCGGCTGTTCGCCGTCGCCGATACGCCGGAGAAGATGCTGGCCCTGGGCGAGGAAGGCCTCGTTCCCTTCATCGCCTCGATCGGCCTGTATCGCGGCAAGGCCCGCAACGTCATCGCCCTCAGCCGGATCGTGCTGGAGCAGCACGGCGGCCAGGTCCCGCTGACCCGCGCGGCGCTGCAGGCCCTGCC
>CAZGPS010000429.1:0-1572 GCA_964527675.1 uncultured Brevundimonas sp. | reverse complement strand
CCGACATGGAGACGTTCTTGATCGCCACCAGTTCGGCGACGATGTCGCGGATCTCCTCGGACGCCGCCTTGGTGTCGAGCTGGGCCAGCTGGGCCAGATCGATGGTGTTCATCAGGGCGTTGAAGATCGTCGTCTTGGTGGCGTGGTAATAGTCCGACTGCTCGCGGACGATCTCGGCGACGGCCTGCGCCTTCTTCAGCTGTTCGAAGCCGGGCGTGGCTTTCGGCCCCGAGGCGTTGTTCGGGGCCGCGGGGGCGGCCGCGGGGCGGGGACGCATGGCGAGGGCGTCCAGCCGGTCGGCGGCCTCGGACGCGGGCTTGGCGCTGTACGATTCCGTCCGGCGCTCTTCCCGGTCCAGTTCGGCGACATCACCGCCGAAGGCGAAGGCCTGGGTCTGGACGCCGGGCTCCGGCTGCAAGGGGGCGGGCGACGCGGAGGCCGGCGCCGGCGCCGGGCGGGCGGGCGCGGCGGTCGCTCCGGGCTGTCCTGTGCGCTTGCCAAACACGCGTCAGGACTTCTTCTTGAAGAGGCCGGAGAACATGGACTTGCCGTCGCCCTTGCCGGCCTTGCCCCTGGGGCCCGCGATCATCGGCAACTCTCGCCGCGACACGATCTGGGCCAGCATCTGGAAGGCTTCGGCGGCCTTCGACTTGGCCCCGGCGTCGATGATCATCTGGCCATTGTTGGCCGCCGCCCCGAACACCTTGGGATCGAAAGGAATGATCAGGCTGGGGTGGACGCCGAGGGCGGCCCCGAACTCCTTGGCCGGGATTTCCGGACGTCCGGGCACGCCCACCTGGTTCAGCACCAGCCGCGGCGGCGCGTCGTTCGGCCGGCCCTGACGGATCAGGTCGATCATGTTCTTGGCGTTTCGCAGGCTGGCCAGATCGGGCGTCGCGACCACCACCACCTCGTCGGCGGCGATCAGGGTGCGGCGCATCCAGCCGGACCACAGGTGGGGCAGGTCCAGCACGACGAACGGCGCCGTGGAGCGAATCTGGGTGGTGACCTCCTCGAAGGCCTCGGGCGAGATGTCCCAGTCGACGTCGAGGGTGGCCGGCGCGGCGAACAGGCTCAGCTTGTCGGTGCAGCGCACCATCATCCGGTCCAGCAGCACGGGATCAAGCCGGTCCGGCTGGCTCAGGGCGTCGGCGACGCCGTTCAGCGGGTCCTGGTTGAAATCGAGACCGGCGGTGCCGAACGGCAGGTCATAATCGACGATCACCGTATTGGCGCCGATCCGCTCGCTCATGGCGTAGGCGGTGTTGTGCGCCACCGAGCTGGAGCCGGCCCCGCCGCGGGCGCCGACGAAGGCGATCGAGCGGCCGACGAAGGGCTGGGCCGGGTCCGAGAACAGGCCGCCGATCGCCGCGATCAGCTGCAGCGGCTGCAGCGGCGCGACGAGGTATTCGCTGACCCCCCGCCGCATCAGTTCGCGGAACAGCAGGATGTCGTTGGTCGCCCCGATCACCACCACCTTGGTGCCGGAATCGCAGACCTCGGCCAGCTGGTCGACCTCCCACAGCAGCGTCTGCGGGTCCTTCAGGCATTCGACGATGATCAGCGGCGGCG
>CAZGPS010000428.1:0-1574 GCA_964527675.1 uncultured Brevundimonas sp. | reverse complement strand
ATCCTTCTCCCCTCCGGGGGAGAAGGTGGCCCGGAGGGCCGGATGAGGGGGATGTTTGAGCCAGGCACGCCGCCAGCCGGTCCGGAGCCGACCTACCCCTCATCCGAGCCGCTTCGCGGCCCCACCTTCTCCCCCAAGGGGAGAAGGACACGACTAATCCTCCGCCACGAAATCCTGCGCGAACTCCGGCGAGTCCTCTTCCCCCGGCAACAGCGGCGTCTCGTCGTCGTCCCCCGCCCGCGACGGATCGGGAACCTCGAACCTGACCGGGATCGACAGGTCCAGCAGTCCCGCCGCCTTCATCTCCTGCACCCCCGGCAGGTCGTACAGGCTCGACAGGCTGAAATGCTCGAGGAATTTGTCCGCCGTCGCATAGGTCACCGGCCGCCCCGGCGTGCGCCGCCGCCCCTTGAGCCGCACGAACCCCATCTCCAGCAGCAGGTCCAGCGTCCCCTTGGACAGCGACACCCCCCGCACGCTCTCGATCTCGGCCCGGGTGCAGGGCTGGTGGTAGGCGATGATGGCCAGGGTCTCCAGCGCGGCCTTCGACAGCCGCCGCGGCTCCTCGCGCTCCTCGGTCATCATGAAGCTCAGGTCCGGCGCCGTCCGGAACCGCCAGCGGTCGGCGACGCACTCCAGCTCGACCCCCCGCCCCTGATACCGCTCGCGCAATGCCGAGATCGCCCCGCCGACGTCCGCCCCCTCGGGCAGCCGCCGCGCGATCTCCGCCGCCGACAGCGGCCCGGCCGCCGCGAACAGCAGGGCCTCGACCCGGCGCTCGATCTCTCCGTGATCGGGTGCGAACTGGATCACGGAACCAGCTCCAGCGCCTGCCCGGTCCCGCGCCGCTTCAGATACAGCTCGGCGAAGGCCTCGGCCTGTTTCACCTCCATCGCCCCCTCCTTGACCAGCTCCAGACCGGCCGACAGCGTCGAGGCGGTGAAGCTGGCCTGCGACGGCCCCTCCTCGCCATGCTTCTCCGGCGCCACCCGTTCCAACGGCGTCCATTCCTCCAGCCGGGGCAGGATGTCCCGCAGCCAGTCGCGCGCCGCCTCCAGGCCGAAGGCCTCGACCCGCTGGCCGGGATTGTAGTGGCGCTGCTCCTCGCGCCGCCGCTGCGTCACATAGGCGGCCATCAACTCGTACAGGCTGGCGTCGATCCGGTCGGACGGGATGACGGTCAGCGCCTCCGGATCGCCGCGCGTGAAGACGTCGCGCTTCAGCCGCGGCCGCGCCGTGATCGCCTCGACCGCCTTCCTCATCGCCTCCAGCTTCTGCAGCCGGAAGGCCAGGGCCGCCGCCATCTCCTCGGCCGGCATCTCCTCGCCCGGCTTCTCGGTGCGCGGCAGCAGCAGGCGCGACTTCAGATAGGCCAGCCACGAGGCCATCACCAGATAGTCCGCCGCCAGTGCGAAATTGCGCCGCCGCGCCTCATGCACGAAGGCCAGATACTGTTCCGCCAGTTTCGTAATCGACAGCTTCAGCAGATCGACCTTCTGCGTCCGCGCCAGCGCCAGCAGCACATGCAGCGGCCCCTCATAGCCGTCCAGATCGACCACGAAGGCCTCGCCCGC
>CAZGPS010000427.1:0-1577 GCA_964527675.1 uncultured Brevundimonas sp. | reverse complement strand
CGTCCTGAAGCTCCAAGGCGGCGCGTTCGGCCAGTTGTTCGCGGGTGCGGGGCATGGGGTCACCTGTGCGGAGGAAAAGGAGCGCGGACCTTCAGGTCCGCAGATCTGGATTGCGGACGTGGACGTCCGCGCTCCGTTGATGCGCTGCTGAAAGGCCAATCCTCGGGGACGGCGCAAAGGCCGGCCTTCACCGGATTGTTTTCAATGTAGCGAACCGCGCTGATGAACTGGGATTCATCGCGGGTGTAACGGTCGAAATAGTCAGCCGCCCAGAAGGCGCCGGTTCGTCCGAGGCGGCGGTTGATCATACGCGCCGTATAGCTCTTCCACGACTTGACGACGCCGCCGAGCGGCCGGCCCTCGAACTGCCTGATCAGGACGTGGACATGGTTCGGCATCACGCACCAGGCGAGGAGGTCATAGCGCTGGCCGTCGAACTGCCGCAGGGCGTCGGCGATGATGGCGGCGCAATCGGGATCCGCGAGCCATACCGGCCCTAGGCCGCGGTCGAGTTCCTCGTCGACGGCCGACAGATAGGCGGCGCCGTCGCCCTCCGCCTTGAGGCGGTCGATCACCGGGGCCGGCAGGGAGCCGTGCAGCCGGAAGGTGACGTGCTGGGTCAACGCCGCCGCATCGAGATGCGGCAGGTAGCCCCGGCTGTTCCATCCCTTGTGATCGGTCATCGCGGCTCTGCGGACCGGGAGGTCCGCGCTCCCTGGCGGTTTCAGGCCTGTTCCCTCTGCCGCACCGTCCGCTGTTCGATGCGTTTCTCGGGCACGGTCTGCACGATGCGGTCGACGTAGATGCCCGGTGTGTGGATGTGGTCGGGGTCGAGCGAGCCGACGGGCACGATCTCCTCGACCTCGACGACACAGGCCTTGCCGGCCGTGGCCATCATCGGGTTGAAGTTGCGGGCGGTCTTGCGGAACACAAGGTTGCCGCGCTCGTCGGCCTTCCAGGCCTTGACGATCGACAGGTCGGCGACGAGGCCGGTTTCCATGACGTAGTCGCGGCCGTTGAAGTTGCGGACCTCCTTGCCGTCGGCGACGAGGGTGCCGACGCCGGTGGCGGTGAAGAAGGCCGGAATGCCCGCGCCGCCGGCGCGGATCCGCTCGGCCAGGGTGCCCTGGGGGTTGAACTCGAGCTGGAGCTCGCCGGCCAGGTACTGGCGCTCGAACTCCTTGTTCTCGCCGACGTAGGACGAGATCATCTTCGCGATCTGGCGGGTGCCGAGCAGCTGGCCGAGGCCAAAGCCATCGACGCCGGCGTTGTTGGAGATGACGGTCAGGCCCTTGACGCCGCTGTCGCGCAGGGCGGCGATCAGGTGTTCGGGGATGCCGCACAGGCCGAAGCCGCCGGACATGACGGTCATGCCGTCGAAGGTCAGGCCCTCAAGGGCGGATTGGGCGTCGGGGAAGATCTTCCGCATCGCTTCCTCATTGTTTTTCACCGTCTGATGAATATCAACGGCCTTTCGCCGTCCGTAACGCGGGCCGGGAGCAGGGGCAAGGGGCAGGCATGCGTCCGCGGCCTCGGCCGGCGAACCGGAAAAGGTTGGGGAGGTCGGCGGAGCGCGG
>CAZGPS010000426.1:0-1578 GCA_964527675.1 uncultured Brevundimonas sp. | reverse complement strand
CCTGGCTCTCGTTCAGGGGGATGCGGATGGCGCGGTCGGGCGCGATCATGGCCTGGGACAGCAGGCCCGTCGCCTTGCCCTTGATGTTGAAATATTTCTGCTCCTCGAAGGCGAAGACGTCGCCGTAGAAGCCGGACCAGGTGCGCATCTGGCCGCGACGCACGTTGTGGGTCAGGTGGTCGAGGCTGAACAGGCCGACGGAGTTCTTGCGCTCGGCCTCTTCCCAGCCCTCGATCTCGTCCCAGCCGTCGTAGAGGGAGCCGGCCTCGCCATAGGCGTCGACGATATAGAGCAGCGAGCCGCCGATGCCCTGCAGCACATAGGGATAGCCGCCGGCCAGGGCGCCGCCGTCGTGGCCCTCGGCCGGCCTGGCGCCGCGCGACACCGCGCCCTCGAAGGCCGCCTTCGCATCGCGGACGCGGAAGGCCATGCCGTTGGCCGAGGGGCCGTGCTCGGTCGCGAACTCGGCGGCCTGGCCCCTGGGCGAACGGTTGACCAGCAGGGTGATGTCGCCCTGTTTCATCCGCACCACGCCATTGGCCGGGTTCACATGGGTGGGGGTGAAGCCCATCAGCTCGAGGCGGGCCTCCATGGCGGCGGGATCGGGGCCGGTGAACTCGACGAATTCGAAGCCGTCCACGCCGAGCGGGTTTTCCTGGTCCAGCCGCTTGGCGGCGTCGGTTTGGGGCGCGTCATGCATGGGGGCGTCTCCTGAAGGGCTCGCGGCGGTCCGCCGTCGTTGCGGCGGAACCTAGTGGCGGCGAGCCGGGAAGCCAAGGTCGGCCCGGTCACAGGCGCGGGAGCGGGTCGCCTCCGCCGCCCCGCCGTTCAGGTCGCGCCGTCCAGAATTGAGTCCGATGAGTCCCTAGAGTCGCATTCGGCGGCGGCGGGCGCGTCCGGCCCGGCATGGCCGGCGCGGGCGACGCACAGGGCGTCGGCCTGGGCCGTGGCGCGCTCGACCTCGGCCTCCTCCTCGTCCATGGCGTCGCGCACGCGGCGCCAGCGCAGGGCGCCGGCCGCGTCGCCGCGCAGCACGTCGCGCATCATCCGCCGGTGGGCGACAAAGGACAGCTCGCGCATCTCGATCCGGTCGAGATCGCCCTCGACCCGGTCTTCCAGCTCCAGACCCTCGTCGAAGGGGTCGAGCCGGTTCGGCGGCGTCCACGGCTGGTCGAGCCGCCGCCAGCCCTCGCCCGCCGCCCGCCGCCGCAGGGCGCTGAGCGGGACGCCGTGACGCCGGGCGGCGTCGGTCCCGGACATCCCGGCCAGATAGTCGTCGCGCACCCGGGCCCAGACCTCGGGCGGCGCCGCGATCCGGCCGCGACCCGGGGCGGGGAGGGTTTCTGTTTCGGCAGCCATCAGCGGTCCTTTCTCGTCCGCCGCCATTATGCGGGCGCCGCTTCCTAGTGCAGGCAGATTGGATCGAGAAAAGGTTATGTAGCTGATTGAAAAGGGGAATATTTTGATAACCAGACTATAGATTCGCGGATTGTAAGCACAGCGTCATGGGCCTCGACGCGGGTCCTTCTCCCCTCGGGGGAGAAGGTGGGCGGCGGAGCCGCCCGGATGAGGGGGATG
>CAZGPS010000425.1:0-1582 GCA_964527675.1 uncultured Brevundimonas sp. | reverse complement strand
GGAGGGACGCTGCGGCACCGGGAGTGCGCCTCGTTTCGATGGGCGCTTTTTCATATGGGGTGAATCGCCCGAGCGCGTGCACGCAAAGCCCAGGATCACGAGACCTGGCGAACGGCGTCGTAGGTATGCGCGCCACTCCTTCCTGGCGACGCGCGACGAACTCGAGCTCGCCCTTGCGACCCTGTTGGAAGCTGCAGCGGGCATGAACGATCTACCGAGCACAAGAGCCGCTACGATGCTCGCGCTCCTGCCGTCGCGGGACGGCAGGCCTGAGCCGTCGCCGCTGCTGCTGCGCGAGGTTTTCGTGCTGCCTGGTGAGGAGGGCTTCAGCCGACCACAGAACGGCGGCTTTGAGGCGCAGGGCGTTGTCGCGTCCGGCCTGCCCCCAGCAGAACATGCGGCCGGGAATGGGCAGGCGACTGGCACTGGGGGCAAGCAGGGCGGGGCCGAAGAGGCAGCAGCAGGCGCAGACAGCGCCGCAGATGACGCCCAGACTCAGGCTGGTGTCGAACCCAACGGCCGAAGGTCAGTGGGGCTTTACCGAGTAACAGGCGTTTCCCTGTCTGCGGCCGATGCCCTAAGCATCCTTGCGGTCGTGCCGGAGGACGGCGACCTTCGTCCAGCCACCGGCGCGACCCGCATCGCTTTGGGTCCCGACTTTCGCTTTTGGGTGAAGGCGGCCAAGCTCGCCCTCGAGCTTCTCGCAAGGCAAAGGCTGGTGCCGTGCATCGTGCCGGTCACCGAAGGGGGAGATCAAGGGAAGGGCCCAGGGGGTGGGGCGGAAACCGGGGGCCGAGCCGCATCCGGAGGCAGGTCGAAGGCGGGAGGAGGAGCCGCGGTCCGCCGGACCGGGACTCGCGCCGGGGCCGGTGTCAGGGTTGTCGACTCCTGCGCCGACACCGCAAGAGCAAAAGGGAGGGCAGGATGGCGCCCAGCGCTGGACCTTCCCGCCGACGCGGTCCGCGTGCGGGAGCTTGCGCAGTCGATGCCCGGGATCTGTCGGGCGTTCGTGGTCCCGGAGCGCTTGGTTCAGGCGCGGCAACCTGCCACGTCGGAGGGTCAGCCTCAGGCTGCGGATGAAGGGATGGCTGAGGCCGCGGCCGCTACGCGCGTCCTTTCATCCGGCGACGCACTCCTGCAGGGTTTCCTCGACTCGACCATCGACGAAGCCGCTCGTCGCTGGCTTTTCCGGGAACGCCGCCGTCGCATGGGGGACTTCCTCGACAGCGGGGACTTGTGGCTCGCCGAAGTTGCCATGAAGGGCGGCGTCTACAGTCACCCGGCAATGGCTTGGCTGTACGCCCTCGGCGAGAGGCGGCCTCTCATTGAGAGACCGGCGGGCGAACTCGGGAAGCTGCGCGATACGATAGAGCAGTGGCTCAATGAAATCGGTGCGGGTGGGGCACCCAGCGCGTTTCGGACATGTTTCCGGCTTCTTCCGCCCGGAGAGGAGTCCGCGACGGCGACGAACCCCGGGGCGCTATCGTCGGCGTCGCCGCCTGCAGCGTCGTCAATAGAGACGACTGAGGCTAACGGAGAGACGACTGAGGCTGACGGCGATGTGTGGATCGTTGAATACCTG
>CAZGPS010000424.1:0-1590 GCA_964527675.1 uncultured Brevundimonas sp. | reverse complement strand
AGCTGGCCCCGGTCGCCGCCCTTGCCGACGTCGTGCAGCAGCATGGCCAGCATCAAGGCCTCGAAATCATCGATCCGGTGGACGATCTCGGTCGAGGCCGGATGATCGGCCTTCAGCTTGCCGCGCCAGATATCGTTGATGATGCCTATGGCCTGCAGGGTGTGCTCGTCGACCGTATAGGCATGGTACATGTTGAACTGGGTCTGGCCGACGATCCGCCCCCATTCCGGCAGGAACCGGCCCAGCAGGCCGGTCTCGTTCATCAGCGTCAGGACGCGGTAGGGCCGCTGACCGTGGGCGAGGATGTCGAGGAAGGCGCGGGCCGCCTCCGGATCCCGGCGCAGCGACGGCGTGACCAGCGACAGCGACCGGCTGACTGCGGAAAAGGCGTCCGGGTGCAGATCCAGATCGTGCACGTCTGCGCAGCGAAACAGGAACAGAAGCTTCTCCGGCGCGGCGGCGAACACCTCGGGGCCGGTGACCGACAGGCGTCCAGCGTCCTCTATGAAGCCCTCCACGCCGAGCTTGCGTTTGCGGCCGGGGATCAGGCGCGACAGGCTGAGGGTCGGCTTCTGCTGGCGCGCCTCCAGCTTGGCCGACAGCGCTCGGGTCAGGGCGCCGACATCGCGGGCGACGAGGAAATAGCGGCGCATGAACCGCTCCACCGCCGGCTCGTCGCCGCGGCCGCGCCAACCCATTCGCCGGGCCACCTCGGGCTGGAGATCGAAGGTCAGCTTCTCCTCGGCCCGCCCGGCGACGAGGTGCAGATGCGCCCGGGTGCGCCACAGGAAGTCGAAGGCCTCCTCGAAGGTCCGGCGCTCGCGCGCGGTCAGCAGGTCGTCCATGACCCGCGCGCCCAGCGGGCTGTCCGGCGCCAGCGAACGGGCGATCCAGAACAGGGTGTTGAGGTCGCGCAGCCCGCCCTTGCCGTCCTTGAGGTTCGGCTCGACACGGTAGCGCACCGCTCCGGACTTCTGATGACGGGCGTCCCGCTCCTCCAGCTTGGCGGCGATGAAGGGCCGCGGGTCGGCCTTGGCCACAACGGCCTGGAAGCGGGCGATGAAGTCCTCGGCCAGACGCGAGTCCCCCGCCAGCGGCCGCGCCTCCAGCAAGGCCGTACGCACCGTCATGTCGGATCTGGCCAGGGCCAGGCATTCGTCGACGGACCGGGCCGACTGGCCGACCTTCACGCCGAGGTCCCACAGCACATAGAGCATGAACTCGATGACCTGTTCGGTGCGCGGGTTCGACTTCCACGGCCGCAGGAACAGCAGATCGAGATCGGAGAAGGGGGCCAGCACGCCGCGCCCGTAGCCGCCGACGGCGATCAGGCTGAGCCGCTCGGCCTCGGTCGGATTGGGCGCCGGATAGAGGTCTTCGGTGGCGAAGCGCCAGAGGGCCGTCAGCAGGTCGTCGGCCGCCGCTGCAAACAGCCGGGCGACCTCGACCCCGCCCAGTCCGGCCTCGAGCCGCTGGGCCGCGCGCTGCCGGGCCGCGTCCCACGACCGGCGCAGCAGGGCCGTGGCGGCGGCGCGCGGATCGGCCGCTGCGGCGGCCGCGGCGCAGGCGTCGCCGTCGGGACGGGGGCCG
>CAZGPS010000423.1:0-1599 GCA_964527675.1 uncultured Brevundimonas sp. | reverse complement strand
GTCGCTGAAGGCGGTGCCGCCGTCGATCCGCGAGGCGGCCCTGGCCATGGGCGCCTCCAAGACCCAGACGGTGTTCCAGCACACCCTGCCCCTGGCCATGCCGGGCGTCATGACCGGCGCCATCATCTCCATGGCCCACGCCCTCGGCGAGACCGCCCCGCTGCTGCTGATCGGCATGGTCAGCTTCGTGCCGGGCATTCCGCACGCCCTGACCGAACCGACCGGCGCCCTGCCCTCGCTGGTCTACATCTGGGAAAACGCCTCGGAACGCGCCTTCCACGAGCGCACCGCCGCGGCCATCCTTGTCCTCCTCTCCTTCATGGTCGTCATGAACGCCGCCGCTGTCGTTCTGCGGCGACGCTTCGAACGCCGGTGGTAGTCTGATGAAGTTCAATCTGTTCCGCGCCCCAGAGGGCGCCTCGGGCGGGTCCGGCGGCGACACGCCGGTGATGACCCCGCCCCCCGTCCTGCACAGCGCCGATCCGGACGCGCCGATCAAGATCGCCGCGCGCGGCGTCTCGGTCTTCTATGGCGACAAACAGGCGCTGTTCGACGTCTCGATGGACATCGCCGACAAGACCGTCACCGCCCTGATCGGCCCGTCCGGCTGCGGCAAGTCAACCTTCCTGCGGACCATGAACCGCATGAACGACACCATCGCCGGGGCCAGGGTGACCGGCCGGATCGAGATCGACGGCGCCGACGTCAACGCCCGCTCGGTCGACCCCGTGCTGCTGCGCGCCCGCGTCGGCATGGTGTTCCAGAAGCCCAACCCCTTCCCCAAGACCATCTATGAGAACGTCGCCTACGGCCCGCGCATTCACGGCCTCGCCCAGGGCAAGGCCGACCTCGACGGCATCGTCGAGGCCTCGCTGAAGCGCGCCGGCCTGTGGGAAGAGGTCGCCGAGCGCCTGCACTCGCCCGGCACCGGCCTGTCCGGCGGTCAGCAGCAGCGCCTCGTCATCGCCCGCGCCATCGCCGTCGAGCCCGAGGTCATCCTGATGGACGAGCCCTGCTCGGCCCTGGACCCGATCGCCACCGCCAAGATCGAGGAGCTGATCGACGAGCTGCGCGAGCGCTACTGCATCGTCATCGTCACCCACTCCATGGCCCAGGCCGCTCGGGTCAGCCAGCGCACCGCCTTCTTCCACATGGGGCGGCTGGTCGAGATGGGCGACACCGAGGACATCTTCACCAACCCGCGGGAGCGGCGCACCCTCGACTACATCACCGGCCGGTTCGGCTAGGATCCGTCCATGACCCAGCACACCGTCAAGGCCTATGGCGACGAACTGCACCAGCTGACCGCCGAGGTCGCCCGCATGGGCGGCCTGGCCGAGGCCCAGGTCGCCGACGCCATCGAATCCGTCGCCCGCCGCGACGTCGCCCTCGGTCGCTCGGTGATCGAGCGCGACCACCGGCTGGACGCCCTGCATCGCGAGATCGAGAAGAAGGCCATCCGCCTGATCGCCCTGCGCCAGCCGGTCGCCTCGGACCGGCGCCGCACCCTGTCGGCGATGAAGCTGGCCACCGATCTGGAGCGCACCGGCGACCTGGGCAAGAATATCGCCAAGCGCGGCCTGATCCTCGCCGAGGGCG
>CAZGPS010000422.1:0-1622 GCA_964527675.1 uncultured Brevundimonas sp. | reverse complement strand
CGGCTTGGCTGTTAACTCGCCGGCGGAACGTGGGCGGTCAGGGCGCGCAGGCCTTCCAGCAGGCGTTCGGAATCGGCGGTGGCCTGGCCCTGATCGGCCAGGGTGATGCGCAGGACGCGCACATGGACCTCGACCGACGGCCAGGACCAGGCGTCGGCGGCGCGCATCCGGTCGGCGATCTCGCACAGGCTGAAGGCGGCCTCGAAGAAGGCGGGGACATCCAGATAGCCGGCCATGTCGACCATGGCGGAGGCGAAGGCGTAGATTTGGGCCGGGGCGTCGTCGGGACGGCTGGCGCACAGGGCGTCGATGGCGTCGATGTTGGTCGCCAGCAGATCGAAGACGTGATCGCGCTGGCCCTCCAGCGCCTGATTGGCGCGGGATTCTGCTTCGACGATCAGCCGACCGCCGGGGCGAGCCATCTGACGCTGAAGCGAGGTGTGGACCTTGCGGATGGTGGGCTTGATCGGTGCGTCCGTCACAGGCTGACCTTCATCGGTTTCAGCAGCATGTCGATGTCGTCCTGATCCATATTTTCTTCGACGGCGGCGCCCAGTTCGCCGGACAGGTCGCTCTCGCGACGACCGTCGGTTCCGGCCGGCGGACCGTAGTTGCGCACGCGGCGGTCGGGTCCGACGTAATGTTCGGCCTCGACGAAATCGCGATCCTCGGCGCCCAGCCAGATGATCCGCTTGAGCAGCAGCGAGGGCGACAGGGGCTTGGCGACCACGAAGCTGGCGCCGCAGTCGCGGCCCTGCTGAACCTTGGCCTGGGATGCGTGACCCAGGATCATGATGACGGGCACGTAGCGGGTCGGCGTCGGGGCGTCGCGCCGAAGCCAGCGCACGAACTCGTATCCGTCCATATCGGGCATGATGCAGTCGATCAGGATCAGATCGACGGCGCGGCGGGCCAACAGTTCCGTCGCCGCCTGGGCCGACGCGCACTTGATCTGTTCCTTGCAGCCGAAGCCCTGGACGATGGAGCCCAGCATATCCAGCGACGTGGGCTGATCGTCGATCAGCAGGACCGTGGTATGCGCCAGATTGACCCGATCGCCCTTGGCCATGACATCAGAACAGCATCAGGTCGCCGGCGTCGGCCGAAGGCGCCGACGGCGCTTCACCGGCGGCGGGCCGCAGACGGCCGGCCATGTCGGCCAGCGACAGTCGGCTGACGGCCTCGGACGGACTGGCGCCGCCGCCCAGCATACGCAAGACGCCGGACAGGGCCTCCAGCCTCTGGGTCAGGGCGTCCAGGGCCTGGGCCTGGGTCAGGGCGTTGGGGCGTTCTTCGGGCGGGGCCCGGCGGACCAGATCGCTGACCAGGGCCTCGATTCCGTCGATACCCTCGCGGACCAGCATCAGCTCGTCGGCGACGGCGGCCAGCAGGTCGGCATGTTCGGGAGGGGCGCTCATGATCAGAACAGTTCCAGCGCGCCGGTATCGACCGGAGCCATGACGGGAACGGGCTTGGGCGCGACGACGTCGGTTACGGCGCGTTGCATGGCGCGACCCGAGACGGGCCAGTAGTGCAGGCGTCGTCCGCCGTCGCCGCGCAGGCTGCCGCCCACGACCGGAATGCCTTCGTCACGCAGAAACTTCTCGGCGAAATCGGCGTTG
>CAZGPS010000421.1:0-1628 GCA_964527675.1 uncultured Brevundimonas sp. | reverse complement strand
AGCAGCCGTTCGACGCTGGCCTCCATGTCCAGCGCTGCGCCGAACTGGGCCGGGCCGGAGACCGTCTGTGCGAAGAACAGCTGCTGCGCGACGCCGCCACCTATTCCATCGCCAAGGAGGGCCACGAAGGCGTGATCATCAGCGTCGGGGCGCCGGTGTCCGTGGCGGTCGATCCGACGCGTGGATCGGGGGCGGAATAACCCTTCGTTAACCCTTTTGACGCGCCTGTCAGATGACGGGCGGTCGGGTCGGAGCTAAACGGGCCGCACGCCACACAATGGTCACGTCCGCTGGGTCGAAGAGGGCGTGAACGAACTCGATTCCGCCCGGAGCGCCTGAATGACAATGCCCGTCGACGCCTCGATGATGAACCCCGTCGAGCTGTTCATGACCGCCGACTGGGTGGTGAAGACGGTGATGATCGGGCTGGCGGCGGCCTCGATCTGGTCGTGGACGATCATCATTGACAAGGCGGTGCGGTTCACGGCGCTGAACAAACAGGCGGACGACTTCGAAAAGGCGGTCCAGTCGGGCCGGTCGCTGGAGGACGTCGCGGCCCAGGCCGGGCCGGCGCCGGACCACGCCCTGCCGCGCATGCTGGTGATCGCCCTGTCGGACTGGCGCGAGGCGCGTCAGCGCGGGGCGCTGAACGAACACCAGGGCGACCTGTTGATGGTGCGCATCGACAAGGCGATGAACAGCCTGATCACGCGCGAGAGCCAGCGGATCGAGGGCGGTCTGGGCGTGCTGTCGGTCGTGGCGACGGCCTCGCCCTTCATCGGCCTGTTCGGCACGGTATGGGGCATCATGAATGCGTTCGGCCGTATCGCTGCGGCGGGCAACACCAATCTGACGACGGTGGCGCCGGCCATTGCCGAGGCCCTGTTCGCCACGGCCATCGGCCTGGCGGCGGCCATCCCGGCCTATATCGCCTACAACAAGTTCTCGATCGACGCGGGCAAGTTCTCGAACCGGCTGGAGGCGTTCGCGGACGACCTGCAGGCCGCCGTGGCGCGCCGCCTGGGCAGCCCCTCGGCCCCGCCGCCGCCGCCCGTGGCGTCCAGCGACCTCAGCCTGAAGCGGGGCGGCTGAGCCATGGCGCTTGGTGGCGGTTCGAGCGGCGGCGGAGGTCGTCGTGGTCGCAGAGGGCGTAAAGGGCCTCTGACCGAGATCAACGTCACGCCCCTGGTGGACGTGATGCTGGTGCTGCTGATCATCTTCATGATCTCGGCGCCGTTGCTGACGGTCGGCGTGCCGGTCGAACTGCCCAAGACCGAGGCCAGCGCGGTCGAGATCAAGTCGGAACCCCTGTCGGTCAGCATCGACCAGCAGGGGGCGATCTTCGTCGGCGACAGCGAGACGGCGTTCGACGCCCTGTCGGCGCGCCTGCTGACTGAGGCTGGCGGCGCGGAACAGGCGTCGGAACGGCCGGTGTTCGTGCGGGCCGACGGACGCGCGCCCTATCAGGCGGTGGCGCGGGTGATGGCGCGGCTCAGTGCCTCGGGCTTCACCAAGCTGAACCTGATCACCGACACGGCGCCGGAGGCCTGAGCCCCTTGCGTCGTCCGAGCCCAGCGATCCTCGGATCCCTCGCCCTGCACGCCGGGGCAGTCGCGCTCGCCTTCTTG
>CAZGPS010000420.1:0-1637 GCA_964527675.1 uncultured Brevundimonas sp. | reverse complement strand
AAAGAAGTGCGGGCTCTGATCGCCCGCGTGACAGCTTCGGGCCGTCTCGGCCGCGGTGTTGACTAACCCCGCCCCCCGTCCGACAAGGCCTGACCCTTTTTCAAGCGGTCCCGACGCCTTCCGCGCCGGGGCCGTCTCGCTTTTGGAGGTTGCTTCCGTGTCCACTGACCATCTGATGGGTGTCTACAACCGCGCGCCGCTGGAGGTCGAACGCGGTCAGGGCGCGCGTCTGTGGGGCAAGGATGGGACCGAATACCTCGACTGCGTCATGGGCATTTCCACCAACGCCCTCGGCCACGCCCATCCGATCCTCGTCCAGGCCGTCAAGGACCAGGCCGAAAAGCTCTGGCACGTCTCCAACATCTTCAAGATTCCGGGTCAGGAAGCCCTCGCCGACGCCCTGTGCGAGAAGTCGTTCGCCGACGTCGTCTTCTTCACCAACTCGGGCACGGAAGCCGTCGAGTGCGCCCTGAAGACGGCGCGGAAATATCACTCGGCCAACGGCCAGCCCGAGCGGATCGACATCTACGGCTTCGACGGCTCCTTCCACGGCCGCACCTACGGCGCCATCAACGCCGCGGCCAACCCCAGCTACACCAACGGCTTCGGCCCGCCGATGGAGGGCTTCCACCAACTGGTCTGGGGCGACCGCGAGGCGCTCGAGGCGGCCTTCCGCAACCCGACCACCTGCGCCATCATCCTCGAGCCCGTCCAGGGCGAGGGCGGCTGCCGCGCCACGCCCGATGAGGACCTGCGCTGGATGCGCCAGATGGCCGACGACAACGGCGTCCTGATCATCTTCGACGAGGTCCAGTGCGGCATGGGCCGGACCGGCAGGCTGTGGGCCCACGAATGGGCCGGCATGACGCCCGACATCATGGCCATCGCCAAGGCCCTCGGCGGCGGCTTTCCGATCGGCGCCTGCCTCGCCACGACGAAGGCGGCCTCGGGCATGACGATCGGCGTGCATGGCTCGACCTTCGGCGGCAATCCGCTGGCCATGGCCGTCGGCGGCGCCGCCTTCGCCGAGATTTCGAAGCCGGAGACCCTGGCCCACGTCAACGAAATCGCCGGCTATCTCAAGCAGCAGCTGCACGGCCTGGCCCAGCGCTTCCCAGACATCATCGTCGAGGTGCGCGGCAAGGGCCTGCTGATGGGGATGAAGCTGATCCCCAACAACCGCGAATTCATGGGCTGGGCCCGCGACGAGGCGCAGCTGCTGGTCGCCGGCGGCGGCGACAACCTGGTCCGCATCCTGCCCCCGCTCAACCTGACGCTCGAGGAGGCCCGCGAGGCGGTCGAGCGGCTGGAGCGCACCTGCGAATTCGCCCGCGGCAAGATGGCGGCGGCCTGACCATGGTCCGCCACTTCCTCGACATCCACCGCCTCGAAGCCGGGGATCTGCGCGCCATCCTCGACGACGCCCACGCCCGCAAGGCCGCCCGCAAGGGCTGGCCGAAGGGCCGCCCCGACGCCGACGCCCCGGCGAAGGACCGCGTCCTCGCCATGATCTTCGAGAAGAATTCGACCCGCACCCGCTTCAGCTTCGACGCCGCCATCCGCCAGCTGGGCGGGGCCTCGATCATCGCCAACGCCGGCGACATGCAGCTGGGCCGCGGCGAGCCGGTCGAGGACAC
>CAZGPS010000419.1:0-1641 GCA_964527675.1 uncultured Brevundimonas sp. | reverse complement strand
CCGTCAAAGGCCCGAACCTCAGGGCCGCCAGTCGGAGGGCGTGTGGAAAACGGCTGCGCGGGGCGATCTGTCTCGTCGAAACGGTAAAAAACCCATGCACCGGGCGAGGCCCGGTCGCCCCGCGTCCTCCCCGACTTTCGCGGCGCCCGCCGCGCAAGGCGCCGACCCGCGCCCGCAACCCGCCCGATGGAGACTGACGCCCGATGAAGACCCGCCGACCCGCCCGCACCCGCCGCAAGGACGCCCTGTACCGCCGCATCCAGCAGATCCGCCTGCGCCAGATCGCCCACGGCGAGATGCCGCCGCTCTATCCGCGCGAACACTATTTCCTCTGGACCCTGCAGGCGGGCCGGCGCGCGCGCGAGGTCGACTTCCTCGTCCCCGGCCTGCTGTTCCTGGCCGAGATCGAACTCGAGCGACAGTCGGACGAGGCGGCGTCCGATCCGGCCCCCCTCGCGTCCTGATCGCCCCGCCCGGACCGCCCCGGGTCACGCGGGACGCCGGCGGTGCGGCGTCCCGCGTCCCTCGCTCAGGGGCGCCCGTAATATTGGTCCCGGCGGCTCGTGGAGTCCCGGTCCCGCCGGCCGGGCCCGTCAGATCTAGCAGTCGTACCAGTGGTTCCAGGTCTCGTAGTCGAAGTTGGTGGTGTTGCCGCTTTCGATCACTCGCCCGTCACAGTAGTACCGCTTGCCGCCCACCGGCACGCCGCCCAGCCAGTAGGTCACATCCTCGGCCCACGGCGGGGCGGCTTCCGCGGGCGTGGCGGTGAAGGTGACGGCCGGTGCGGCCACGGTCGTCAGGGCGAGCGCCGCCGCGGCGGCCAGTTTTCCGAGGATATTCATGGTTGATCTCCCTAAGGGCGAAATCGCCCCGGAAAATGAACCATGGATTGTAAATCTCATCAACCACAGGATGTGGTTAAGGTCCGCCGAGGCCGCGCCGCCCCCCGCCGATGTCACCGCTTCCTGAACCGCCCCGCCTCGGCCTTCAGGTTCGCCCCCCAGTCCGTCTCCGGATGATCGGGCTCGGCTGCGAACGGCAGGGTCCCGGCCACGCCGCGCGCCGCCAGGGCCAGCGGCAGGGCGAACAGCGGCAGGACGCGCAGCGGCTTGCGCTTGCCGTCGGTGACGTCCCAGCCCTCGGCCTCGAACACCTCGACCAGTTCGGCCGGCGAGCGCCGGTGCAGGTCGCGCAGATGATCGGGCCAGTCGGCGGGCAGGGGGGTGGCGTCGGCGTCGTCCAGCGTCAGGCCGAAGGCCCCGGCGGCGACGGCGTCGACCTCGGGATGTTCGTCGCGCCGGTCCGGATCGGCCACGCCCGGCTTCATCAGCGCCTTCAGCTCGAGGGCGTCGATGCCCGGCAGGTCGGCGAGGCGGCGCAGGATGCTCACGCCGTCGCCGCGCCTTCCGGCCGCTTCGCCCCGGCCAGTCCGGCCTGCACCGCGTCGAAGGTGTCGGCGACCTCTCCCGTGGGGGCCTTGCCCGCCAGGCTGACGACGACGATGGCGAGGAAGGAGAGGAGGAAGCCCGGCACGATCTCATAGATGATGGAGGCGAGCTTGCCGCCGTCGGCCAGCACCGGCGCATAGGTCCAGAACAGCACGGTGGCGGCGCCGACGATCATGCCGGCGAGGGCGCCGTT
>CAZGPS010000418.1:0-1642 GCA_964527675.1 uncultured Brevundimonas sp. | reverse complement strand
CGCAGCGAGGCCTCGATCTGGCCGCCGCTCCAGGTCTCGCCGTAGTCCGCCTTCGCCTGACGGGCCAGCCCGGCCAGCGCCGGCAGGGCGGCGACCCGTCGCGACAGGGCGGCGGTCATCGGGGCGGCGTCCATCAGGATCGCGTCGAGGGCGGGGAAGCGGTCAGCCATGGTCGTCCACAACGTCGCCGTCACCACATCGGCCATGCCCGGAGCCACGCCGCCCAGCAGGAAGCCGGAGCCCGGCTTCAGCCCGCGCGGGCGTCCGGTCTCCTCCCAGAACGACATCCATGTCCGCAGGCGCGGTTCGAACGCGGCCCAGCGTTTGGCGGTCCACATCTGGCGGCCGCCGTCCAGCGTCAGCTCGTCGATCAGATCGTTGGCGTCGGCGATGATTTTCAGCGTCAGGGCCCGGTCGCCGGGCATCTGCGGCAACAGGTCCAGCGTCTCGCCGAGATACAGCAGGATGGCTGTCGTCTGGGCCATGGCGACGTCCGCCGCGTGGTCGACCAGGACCGGCGGCCCCATGAAGGGGATGGGCATGGCCGTGACCGGCCCTTCCATCAGCCGCGCGATCCCGGCGTCGCCGGCCTCGGTCCAGGTCTTGCCGGCGAAGGCCAGGACGGCGCGGACGAACTGGCCCCGGAAGGGGGCGGACCAGTAGTACAGCGTGTAGTCGGACATCCCGGGCCTCGTCTGTTCAGGGGGTGACCTGACCAACGCCGCCCGGGCGGCGGGCGTTCACCCCCGCGTGGCGTTATGCGGGCCCTGGTCGCGCGGGTTGCGGCCGAAGGCCTGGTCGCACAGGGAGCGGCCGAACTCTTCGGAGACCATCATCTGGCGGTCGCCGAACAGGCCCGCGAACCGTCCGCCCGCCGTCGTCGCCACCGAAATGGGGAAGCGGCCGACCACCAGATTGTTGCGGCCCGGATCGACGAATTCGACCGTGCCGCTCAGGGCGTGCATGCCCTCGCCGTTGAACAGCACCTCGGCCCGGCCGGCGCGCTCAAGACGGTCGACGTGGATGCGCACATCGATCGGCGCGGTGCCGTGCATGCAGCGGGTCAGCTCCTCGCGGACCTCTTCGGAGAAGGTGTCGGAGAAATCCTCCTCGGCGTCGAGCCAGCCGGTCGACAGGGTGATCGACCCGACCTGGGCGGTTTCCTGCAGCCCCGGCGGCAGGTCCATCGGCGGCCCGCCCTCTATGACCGGCGCGCAGGCGGATGTGGCGATCACGGCGACGACGGCCGCGGCGGCGAGAAAGGACTTCATGACAGGCCTCTGGGGTTTCCTGTGACGCTTAAGCCGCCGCTGCTGTGAACGCCCGATGAACCGCGTTCGGCTGCAGATTAATTCGCCGTAAGCCCGGGCGACGCAAGCGGCGTCCTGCCTGCGTCCGATCCTGACGCAGGCCCGGGTTAGAGTCCGCCTTGCTGTGAGGGAGGGGCATGACAGGCTCGCGAACACGACCGGAGGGCGCGCCCGAACGGTTCGGACGGTTCGGACGGTGTTTTTCGGACTATACCCGGGTGAAACCCGTCTCAACGGCCGAACACCTCGACCCCGATTTCGCCGGCGCGGTTCAGCCAGGCCCGCTTCATGCCCTGGCTGTTGAAGGGCTGGGCGATGGTCCCCTCGCGGTC
>CAZGPS010000417.1:0-1645 GCA_964527675.1 uncultured Brevundimonas sp. | reverse complement strand
AAGACATCGAACGCGACCTGATCCAGCACGCCATCGAGGTCTATGCCGGCCATATGAGCGAGATTGCCCGCCGCCTGGGGATCGGCCGCTCGACCCTTTACCGCAAGGTCCGCGAACAAGGCCTGGAAGGTCAGTTGAAGGAAGCGGGCTGACCTGACCGCCTCCTCCCCATTTCATGGAGCGGAGACTTTCGCGCGAGGGCCCGAACCTCTACTTGCCTCCCATGACCCTCCCCCACGCCCTGCCTCACCTCGGCGCCGTCGCCGGCGACTACGACATCCTGCTCTGCGACGTTTGGGGCGTGATCCATAACGGCCGCGAGAGCTGGGCCGCGCCGTGCGAGGCGCTGACGCGGTTCAACCGCGAGGGCGGCCATGTCGTCCTGATCTCCAACTCGCCCCGTCCGGCCTTGGATGTGATCGCCCAGTTGGACGGGCTGGGCGTGCCGCGCGAGGCGTGGAAGGCCTTCGTCACCTCCGGCGACGCGACCCGCGCCGAACTGGCCAAGCGCGCGCCCGGTCCGGCCTGGATCGTCGGCCCCGAGCGTGATGCCCCCCTGTACGCCGGCCTGGACCTCAAGCGCGCCGACAGCGCCCAGGATGCCGCCTTCATCTCCGTCACCGGCCCCTTCGACGACACGGTCGATACGCCCGAGGACTATCGCGAGCGGTTCTCCGTCGGCGCGGCGCGCGATATCGAACTGATATGCGCCAACCCCGACCGCGTCGTGCAGCGCGGCGACCAGTTGATCTACTGCGGCGGGTCGCTGGCCGACCTCTACGAATCCCTGGGCGGTCGCGTCGTCATGGCGGGCAAGCCGTTCGCCCCCATCTACGACCTGGCCCTTCATGAGGCGCAAACCCTGCTGGGCCGTCCGGTCGATCGGTCGCGCGTCCTGTGCATCGGCGACGGCGTCGTCACCGACGTCATGGGCGCCAACGCCCAGGCGCTAGATTGCCTGTTCATCGCCCAGGGCATCCATGGCGACCAGGCCAAGGGCGAGGACGGTGCGCTTGACCCCGCCCGCGCCGGCGATCTGCTGAAGGCTGAAACAACATATGCGCGATACGCCGCGCTCGAACTCGCCTGGTAAGGCTCGCCATTTTGTCGCACCGCAGCTAAAGCCTGCTTCATGGTCGAATTGGTTCAGCAGCATCCGTCCGGTGGTTACATCCTGGACGAACTTCACGTCGGCATGGCCGCGGAGAAAATCGTCGTCGCCACGGAGGACCGCATCCGGCTGTTCGCCGAGGCGTCCGACGACTTCAATCCCGTCCACCTGGACGAGGCCTACGCATCCAAGACCGCCTATCGCGGCCGGATCGCCCACGGCCTGCTCAGCGCCTCGTTCGGCTCGGCGGTAGTCGGCACCATGCTGCCGGGCGCGGGATCGATCTACCTCTCCCAGACCCTGGCCTTCCATCAGCCGGTGCGCATCGACGACGTGGTTCGTATCGTGATCACCGTGATCGAGGTCGAGCCCGAGAGCGCGCGGGTCAAGCTCAGCTGCGAAGGCTTCGTCGGCGAGACCATGATCATGGACGGCGTCGCCGTCGTCCGCGTTCCCCGCCGGAGCAAACCCTCCCCGCGTTGATGCAGATCGTCCGCGACTGGCGCGGCCTGTCCGAGGCCCTGAAGGGCGCGG
>CAZGPS010000416.1:0-1652 GCA_964527675.1 uncultured Brevundimonas sp. | reverse complement strand
CGTCTATTCGCGCTCGGTCCGCGTCGGCGGCGACAAGATGGACGAGGCGATCATCAGCTACATGCGCCGCAACCATAACCTGCTGATCGGCGAGACCACCGCCGAGCGCATCAAGAAGGACATCGGCACCGCCCGCATCCCGGCCGACGGCGAAGGCCTGTCGATCGACGTCAAGGGCCGCGACCTGATGCAGGGCGTCCCGCGCGAGGTCCGCATCTCCGAACGCCAGGCCGCCGAGGCCCTCGCCGAGCCGGTCACGCAGATTGTCGAGGCGGTGAAGGTTGCGCTGGAAGCCACCCCGCCCGAACTGGCCGCTGACATCGCCGACAAGGGTATCATGCTGACCGGCGGCGGGGCGCTGCTGCGCGGTCTGGACGCCGAGATCCGCGACCACACCGGCCTGCCGGTCTCGGTCGCCGACGACCCGCTGTCCTGCGTGGCCATCGGTTGCGGCCGGGTGCTTGAGCATCCGCGCTGGATGAAGGGCGTGCTCGACTCGGCCCTCTAGGCGACCGGGTCGAAACTGCGCCGCAAATCCCCGTCATCGTGGGCTGTCGCCGGTATGCAAGCGGCACGGATTTTGCGATAGGCTCGACAGATCGGCCGGGGGCGTCCCGCTGATTCCCTTTTTCTGAGGAAGGCGCGCCGTGGCGTTTCGCGACGGACCGTTCGAAAATATCAGGGTGCCGCTGGTCCTGTCAGCGGCGGTCACAGTCGTGATCGCGGCGATCGGCTGCGTCCTGCTGTTGATCAGCGACGCCCGCGCCCAGAACTCGCCCTATCAACCGGTGCGCGCCGGGGTCGAGACCGTGGCCGGCCCGGTCGGCGGCGTGTTCGCGGCCCCGGTCCGCTGGTTCGGCCACGCCTCGGACTATGTCGGCGGCTATTTCTTCGCGGTCTCGGAGAACCGCCGGCTCAAGCGCGAACTGGCCGAGCTCCAGCCGTGGCGTGATCAGGCCATCGCCCTGAAAAACGTCAACGCCCGCTATGAATCCATGCTCGGCATCCGTCCCGAGCCGCCCGTGGTCATGCGCACCGCCCGCTCCATCTCGGACACCCGCGGTCCCTTCTCCAAGGCCCGCCTGCTCGACGTCGGCGCCGCCAGGGGCGTCAAGGTCGGCAATCCGGTGATCAATGAGCACGGCCTGGTGGGGCGCATCGTCGGCGTCTCTCCCGGCGTCAGCCGCATGCTGCTGCTGACCGACGTGGCCAGCCGCACCCCGGTGCTGATCGACCGCACCGACGCTCGCGCCCTGCTGACGGGGGACGGTTCCGGCAATCCCCGGCTGGAGTTCGTGCGCGGCGTCGGCTCGGTCCAGGCCGGCGACCGCATCCTGTCGTCCGGCGACGGCGGCGGCTACCCGCGCGGGGTGCCGATCGGCGTGGCCGCCCGGGGCATCGACGGCTCGTGGCGGGTCAAGCTGTTCAGCGACCGGGGCGCGATCGACTATGTCCGGGTCATGCTGTTCGAGGATTTCGGTCAGCTGATCGGAGCCGATGACCTGAACGCTCCGCCGCTGGCCGCCCTCGACACCCTGTCCGAGGCGACCCCCGCCCAGACCGCCGCCATCGCCGATTCCGCCGCCCGCCGCACAGCCGCCCGCGAGACGGCCGCCCGCGAGACCGCGGCGCGCGAGGCGGTCGCCCGCGAA
>CAZGPS010000415.1:0-1665 GCA_964527675.1 uncultured Brevundimonas sp. | reverse complement strand
CGACATTATAGGCCGCCGTGGCGTGGATCGGCTGGTCCGAGGTGTTGGTCACGTCAAAGAAGGCCATGCCGGTTTCGCCGATGCGCACCCGCTGGCTCACCTGCTCGGCGCGGAAGGTCATGGGCAGGCCGCGCACATTGGTGTCGAAGCGGATCAGCACCGTCTCGTCCAGCACCGTGTCCGGCGCCTTGTCGGCCTTGCGGACCGTGCCGTCGAAGCCGGTGACCTGACAGAACATCCGGTACAGGGGAACGGCGGCGAAGGCGGCGCCGGTCATGCCCATGACGCCGAAGACGCAGGCGATGGCGATGAGGTTCTTGCGGCTCACAGCGCGCGCCTCATTCGCCGGCGGGAAGGGGCTGGCCCGCCGCCACGGCAGCCTGCCGCTGTTCCATATTGCCGGCCAGCTTGAGCACCGTGGTGGTGAAGACCAGCACGATGAACACCACCAGGGCGCCGGCGATGGCCAGGTTGCGCTTCTTGCGGGCGGCGAGCTGTTCGGAGGTCAGGCGCATGGGGCTTACAGACTCATCGTTGGCGTCAGGCTCTCGACCAGGAGGGCCGCGAACAGGGCCATCAAATACAGGATCGAGAAGGCGAACAGGTTCCGCGCCGGTTTGGCCTCTGCGCGGACATCGTACAATGCGGCCTCTCGCCCCACGGCCTCGGCCTTGTCAGGCTGGTCGCCGGCGCGTGAGCGCCACAGCCGGGCCGCGAGGAACAGGAAGCCCAGGCCGCCGGCGATCGACACGACCAGATAGACCGGCCCGCCCATCCCCGTCAGGCCGGGTGCGACGGCCACCGGAACGAAGACGAGGCTGTAGAGCAGGATCTGCAGCCGGGTCGACTTCGCCCCGCGCGCCACGGGCATCATCGGAATCCCGGCCTTGGCGTAGTCGCCGGCCGAATACAGCGCCAGGGCCCAGCTGTGCGGCGGGGTCCACAGGAAGATGATCAGGAACAGCAGCCACGCCTGCCACGGCGTCGAGCCGCTGGCCGCGGCCCAGCCGATGACCGGCGGAAGGGCGCCCGCAGCGCCGCCGATGACGATGTTCTGCGGCGTCCGCCGCTTCAGCAGCAGGGTGTAGAAGCCGGCGTAATAGACGATGGTCAGGGCCAGCAGGCCGCCGGCCAGCCAATTGGTCGCCATGCCCAGCAGCATGACCGAAAAGATCGACAGGATGACGCCGAAGGTCATGGCGTCCTGCCGCGACACCCTGCCCGCCGCCACCGGCCGTCCGCGGGTGCGGCGCATCAGGGCGTCGGTCTCGCCCTCCAGCGCCATGTTCAGCGCCCCGGCCGCCCCGGCGCCAGCGGCGATGCACAGGATGGCGATGGCGGCGCTGAGCCAGCCGATCGCGCCGTCGGCCACCACCAGTCCCGTCACCGCCGTGAAGATCACCAGCGACATCACACGCGGCTTGAGCAGCTGGAAGAAGTCTTCCGGCTGGGCGGTGGAGATCGAAGGGGCGACGGCGGATCGGGTCATGGTGCTCTAATGCCTGAGGGCCGCCCCTTCGAAAAGGAGCGGCCCCCGATGCTCTGGTTCGGCCGGGCCGGACCTAGTGGTCGTCGCTCTTGACCACCGGCAGTTCGTTGAACTGGTGGTGCGGGGGCGGCGAGGACAGGGTCCACTCCAGGGTCGTGGCGCCTTCGCCCCACGGG
>CAZGPS010000414.1:0-1668 GCA_964527675.1 uncultured Brevundimonas sp. | reverse complement strand
CGAAGACCGACCTCGCCCTCGCCGAGGCCGCCGCCGCCGCCGGCTCCGAGGTCGGCGTCTGCGTCGTCGCCAATGACAACAACGCCGGCAACATCGTCATCTCCGGCGACAAGGCCGCCGTCGACCGCGCCATCGAAAAGGCGAAGGAGCTCGGTGCCCGCGCCATCCCGCTGAACGTCTCCGCCCCCTTCCATTGCCCCCTGATGCAGCCCGCCGCCGACGAGATGGCTGACGCCCTCGCCGACGCGAAGATCGTCGCCCCCTCCGTCGCCGTCGTCGCCAATGTCACCGCCCGCCCGGAAACCGACCCCGAGGCCCTGCGCCGCCTTCTGGTCGAACAGGTCACCGGCCGCGTCCGTTGGCGCGAGAGCATGGAATGGATGGCCGGGGAGGGCGGCGTGACCCGCTTCGCCGAGATCGGCTCGGGCAAGGTCCTGACCGGCATGGCCAAACGCATCGCCCCCGACGCCGAGAGCAGCGCGCTGAACACGCCGGAAGAACTGGAAGCGTTCGCGAAGTCAGTGGCGAGTGGCGAGTGACGCGTGGCGAGGAAAGCCTTGCCGCCTGACCCAGCCTCTTACTCGCCACTCGCCACTAATCACTCGCCACTAGCGGAGCCCCCCATGTTCAACCTCACCGGCAAGACCGCCCTCGTCACCGGCGCCACGGGCGGCATCGGCGGGGCCATCGCCCGCGCCCTGCACGCCCAAGGCGCGACCGTCGTCCTCTCCGGCACCCGCGAGGCGGTGCTGCAGGACCTGGCCAAAGAGCTGGGCGAGCGCGCCGTCTTCGCCGCCGCCAATCTGTCGGATCCCGAATCGGTCGACGGCCTCGTCGCCCGCGCCGAGGACGCCGCCGGCGCCCCGCTGGACATCCTCGTCGCCAACGCCGGCATCACGAAGGACGGCCTGCTGATGCGGATGAAGGACGAGGACTTCACCGACGTCATCAAGGTCAATCTGGAATCCTATTTCCGCCTCTCGCGCGCGGCCATGAAGGGCATGATGAAGCGCCGCTCGGGCCGCATCATCGGGATCACCTCGATCGTCGGCGTCACCGGCAACCCCGGCCAGACCAACTACGCCGCCTCCAAGGCCGGCATGATCGGCTTTTCCAAGTCGCTGGCCCAGGAAGTCGGCTCCCGCGGCATCACCGTCAACTGCATCGCCCCCGGCTTCATCGCCTCGCCGATGACCGACGTGCTCAACGACCAGCAGCGCGAGACCATCCTCAGGACCATCCCGCTGGGCCGCCTCGGCGAGGGCGACGAGATCGCCGCCGCCGCCGTCTATCTGTCCTCGGACGAAGCCGCCTACGTCACGGGCCAGACCCTGCACGTCAACGGCGGCATGGCGATGATCTGATGAAAATCCTCCGCATCCTCGCCACCATCCTCAGCGGTCCTATGCTGTTGATCGGCGTCGCCTGGGTGCTGCAGGGGTTCAATATCCTGCCCGGCAGCTTCATGACCGGCCAGATCATCTGGGCCCTCTACGGCGCGCCGCTGGCGCTGGCCGGCGGCGTGCTGATCTGGTGGGTCAACCGGGGGGATCAAACCCGGTAACGGGCTATTTCCCGCCGGGGCCGCCGTGCTAAAGGCTCGGCAACCGGTTGGCCTGAGTCTTCGTTGAAGGCTTGCACCGTCGCCGCTGTCGTCATACGGCAGTG
>CAZGPS010000413.1:0-1683 GCA_964527675.1 uncultured Brevundimonas sp. | reverse complement strand
CTGACCGGCGGCACCATGTTCCTGATGTGGCTGGGCGAGCAGGTGACGGCGCGCGGCGTCGGCAACGGCATCTCCCTGATCATCTTCGCCGGCATCGTCGCCGTCCTGCCGGGCACCATCGCCCGCATGTTCGGCATGGCCCAGCAAGGCCTGATGTCGCCCTTCGTGCTGCTGCTGATCACCGCCCTGGCCATCGCCGTGGTCGTGTTCATCGTCTTCATGGAACGGGCCCAGCGCCGGCTGCTGATCCAGTATCCGAAACGCCAGGAAGGCAACCGGATGGCCGGGGGCGAACGCTCGTTCCTGCCGCTGAAGGTCAACACCGCCGGCGTCATTCCGCCGATCTTCGCCTCGTCCCTGCTGATGCTGCCGACCACGGTGGCCCAGATGACCGCCACGGCCAATCTGCCGGCCTGGCTGGACTGGCTGCCGACCTTCACCGCCCAGATGCAGCACGGCCAGCCGATCTTCATGGTCTTCTACGGCGCGCTGATCATCTTCTTCACCTTCTTCTACACCTCGATCACCTTCAACCCCGAGGACACGGCCGAGAACCTGCGCAAATACGGCGGCTTCCTGCCGGGCATCCGTCCGGGCAAGCGCACGGCCGAGTATCTGGACTATGTGCTGACCCGCCTGACAACCATCGGCGCCCTCTACATCACCGCCGTCTGTCTGCTGCCGGAGTTCATCGGCGCCCAGCTGGGCGGGGGCCTGCTGTTCGGCGGAACCTCCATCCTGATCGTGGTCTCGGTGACCATGGACACGGTGGCCCAGATCCAGTCGCACCTGCTGGCGCACCAGTACGAAGGCCTGATCAAGAAGGCCAAGTTGCGCGGCCGCGGCCAGACCCGCGGCAAGGGCGTCACCGCCCCCGCGCGACGCTAGAACGGCCCGGGGAGGGGCGGCGATGAACCTGATCCTGTTCGGACCGCCTGCGGCCGGTAAGGGGACGCAGGCCAAGCGGCTGGTGGAAACCCGCGGCATGGTCCAGCTGTCGACCGGCGACATGCTGCGCGCCGCGATCGCCTCCGGCTCCGACCTCGGCCTCAAGGTCAAGGACGTGCTGGCCCGCGGCGACCTGGTCACCGACGAAATCGTCATCGCCCTGATCGAGGAGCGCCTGCCCGAGACCGAGGCCGCCGGCGGGGCCATTTTCGACGGCTTCCCGCGCAATGTGGCCCAGGCCGAGGCGCTCGACGCCATGCTGGCGCGCCGGGGCGCCAGGATCGATCGCGTCATCCGGCTCAAGGTCGACGACGCGGCCCTGACGGCGCGCATCGCCAAGCGGTTCGCGGAACAGGCCCGTCCGGACGACAATCCCGAGACCTTCAAGGACCGGCTGGCCGTCTACAACCGCCAGACCGCGCCCCTGCTGCCCTACTATGCCGACAAGGGCTTGCTGGTCGAGATCGACGGCATGGGGGATATCGCAACCGTATCCGCCGCCATCGACGCCGCTCTCGACGCGTGAACGAAAGCTGAGCGCTTTCGGTCCCGGCGCGTTCATGCCGTATGAGGCATATGCGACGGGTGGAAATCAGAACGCTGCTCACGCCTGACCGGCTTCGCAAGGCCGGCGCCTTCGCCGTGGTGCTGATCGCCCATGCCGGGATCCTCGCCCTGATGGCGCGGACCGAGGCGACGCCGCCCATGGTCCTCCCGCCCGTCTTCGAGGTGGAG
>CAZGPS010000412.1:0-1687 GCA_964527675.1 uncultured Brevundimonas sp. | reverse complement strand
CAGATCGCCTTCCTCGACCCCGACCTGCTGGGCCTGCAGGAGGCCCTGCCGCATCAGGCCGCCTTCCTCGCCGAACAGCTGCCGGCCTGGGACCACTACGGCGTCGGCCGCGACGACGGCGTCTCCGGCGAGCAGGCCACCCTGTTCTGGCGGCGCGACCGCTATGAGCGGCTGGAGGCGCAAACCCTGTGGTGCTCGCCCACCCCGGACCGGCCGTCGAAGGGCTGGGACGCGGCCCTGCCGCGCACCATCACCCGGGTGGTCCTGCGCGACCGCCGGGACGGCGGTCTGCTGGACGTGCGCAACACCCATTTCGACCATGTCGGCGTCGTCGCCCGGGAACAGTGCGCGGAGCTGGTGTCCGGCCTCGCCGCGGCCGGGGTCGAAGGCGAGACGGCGCGGGTGGTGCTGATGGGCGATTTCAACACCGGGCCGGACAGCGCGCCGTATCGCCGCATCCTCGCCTCCGGCCTGCGCGACGCCCGGGCCGTCAGCCCGATCGATTTCGGCCCGGCCGGCACCTTCAACGCCTTCGACATCGCCAGCGACAACGGTGGCGTCGCCATCGACCACATCTTCATCGGACCCGGCCTGACCGTCCGTCGCTTCGCCGTGCCGACGGACTCCTTTGGCGGCCGGGTGATCTCGGACCATTTTCCCGTCGTCGCCGACCTCGTCCCCGTCCAACCCTGACCTGTCGGACGCCTGGCGGCGGCGCCGGCGTTTCTCGCCTCTTGCCTGGAACGTTGCGCGCCCCTAGCGCTTTCCGCTCAAGCTTTTCCGACCGGGACCCCCGATGTTCGATTCCATTCTTCCCCTGCTCACCGACCCGGCCGCCTGGGCTGCGCTCGTCACCCTGATCGTGATGGAGGTGGTGCTGGGGATCGACAATCTGATCTTCATCTCCATCCTCTCGAACAAGTTGCCGGAAGAGCACCGCTCGCGCGTGCGCCGCATCGGCATCTCCCTGGCCCTGGTCATGCGCCTGGCCCTGCTGTCGATGATCGCCTGGATCGTCAGCCTGACGGCCCCGGTCATCACCGTCATGGACAACGCCTTCTCGTGGAAGGACATGATCCTGATCGCCGGCGGCCTGTTCCTCGTCTGGAAGGCGACCAAGGAGATCCACCACACCGTCGATCCGTCCCCGACCCATGACCTGCTCGACAAGAAGGACGTGGTCATTTCCAACGTCGGCTCGGCCATCTTCCAGATCATCCTGCTGGACCTGGTGTTCTCGATCGACTCCATCCTGACCGCGGTCGGCATGACCGAACACCTGCCGATCATGGTCGTGGCCGTGCTGGTCGCCGTCACCGTCATGCTGCTGGCCGCGGACCCGCTGGCGAATTTCATCAACGACAACCCCACCGTGGTCATGCTGGCCCTCGGCTTCCTGCTGATGATCGGCATGGTGCTGATCGCCGAGGGCTTCGGCGCCCATGTGCCCAAGGGCTATATCTACGCCGCCATGGCCTTCTCGGCCGGGGTCGAGATCCTGAACATGTGGAGCCGCAAGGCCTCGACCAAACGCGAGAGCGCCCAGCAACTCAGGGCCCAGGCCGACCAGGCCGACGCCCGCGCCAGCGCCGCGGAAGCCGAGGCCGACGCCGCCGAGAGCCGCGTCTGAGGAGAGGCCGCTCCGGAGCCGACTCGCCGGGCCGGGACGCGGATCTACGCCGGGGCC
>CAZGPS010000411.1:0-1690 GCA_964527675.1 uncultured Brevundimonas sp. | reverse complement strand
TCATGCGCCACGATCCGCAGCTGCTGATCGAGGGCTGCCTGATCGCCAGCTTCGCCATGCAGGCGCACGCCTGCTACATCTATCTGCGCGGCGAATATGTGCTGGAGCGCGAGCGCATGGAGGCCGCGGTCAAGCAGGCCTATGACGCGAAGCTGATCGGCAAGAACAACATCCATGGCTGGGACTTCGACGTCTACAGCCACCACGGCGCCGGCGCTCACATCTGCGGCGAGGACACGGCCCTGCTGGAGTCGCTGGAGGGCAAGAAGGGCCAGCCGCGGCTGAAGCCGCCGTTCCCCGCCGGGGCCGGCCTGTATGGCTGCCCGACCACGGTCAACAACGTCGAGTCGATCGCCGTCGTCGGCACCATCCTGCGCCGCGGCGCCGAATGGTTCGCGGGCTTCGGCCGGCCGAACAACACCGGCACCAAGCTGATGACCATCAGCGGCCATGTGAACCGGCCGTGCAATGTCGAAGAGGCGATGTCGATTCCGCTGAAGCAGCTGCTGGAAGAGCACTGCGGCGGCGTGCGCGGCGGCTGGGACAATCTGAAGGCCGTGATCCCGGGCGGCTCGTCGGTGCCGCTGATCACGCGCGAGATGTCCGAGACGGCGCTGATGGATTTCGACAGCCTGCGCGAGATGCGCTCGGGCCTCGGCACCGCGGCGGTGATCGTCATGGACCAGTCGACCGATCTGGTCCGCGCCATCGCCCGCATCAGCTATTTCTACAAGCACGAGAGCTGCGGCCAGTGCACGCCGTGCCGCGAGGGCACCGGGTGGATGTGGCGCGTGCTGGAGCGGATGGCGATCGGCGAGGCCGATCCGTCCGAGATCGATCTGCTGCTGGACGTCTCGACCCAGATCGAGGGCCACACCATCTGCGCCCTCGGCGACGCCGCGGCCTGGCCGGTGCAGGGGCTGATCCGGCATTTCCGCCACGAGATCGAGGAGCGGATCTCCTCCTACCGCAGCCGCCGCGCGAATTTCGCCGGCCATGCGATCGCGGCGGAGTGACGATGCGCCGGATTGCCGTCCTGATGCTGGCGCCCTTCGCCCTCGCCGCCTGCGGCGAGCGGGCGGACGAGGCCGCGCCGACCCCGGCCGAGGCGGTGTCCGCCGCGCCGGTGGAGAGCGACGTCGCGCCGGCGGCGCCTCGCATGCTGAACGCCGCCGACCTGCGCCGCGTCTGCCGCGCCGGACTGGCCGGGATTCACGGCCAGCAGCTGACCGACATCTCGATCGACGGCCTCGACGGCGCGGTCGTCAACGCCTCGTGGCGCGCGCCGGTCGACGGCGGCCGCCGCCGGGCCCAGTGCCGGGTCGAGGGCGACCTGATCACCTGGAGGCCGGCCGACGCCGCCGACCCCGCGCAAGCCCGCTGGATGAACCAGTCCGGCGATCCGGTGACGCGCTTCGTCCTTGACGGCGAGACCATCACCATCAACACGACGCTCCCGGATGGGACGACCGCCACGGAGTCCTATGCCGTGGCGACTGAGCAAGAGGCCCGCTGATGCCCGTCGCCAAGGTCAACGGCGTAGAGATCGAGTTCGAGGCCGGCATGACCGTGCTTCAGGTCGCCGAGCGCGCCGGCGAGGAGATTCCGCGCTTCTGCTACCATGAGCGGCTGTCGATCGCCGGCAACTGCCGCATGTGCCTGGTCGAGGTGAAGCCCGGACCGCCGAAGC
>CAZGPS010000410.1:0-1693 GCA_964527675.1 uncultured Brevundimonas sp. | reverse complement strand
AGGTCGACGGTCAAGGGCTTCGAGCGCCCGGATCAGGATGTCCGCGAAGGGTTGGCCCAAATCCTCATCCAGGGAGAGGGAGGCGGCGTCAGTGGCGGCCCAGCACCGCTCCAGCCGGGGCAGGTGCTCCATCGTGAACGGGGTGAGCGTCACGATGCGTTCGCGGGCGTCGGTCCCGGCTTCGAGTGAGACCCAGCCGCGGGCCGCCATCTGGGTGATCGTCTGGCTGACGGCGGAATGGGAGACGCCGGTGTGTCGGGACAGGGCGCGAAGGGTCGCCGGGCCGTTATTGAGCAGGGCCCGAAGGATCGGCGTGAAGCGCGGCCGGTAGTCCAGCCCCGCGCCAGTGTAGGTCTGCTCCACTGCGCCATCCAGGTGGTCGATGAGACGACGGAGCAGCACCCCGTGGGTCTGGAGGGAATAGGTCATGGGAGAAATGTATAAGCACTTACACATCTGCACAAATGACAAATCCGACAGCCTTCGGGCGGCGGGGTGTTCGGCTCAAAGTCCCTGGGCGATCTTTTCCAGCCGGGCGGCGACGGCGTTGAGGGCCTCGGCGACGCCGTCGGTCGCGGGCGCGGCGTCGGCGGCGGGCGCGCCGCCGTTGGCGCGCGCCTCGTGCAGTTCGTCGGCCAGCATCAGCCCGGCCATCAGGAACAGGCGGATGTCGCCGACGTGGCCGACCTCGCCCGCCACCTGGCGCACATGGCCGTCGAACTGCCGGGCGAGGAGGCGGACCCGGTCCTCCTGGCCGTCGGCGCAGCCGACGGCGTAGGGGCGGCCGTTGATCTCGACGGTGACCGTCGCCATCAGCGGGCCTCCTGTTCGGCGAGGCTCTCGCGAATGGCGTCGGCGGCGCGGGCGAGGACCTCGGCGGCGTCCCGACCGGCGGCCTCGAGCTCATGGATGCGGATGCGGTCGGTCTCGCTGGAGGGCTGCGGCGCGAACAGGTCGTCGTCCGGAGTCCGACCTGACGCCGCGGCGGCGCGGCCTTTCAGATCGAGCAGACGGCGTTCGAGCAGCGCCAGAGCGCGATCCACCCGGTCCTTGGCGGCCGATGCAGCGTCCATACAGGTCACATCCTCCAGAATCCGTATAGAACCCGCTCGCGCGTCGGGGTAAAGCGGCGCGCCTCCCTTTTTCCGCCTTCCGACGAAAGGTCCCCCCGTGACCGACGCCAAAACCGTATCCGAAAAAGCCACGCCGAAGCAGATGGCGGACGCCATCCGCGTCCTGGCCATGGACGGGGTCGAAAAGGCCAAGAGCGGCCACCCCGGCATGCCGATGGGGATGGCCGACGTGGCCACGGTGCTGTTCTCGAAATTTCTGAAGTTCGACGCCAGCCAGCCCGACTGGGCCGACCGGGACCGGTTCATCCTGTCGGCCGGGCACGGCTCGATGCTGATCTACGCCCTGCTGCACCTGACCGGATACAAGGCGGCGACGAAGGAAGAGCTGTCGAACTTCCGCCAGTGGGGCTCGAAGACCGCCGGCCACCCGGAGTACGGCCACATGCCGGGCGTCGAGACGACCACCGGGCCGCTGGGGCAGGGCCTGGCCAATTCGATCGGCTTCGCCATGGCTGAACGGCATCTGGCGGCGCGCTTCGGCGAGGGTCTGGTCGACCACCGGACATGGGTCATCGCCGGCGACGGCTGTCTGATGGAGGGCGTGTCGCAGGAGGCGATCG
>CAZGPS010000409.1:0-1701 GCA_964527675.1 uncultured Brevundimonas sp. | reverse complement strand
ATGTACGGCCGCGGTGCGGCGCGGGGCCGACGGAGCCTGTGTCGGCTGGGCCGCGGGCCGCGGACGCGACGGGCGGAAGGTGGCGCGGGCCGGCTGCGACGGGGCGGCCCGGCCCGACAGGCCGAGGCGGTGCACCTTGCCGATGACGGCGTTGCGGGTGACGCCGCCGCCCAGCTGTTTGGCGATCTGGCTGGCCGACTGGCCTTCCAGCCAGAGTTTCTTCAGCGCGCCAACGCGGTCTTCAGTCCAGCCTGCGGTCATAGCCACCCTCCGGGTCTCGGATTCAATATATGGGGTCCAGAGGTCCCTCCCGGGGTCTCGACCTACCACTAATCGTAAACGAGCCCCTAACAGACGCAAGATGTGCGAATCACTCCGTCCACAGGAACCAGATGTAGGGATGGTTAACGGCGGCGGCGGCGCCGGGTGGCTAGTGGCTGGTGGCTAGTGGCTGGCCGACACCTGTGCGGTGGAGCCGACCGCGCCGCCCTTCCGCAGGCACGGGTCGCCGCAGTCTGCGGGTGAGGCGGCGGCAAGCGATCGCTTTGGCCTGCGGAAGGGCGACGCCGGACCCCCGGCTCCGCAGGCGGTGGCCAGCCACTAGCCACTAGCCACTAGCCACTAGCCACTAGCCACTAGCCACTAGCCACTTGCATCCCGCCGCCGCCCACCGCATCTGCCCCCCATGACCGACCTCGCCTCCACCCGCCCCGCCGGCCTTCCGCAACCCCGCCGCTACGACGGGGTCAACTGGATCGGGGTGCAGACCCTGTACCTGCGCGAGGTGCGGCGCTTCTGGAAGGTCGGGGCCCAGACGGTCGCCGCCCCGGTGGTCACGACCCTGCTCTACATGCTGGTCTTCGTGGTGGCCCTGAAGGGCGCCCGGCCGCCGCTGCACGGCACGCCCTTCGCCGAGTTCGTGGCCCCCGGCCTGATCATGATGGCGGTGCTCAACAACGCCTTCGCCAACGCCTCGTCCAGCCTGATCCAGGCCAAGATCATGGGCACCTCGACCGACTTCCTGACCCCGCCGCTCAGCCCGCTCGAGCTGACCATCGGCTTCGCCCTCGGCGCCGCCACCCGCGGCGTGGTCGTCGGCCTCGTCACCGCCGTCTGCGTCCTGCCGTTCGCGCGGCTGGGCGTCGCCAACCTCGCCGCCATCCTCTGGTTCAGCCTGACCGCCTCGCTGATGATGGGCATGCTCGGCGTCTTCGCCGGCCTGTGGGCCGAGAAATTCGATCAGCTGGCGGCGGTGCAGAATTTCCTGATCATGCCGATGACCTTCCTCAGCGGCACCTTCTACCTCGTCGACAACCTGCCTGAGCCGTTCGCGACGATCAGCCACTTCAACCCGATCTTCTACATGATCGACGGCTTCCGCTTCGGCTTCATCGGCCATGCCGAGAGCAACCTCTGGATCGGCGTGGTCATGAGCGCGGTGCTCACCCTGGCGATGGCGTACGCCTGCTGGCGGGTGTTCAAATCCGGCTGGCGGCTGAAGAGCTAGGGGTCTCGCGCCGCCGCCGCGCTTTCCTTCTCCCCTTGGGGGTGGAGGAGGATCGCATGCGATCCGACGACGGGGGGCCCGGAGGGCCGGATGAGGGGTGAGCCGGCTCCGGACCCGTCATCAGTCAGTTGTCCTCGAACATCCCCCTCATCCGAGCGGCTCCGCCGCCCACCTTCTCCCCCGAGGGGAGAAGG
>CAZGPS010000408.1:0-1707 GCA_964527675.1 uncultured Brevundimonas sp. | reverse complement strand
GGCGCTTGCGCACGAGTCGCGACGGCTGATAGGTCCGCTTCACGGTCGGCTCCTGGGACTGAAATCAAGGTGGGCGGCGGAAAGTGGTCCGTCGCGGGAAGGGCGGGCGTATAAGCGGGGAAGCCCGGGGTGTCAACGCCGAGGGGCGCCAGCGGAGTGACCATGAGCCGCGTGAAACGCTTCCTGCCCCTGATCGCGCTGGCCAGCGTCATCATGCTGATCTTCGCCATGGGCTGGAACCGCTACCTGTCGCTCGACACCCTGCGCGACCATGGCCAGTCGTTCCGCGACTTCACCGCCGCCAACTATGTCGTCAGCCTGCTGCTGCTGATGCTGCTGTTCGCGACCCTGACGGCCAGCGTCGTGCCCGGGGTCTTCTTCGTCACCATCACCGCCGGCTATCTGTTCGGGCCCTGGGTGGGCGGGATCGCGACCTCGATCGCCGCCACTGCCGGCGCCCTGGTCGTCTATGCCGTGACCCGCTCCGCCCTGGGCGCGGCGTTGCGCGAGAAGGCCGCGCGGGACGCCGGTCTGATGCAGGCCGTCTGCTCGGCCATCGACCGCGACACCTTCTGGTATGTGCTGGGGGCCCGGCTGGCGGTGGTGGTCCCATTCCACATGATCAATATCGCGGCGGGCATGATGGCCGTGCGCCTTGGCCCCTACACGCTGGCGACCGTCATCGGCCTGCTGCCGGCGCACATCATCTACTGCTGGATCGGGGCCCGGCTGAACACCCTTCTGGCCAACGACCCGAATCCGGACTTCCAGGCCCTGTTCGGCCAGTTCTGGGCCCCGATGGCGGGAGTCTTCGTGCTGGCGGTGGTGCTGCCCTTCGCCATGAAGGCGGCCCAGGCGGCGATGAAGCGGCGGAGGCGGGCGTGACCGACGCAGCCATTGGCCCAAGCTTTGCGTTAGGCCCTGCATGAGCGAGGGGCGGGCCTTGTTGAGCGATGTCGGACGGCGCCTGCGCCTGCCCGCCGACTGGCGCGAGCGGCTGGGCTTCCACGCGCCCGACGCCCTGGCGTGGCGACTGTTGCTGCTGACCTTCCTGTTCACCGTGGTGGTCGAGGTGCTGATCATCGTCCCCAGCGCCGCCAGCTTCCACGAGCGCTGGCTGCTGGACCGGCTGCAGTCGGCCGAGCTGGCCTCGGTCGGGGTCGAGGCCCTGCCCTATTCCGCCGTCGAGGACGACGCCGCCGAGCAGCTGTTGGCCATCGGCGGGGTGCAGGCCGTGGTCGTCGGCGACCAGGGCGTGCGGCGCCTGTTGCTGCAGGCCCCCAACCTGCCCCGTACGCCCGATCTGATCGACCTGCGCCAGAGCCGGCCCTTGGCCCGCTTGCTCGACCCGTGGCGGACCCTGGTCGGCCACCCGGACCGCTCGGTGCGGGTGCAGGCCCGGCCGCGCTATCGTTCCGGCGACTTCATCGAGATTCTCGCCCCGGCCCAGCCGCTGAAGGTCGAGCTACGGGCCTTCCTGCTCAACAGCCTGCTGATGTCGCTGCTGATCTCGCTGGTGGCCGGGGGGCTGCTGTACGGCGGCCTCGCCTTCCTGGTGCTGCAGCCGCTGCGACGGGTCACCCGGGCGATCGAGCGTTTCGCCCTCGACCCCGAGGCGGAGGGCGATCCGCCCAGCGACCGGCACGACGAGATCGGCCGGGTCGAGCGCGAACTGGCCCGGATGCAGGGCGAGGTGCGCCAGTCGCT
>CAZGPS010000407.1:0-1724 GCA_964527675.1 uncultured Brevundimonas sp. | reverse complement strand
CGCCGCGCGACTTCATGCCGACGAAGCGGTTCTCGACCAGATCCAGACGGCCGATCCCGTTGTCATGGCCGTACTGGTTCAGGGCGGTCAGCAGGGTCGCCGGGCTCATGGCCTCGCCGTTGATCGAGACCGGATCGCCCTTTTCGAAGCCGAGGGTGATGACGGTCGCCTTGTCCGGCGCGTCCTCGGGGCTGAGCGTGCGCTGGTGCACGAACTCGGGGGCCTCGACCGCCGGATCCTCCAGCACCTTGCCCTCGCTGGACGAGTGCAGAAGGTTGGCGTCGACGCTGAACGGGGCCTCGCCGCGCTTGTCCTTGGCGATCGGGATCTGGTGCTTCTCGGCGAAGTCGAGCAGGTGCTCGCGCGACTTGAACTCCCATTCGCGCCACGGGGCGATGACGCGGATGTCGGGCTCCAGCGCATAGTAGCCGAGCTCGAACCGGACCTGGTCATTGCCCTTGCCGGTGGCGCCGTGACAGACAGCGTCGGCGCCGACCTGGCGGGCGATCTCGATCTGGCGTTTGGCGATCAGCGGCCGGGCGATGGAGGTGCCGAGCAGATACTGCCCCTCGTACAGGGCGTTGGCGCGGAACATCGGGAAGACGTAGTCGCGCACGAACTCCTCGCGCAGGTCGTCGATGAAGATGTTCTCTTCCTTGATGCCCAGCTTCAGCGCCTTCTCGCGCGCCGGCGCCAGCTCCTCGCCCTGGCCGAGATCGGCGGTGAAGGTCACGACCTCCGCGCCGTATTCCGTCTGCAGCCATTTCAGGATGATCGAGGTGTCCAGCCCGCCGGAGTAGGCGAGCACGACCTTCTTGGGCGCGGGCAGGGTCATGGGAGGGTCCTTGGGCGAACGCGGGGAGGCGTTTTCGGCGTATGGGCGCGCTTTAAGGACCAGACGCCGGCTGATGCAAGGGCCGGAATGCGGCGGTCAGGCGGTCGAAGAAGACCGATGGCGTTGCCGCAGAGCCTTCAGGTTCCGCCAGAAGGCTTGACCACCCACCGCCATGAACCGGATGCTGGCGAGCAGGAGGAGCACGCCGTTCAGCGCCAGCCAGACAGGCAGAGATCGAATATCGGCTGTCCAGGTCTCCCATCGCGCGACGGCCTGCCAGGCCAGAAGGGCCGGGAAAGCGGCGCTCAGGAGACAGACCATGGCGCTGTTCAGCAGGCTGGCGGCGATGTCTTCGAGGGGTTCGGGTTCTTCCGACATGGCCTCAGACTAACACCGGTCGGCCGGGCGGCAAGGCCGGTTCTCCTGCCAGGGTCGGCATCTTGTCATCCCGGCCGACGCGAAGCGGAGAGCCGGGACGGCGAGTCCCACCGATCCGGACCTCCCGGAAATCGCAGCGCGATTGTCCGGGAGACACGTCGGTTCAGCGCGAATCCTGACCCGTGTCCCGGATAGCGGCTGACGCCGCTTCCGGGAGGTGACCGGAAACGAACCGGCCGTCCCGGATCACCGCTTCGCGGTGTCCGGGATGACAAGGCCGCAGCTCAGGAAGTCACCCCCACGGCCCCGGGGTCTGCGACGGCGTCGTCGGCACGCTGGTGCGCGCCGGCCCCGGCGCGATCTCCGCGATATCCGCCCGCCGCGGCGCCATCCCCATCTTCGCGCCCAGCGCCATCAGCGCCCGCACCCGGTGGCCGGTGGCCGGGTGGGTCGAGAACAGATTGTCGGCCCCCCGTCCCGACAGCGGATTGATGATGAACAGCTGGCCCGA
>CAZGPS010000406.1:0-1734 GCA_964527675.1 uncultured Brevundimonas sp. | reverse complement strand
GCGAAGACCTCGACGCCGCCTTCGGTCTGCTGGACGACGACGTTGCAGGGCAGCATGACGCCGACATGCGGCTCCATCTTCAGGGCCTCGTGGGCCATGACCGGATTGCAGGCGCCGAGGATGCGGTAGGGGCGGAAATCCTCGCCGATCTTCGCCTTCAGCGTGGCCTGGACGTCGATTTCGGTGAGGACGCCGAAGCCGTGTTTCTGAAGCGCGGCGCGGGTGCGTTCGACGACGGCGTCGAAGTCGCCCTCGACGGTGCGGGCGGTGAAATAGGTCATAGGGTCCGATCCTTTGGGTTGTCGCGATAGATGTCGCACAGCAGGGCGATGACCCGGGCCGCGGCCGGGTCGGCGATGCCGTAGTAGATGGTCTGGGCGTCGCGGCGCGGGGCGATGACGCCGGCGTCTCGCAGCCGGGCCAGATGCTGGGAGCAGGCCGACTGCGACAGGCCGACATAGCCGGCCAGATCGCCGACGGCGCACTCCCCCTCGCTGAGCCGGCACATCAGCATCAGCCGCTGCTCGTTAGCGAACAGCCGCATCAGCCGGGCGGCCGGGGCGGCGCTGGCCTCGAGTTCGGCCAGGGCGGCGGCGTTCGGCGAGGGCAGGGCGTCGGTCATGGCGTCTGTTCCGCGGCTTTGGACTCGCCGAGGGGCCGGCCGTCGTCCTTCAACGCGATATAGATGGCCGGGATCACCAGCACCGTCAGAATCGTCGAAGAGATCAGGCCGAACAGGAGCGAGATGGCCAGTCCCTGAAAGATCGGATCGAACAGGATCACCGCCGCGCCGATCATGGCCGCCAGCGCCGTCAGCAGGATGGGCTTGAAGCGGATCGCCCCGGCCTCCAGCAGGACCTCGCGCAGCGGCCGCCCGGGGGTTCGGGCGTGGCGGATGAAGTCGACCAGCAGGATCGAGTTTCGCACGATGATCCCGGCCAGGGCGATGAAGCCGATCATCGAGGTGGCGGTGAAGGGCGCGCCGAACAGCATGTGGCCGATGACGATGCCGATCAGGGTCAGGGGGATGGGCGTCAGGATGACCAGCGGGATGCGGAAATCCTTGAACTGGGCGACGACCAGAACATAGATCCCCAGCAGGGCCACGCCGAAGGCGGCGCCCATGTCGCGGAAGGTCACCCAGGTGATCTCCCATTCGCCGTCCCACAGCACGGTGGGGACCGTCTCGTCGGTCGGCTGGCCGTTGAGCCGGACCTCGGGCCGCGGCAGATCCTTCCAGTCGTGCGCCTCGATCGCCGCGTCGATGGCCAGGATGCCGTAGATCGGGGCCTCGAACTGGCCGGCCAGTTCGGCGGTGACCATTTCGGCGGCGCGGCCGTCGCGGCGGTAGACGGGCCAGCTGGCCAGCTCATGGCGGGCCTCGACGACTTCGCCCAGTTCGACCAGCCGCCGCCCGCCGTCGATCGTGGTCACGGCCACCGGCATGACGGCCATCTGTTCGTTCCAGGTCCGGGCCGACTGGGGCAGGCGCACGGCGATCTCCACCGGGGTGCGCTCGTCGTCGCGCGCGGCGTAGCCGAGGATCTGGCCGCCCATGACGGCGGCGATGGAGTCGTGGACCTCGCGCTCGGACAGGCCGAAGCGCTCGATCTTCTCGCGGTCGGGGATCAGGCGCAGGACCGGGCGGCGGACGCCGTAGCTGTTGTCGACGTCGACCCCCGAGGACTCGGCCCCGGACAGGGCCGCCGGCTCGGGGGCCACGGCGCGGCGCGG
>CAZGPS010000405.1:0-1807 GCA_964527675.1 uncultured Brevundimonas sp. | reverse complement strand
CTGCACGTCGCGGCGCAGATAGCCGCGGCGCTGCAGGCGGGCGTAGAGCCAGTCGGTGTAGTCGACATTGTGCTCGGAGACGCGGGCGTTGACGATCTCGATCGCCATCTCGTCGAAGTTGAGACCGGCCTCGGCGGCGTTCTGACGGATCAGATCCTCGCGGCCCAGCAGGATGGGGGTGCCCAGCTCGGCCTGTTTGAAGCCCCAGGCGGCGCGGATGACGGCGGTCTCCTCGCCCTCGGCGAACACCACCCGCTTGTTGGGGGCGGCCCGGACGGCGCCCGAGATGTTCTGCATCAGGGCGGCGGACGGATCGAGCCGCGAGCGCAGCTGGGTGCGGTAGGCGTCCATGTCCTCGATCGGCTTGCGCGCCACGCCCGTGTCCATCGCCGCCTGGGCGACGAAGGGCGGGATGTACCAGATCAGGCGCGGGTCGAAGGGCGTCGGGATGATGTAGTCGCGGCCGAATTTCAGCTTGCGGCCGCGATAGGCGGCGGCCACCTCGTCCGGCACGTCCTCGCGGGCCAGGGCCGCCAGGGCCCGGGCGCAGGCGATCTTCATCTCGTGATTGACCCGCCGGGCGCGCACGTCGAGGGCGCCGCGGAAGATGTAGGGGAAGCCGAGGACGTTGTTGACCTGGTTGACGTAGTCGGACCGGCCGGTGGCCATGATGGCGTCGGAACGCACCGACAGCACGTCTTCCGGGGTGATCTCCGGGTCCGGGTTGGCCATGGCGAAGATGATCGGATTGGGCGCCATCGAGGCGACCATCTCTTTTGTGATCGCGCCTTTCGCGGAGAGGCCGAGCACGACGTCGGCGCCGACCATGGCCTCGGCCAGGGTGCGGTGCGGGGTGTCGGTGGCGTGGGCGGCCTTCCACTGGTCGACGTTCTCGCGACCCTTGTAGACGACCCCGTCGCGGTCGACGATGACGGTGTTCTCCTGGCGTACGCCGGCGGCCTTCATCAGGCCGATGGACGACAGACCCGCCGCGCCCGCGCCGGCGAGGACGACCTTCAGATCCTCCATCCGCTTGCCGGCGATGTGGGCGGCGTTGATCAGGCCGGCGGTCGAGATGATGGCGGTGCCGTGCTGGTCGTCATGGAAGACCGGGATGTCCAGCAGGTCCTGCAGCTGGGCCTCGATCTCGAAACATTCGGGGGACTTGATGTCCTCCAGATTGATGCCGCCCCAGGTATCGCCGATGTTCTTGACCACGGTGACGAACTCGTCCGGGTCGGTGGTCTTGACCTCGACGTCGAAGCTGTCGACGTCGGCGAAGCGTTTGAAGAGGACGCATTTGCCCTCCATCACCGGCTTGGAGGCCATGTGACCGAGATTGCCGAGGCCGAGGATGGCCGTGCCGTTGGAGATGACGGCGACCAGATTGCCCTTGGAGGTGTAGTCATAGGCCTTGTCGACATCGGCGGCGATGGCGAGAACCGGCACGGCCACGCCGGGCGAATAGGCCAGCGACAGGTCGCGCTGGGTCGCCATCGGCTTGATCGGCGCCATGGAGATCTTGCCCGGCTGGGGGCTGCGGTGGAACTCCAGCGCGTCTTCGTCGGAGAAGGTCTGCTTGTCGGTCAGGTCGGGCATGTCGGCGAAGGTTTCCGCAGCGTCGGGTCGGGGGACTGTTCCTAGGACGTGGGAGGCGAGGGGACAACCGGCGAGGGCGGGGGTGAAGACTGCGCGTTCTCCCTCCCCGCCCCGGGAAGGGAGAAGCGGGCATGCGTCTGCGCCGCTTCGGGGAAAGCGGTTGGGGAGGTCGGCGGAGCGCGGGCGTTCGGCCCGGAACCGGTGTGGC
>CAZGPS010000404.1:0-1839 GCA_964527675.1 uncultured Brevundimonas sp. | reverse complement strand
ACAACTACGGCCTGCTGACGGTCGATTCCAACCTGATCTATTCGATCGTCGACGTCCTGCTGGGCGGGCGTCGCGGCACCGCCGCCCTGCGCATCGAGGGCCGGCCCTACACCACCATCGAGCGGGTCCTGGTGCAGCGCATGGTCGAGGTCGTCCTCGCCGACGCCCGCGCCGCCTTCGAACCCCTGACCCCGGTGCATTTCAACCTCGACCGGCTGGAGACCAATCCGCGCTTCGCCGCCATCGCCCGGCCGGCCAACGCCGCCATCCTCGTCAAGCTGCGCATCGACATGGAGGACCGCGGCGGCCGCATCGAGCTGCTGCTGCCCTACGCCACCCTCGAGCCGATCCGGAAGATGCTGCTGCAGCAGTTCATGGGTGAGAAATTCGGCCGCGACAACATCTGGGAAGGCCACCTCGCCACCGAGCTCTGGACCACCGGCACCGAGGTCCGCGCCGTGCTGGACGAGCAGCAGTTGCCGCTGTCCCAGGTCCTGGCCTTCAAGGTCGGCGACACCCTGATGCTCAACGCCACCCCGGATTCGGAAATCTCGATCCGCGCCGGCTCGATCCCCCTGACCACCGGCCGCATGGGCCGCAAGGGCCAGCACATCGCCGTCCGCGTCGAGGCCCCCGTGGACGTCGAGACCGCCTCAAGCCTCGCCAAGGGAAGACGCTCATGACCGGGATGATCCTCGACGGCGTTCTGATGCTGCTGCTGGTGGCCGCCCTCGGCTACGGCGTGCGGCTGGAACGCAAGCTGACCGCCCTGCGCGAGGGCCAGCAGGCCTTCGCCTCCGCCGTCACCGAACTGAACGCCGCCGCCGGCCGGGCCGAGGCCGCCCTGGCCTCGCTGCGCGCCTCGGGGCAGGAGACCGATCTGCTGCACGACCGCATCATTAAGGCGCGCGAGGTCAAGGCCCAGCTCGAGGCCCTGATCGCCCGCGGTCCCGCCGTCGCCGAGCGGCCCCGCGAGGTCGCCCCCGCCCAGCCGCCGCTCGCGCCCGCGCCGACGCCCGTGGCGGAAGACGAACGCGCCCTGCGCATGGCCGCCCTGGCCGAACGCATCCAGGGCCTGGCCACGCCGGCGAAGGCCCGCGCCCCCGGCGGAAGCAATGTCGCGGCCATCCTCGGCGCCATGACCGCTAACCAATCTGCGAAGCAAAGCCTCAACCGGGCCCGGCGCAGTCTGGACGAAGACCTGTTCGCCGCCTGACGCCGGCCATCCCCCTCCTTCCGAGTAGCCGACCATGAGCAAGATCCCCCGCCTGCTGCCCCTTATCGCCGTCGCCATCGGCGGAGTGGTGGTGGTCCGCGCCGTCGGCGTCGCCCCGGGAATGTTCGAGGGCGCCCGCGCCTGGGCCGAGGAAGCCGTGCCGGCCTCGGCTCCGGCCGTTCCCGCCGCCGCCATCTGCGCCCTGACCCCGGAACAGCTGGCCCAGCAGGCCGGCATCTCCCCGGCCGAGCTGCGCATCATCCAGTCGCTGTCGGCGCGCCGCACCGAGCTGGACGCCCGCGACGCCGACTTCGCCTCCATGCTGCCGCTGATGACCGCCGCCGAACAGAAGCTGGACGCCAGGGTCGCCGCCCTGGAGGCCGTGAAGGCCGAGGTCCAGGCCCTGCTGGGTCAGGTCGGCGAGCGCGAGAAGGAGGAGGTCGACCGTCTGGTGGCCGTCTACTCCGCCATGCGGCCGCGCGAGGCCGCCCGGGTGTTCGCCACCCTCAACGACGACGTGCGCCTGCCGGGGGCCGCCGCCATGCGCCCCCGCTCCCTCGCCGCCGTCATGGCCCAGATGGCGCCGGCCGCCGCGCGCGAGCTGACCGAGAAGCTGGCCGGCC
>CAZGPS010000403.1:0-1857 GCA_964527675.1 uncultured Brevundimonas sp. | reverse complement strand
GAAGGCGCGCCGACGCCGGTCGTGGCCCTGTTCGCCACGGCGCCCAAGGTCGCCGCCATGGTGCTGATCGCCCGCACGCTGGAAGGGGCCTTCGCCGGTTCGCACGACCAGTGGGCCCAGGTGCTGATCCTGATCTCTCTGATCTCCTTCGCCGTCGGCGCCTTCGGCGGCCTGGTGCAGAAGGATATGCAGCGGCTGCTGGCCTATTCCTCGATCGCCAACATCGGCTACGCCCTGCTGGGCATCGCCGCCGGGACGACGCTGGGCGTTCAGGCCATGCTGCTGTTCATGACCCTGTACGTCATCGACCAGTTCGGCTTCTTCGCCGTGATCCTGTCGCTGAGCCGCAACGGGCGGCCGATCCGCCGCATCCAGGACTTCGCCGGCCTGCGCAAGGACCGGCCGGTGATGACGCTGGCCCTGACCGTGCTGTCGCTGTCGGTGCTGGGCATGCCGCCGCTGGCCGGATTCTGGGGCAAGTGGGCGGTTTTCGGCGCCGCCGCCGAGGCCGGATACTGGATGGTCGGCGCCGCCGGTCTGGTGGCCACGGTCGTGGCCGGCTTCTACTATCTGCGCATCATCAAGCTGATGTGGTTCGATCCGGCGCCCGAGGGCGTAGAGGCGATCGACCGTTCGCCGATCGAGGCGAAGACCATCGCCATAGCCGCGGCCCTGTTCTCCTTCCCGCTGGTGATGGTCGCCCTGACCTGGCTTGAGCCGCTGACGCGGGCCGCGGCGGTCGGCTACGGGGCGGGCTGACGGTGGCTTCGGCCGCGCCCGTCCTGCTGCTAGACCAGACCGACTCCACCAATGCGGAGGCCCGTCGCCGGGCCGAGGCTGGCGAGACCGGCCCGCTGTGGATCGTCGCCCGGCGGCAGACGGCCGGCCGGGGGCGCCGGGGCCGGGCGTGGGAGAGCGACACGGGCAATCTGTTCGCCACCCTGCTGACCACCACGCGCAAGCCGCCGGCCGAGGCGGCCCAGGTGACCTTCATCGCCGCCCTCGCCATCGCCGATCTGCTGGACGCCTTCGCGCCCCCGTCGCTGGTGACGATCAAATGGCCCAATGACGTGATGCTGGCGGGGGACAAGGCCTCGGGCGTGCTGGTCGAGTCGGGGGCGCACGAGGGCGGCGGCCTGTGGCTGGCGGTCGGCATCGGAGTCAATCTGGCGCAGGCGCCCGAGGCCACCGAGCGCCCGGCGACGGCGCTGGTCCATCACCTGCGCGGCGACGTGCTGACGTCGCCGTCGGTGGAGGCGGCCGCCGCCGTACTGGCGGAGGCTTTCGCCATCTGGATGGAGCGTTGGGAGACGCTGGGCTTTCAGCCGATTCTCGACGCCTGGCAGGCGCGGACGCCGGGGCTGGACGGACCGGCCGTGGCGCGGCTGGGGCGCGAGACGGTCGAGGGCCGGGCCGAGGGCGTGGCGCCGGACGGAGCGCTGAAACTGCGACTGGCGGACGGGTCGCTGCGGCTGATCTCGGCCGGCGACGTCTTTTTCGGGGAGGCCGCGTGATGCTGCTGGCGATCGAACAGGGCAACACCAATACGCTGTTCGCGGTGCACGACGGGGCCGAATGGATCGCCCAGTGGCGCACGGCCACCGAGGCCAGCCGCACGGCCGACGAATACGCTGTTTGGCTGAGCCAGCTGCTGTCGATGCGCGGCCTGGCGATCAGCCAGCTGGACGGCTGCATCATCTCCAGCGTGGTGCCGCAGTCGATCTTCAATCTGAGGAACCTGTCGCGACGCTATCTGTCGGTCGAGCCGCTGGTCATCGGCGACAATGTCGAGCTGGGCATGACGGCGCGGATCACCAAGCCGAGCGAGGCGGGGGCCGACCGGCTGGTCAACGCCAT
>CAZGPS010000402.1:0-1865 GCA_964527675.1 uncultured Brevundimonas sp. | reverse complement strand
CCCGCGCCCTGATCGACGCCGGCGCCGACGCGGTGAAGGTCGGCATCGGGCCGGGCAGCATCTGCACCACCCGCATCGTCGCCGGCGTCGGCGTGCCCCAGCTGACCGCCATCATCGAGGCGGTCCGGGCCGCGAAGGAATCGGGCGCGCCGGTCATCGCCGACGGCGGCATCAAATATTCGGGCGATCTGGCCAAGGCCATCGCGGCCGGCGCCTCGGTGGCCATGATGGGCTCGATGTTCGCTGGCACGGACGAAAGCCCCGGCGAGGTCTTCCTGTACCAGGGCCGGTCCTACAAGTCGTATCGCGGCATGGGCTCGGTCGGGGCCATGGGCGCCGGCTCGGCCGACCGCTATTTCCAGAAGGAAGTCGAGGACACCCAGAAACTGGTGCCCGAGGGCATCGAGGGGCAGACGCCGTACAAGGGGCCGATCGCCCCGGTGCTGCATCAGATGGTCGGCGGCCTGCGCGCCGCCATGGGTTATGTCGGCGCCGCCACCATAGAGGACTTCCAGCAGCGGGCGCGCTTCGTGCGCATCACCGGGGCCGGCCTGCGTGAGAGCCACGTCCATGACGTGATGATCACGCGGGAAGCCCCGAACTACCGGCAGGGCTGAGGGGACAGGCCATGGATATGACGCCCGAATTTCTCATGCTGGCCTGCACCCTGATCCTGGCCCTGGTCCAGATCGGGGCGGCGGGGATGGCGCGGACCGCCGAACTGGGCGGCAAGTGGAACGCCGGCCCGCGCGACGGCGAGTCGCCGCCGCCGGGCAAGCTGGCCGGGCGTCTGATGCGGGCCCAGGCCAATCTGTTCGAGACCCTGCCGATCTTCGCCGCCGCCGTGATCATGGCGCATATCGCCGGTAAGGACGGGCAACTGACCTTCATCGGCGCCCATCTCTACTTCTTCGGGCGGCTGATCTATCTGCCGCTCTACGCCTTTGGCGTGCCCTACATCCGTTCGCTGGTCTGGCTCGTGGCCGCCGGCGGTCTGGTGACGATCCTCGTCGCCCTGTTCGTTTGAAAGCCTGAATTGACCCCAGCCGCCCGCCTCGCCGCCGCCGCCTCCGTCCTCGACAGCATCGCCCAGGGGCGTGCGCCCGCCGAGGTCGTGCTCAAGGCCTGGGGCGCCGCCAACCGCTACGCCGGATCGGGTGACCGCCGCGCCGTCGCCGACCGCGTCTACCGCGTGCTGCGCGCCCGCGGCCGGCTGGTCTGGGCCATGGGCGGCCGTGAGGACGGCCGGGCGCTGGTGATCGGCTCGCTGGCCCTGATCGACGGCCTGTCGCTGGAAGAGATCGAGGCCCTGCACTCTGGCGACGGCTATGGGCCGCGCCCGTTGTCGAAACAGGAACGCGCCCGCATCACGGCCGGGGAGGGGGACCTGCCCGGCTGGGTCGCCGCCGGCCTGCCCGAATTCGTGGTCGAGGACTTCAAGGCGACCTTCGGCGAGCGCTGGAGCGAGGAGGCCCGCGAGCTGATGGCGCCGCGCGCGCCGATCGACCTGCGGGTCAATACGGCGAAGGCCTCGGTCGAGGCCGTGGCCGCCGAACTGACCGCCGCCGGGCTGAAGCCCGAGCCGACGCCGTGGTCGGCCCGCGGCCTGCGCCTGACGTCGGAGCCGCCGCCCAATGTGCAGGCGCTGGAGGCCTTCAAGGCCGGTCATATCGAGATCCAGGACGAGGCCAGCCAGGTCGTCGCCTGGCTGGCCGGTTCGGGCCTGACCCTGACGCCCGACAGCGTCGTCATCGACTATTGCGCCGGCGGCGGCGGCAAGACCCTGGCCCTGGCCGTGCAGGGGCTGGCCGACGCCGGGCCGGCCAAGCCCGCCGCGCCGCAGCCGGCCGGCTGGTCGCCGACGG
>CAZGPS010000401.1:0-1871 GCA_964527675.1 uncultured Brevundimonas sp. | reverse complement strand
GGCGCCCATGGCCAGGGCCGCCTCGCGGATCGACGGCGGCACCGCCTTCAGCGACGAGCGGGTGGCGATGATGATGGTCGGCAGGGCCATCAGGGCCAGCACCAGGCCGCCGACCAGCGGGCTGGCCCGCGGCAGGTGCATCCAGTTGATGAACAGGGCCAGACCCAGCAGGCCGTAGATGATCGACGGCACGGCGGCGAGGTTGTTGATATTGACCTCGATCAGGTCGGTGATCCGGCCCTTGGGCGCGAACTCCTCCAGATACAGGGCCGCGCCGACGCCCAGCGGAATGGCGATGACGGCGGTGACCAGCAGCATCAGGGCCGAGCCGATCACGGCGCCCAGCACCCCGGCCAGCTCCGGCTCGGTGGAATCGCCCTTGGTGAACAGGGCGCTGTTGAAGTGTCGCTCGATCCGGCCGTCAGCCTGCATCTGGTCCAGCCAGGCGATCTGCTGGTCGGACAGGCGGCGCTGGGTGGCCGGCGTATTGAGCGAGATCTCGCCCTTGAAATACAGATCGGCGTCGTCGGCCAGGGGGGCGTCGATCGAGACCGTCTGGCCGATCAGCTCCGGCCGTTCCTGGATCAGCTCGGCGGCGACGAATTTGAGTTCCGACGAGAACAGGCCGCGCATGGCGGTCGCCTGGGCGCCTTCGGCGTCGTCGACGATGCCCAGCCGCGCCAGCGCCTGTTCGGCCGCCAGCAGCTCGAAATTGGTGCCCTGCGGATAGGCGGTGTCGATCCGGGCCGGGTCCATATAGACCGGCACGGTCATGGTGTGGGCGTAGAAGGCCGTGTGGCCCTGCTCGATCAGCCGGCCCAGCAGCAGCAGCAGGAAGCCCACCGCCACGCCGATGGCCAGCAGGCCATACAGCTTGAAGCGCCGCTCGCGGGCGTAGCGCCGCTTCAGACCGGCGCGCAGCCGGTCGATGCGGACGGAGTTCGCTGCGCCGGCGGCCGGGTCCGGGTTTACGGTCGCGTCAGTCATACTGCTGCCGATAGGTCTGGACGATGCGCTGGGCGATGAAGTTGAGCACCAGGGTCACGGTGAACAGGGTCAGGCCGAGGCCGAAGGCGGCCAGGGTCTTGGTGCTGTTGAACTCCTGATCGCCGGTCAGCAGGGTGACGATCTGGACGGTCACGGTGGTGACGGTGTCCAGCGGGTTCAGGGTCAGGCGGGCGGCGAGGCCGGCGGCCATGGTCACGATCATGGTCTCGCCGATGGCCCGCGACATGGCCAGCAGCATGGCGCCGGCCACGCCGGGCAGGGCGGCGGGCAGCAGCACCCGCTTCACGGTTTCCGATTTCGTGGCGCCCATGGCGTAGGAGCCGTCCCGCAGCGACTGCGGCACCGCATTGATGATGTCGTCCGACAGGGAGCTGACGAAGGGAATCAGCATGATGCCCATGACCGCCCCGGCGACCAGGGCCATCTGGTTCTGCACCAGCATCAGATACTGGCCCAGCCCGTCCAGCGGTCCGCCGACCAGCAGGGCGCCGATGCCGTTGAAGAACTCGCGGAAGGCCGGGCCCACCGTCAGGGCGGCGAAGAAGCCGTAGACCACGGTCGGCACCCCGGCGAGGACCTCCAGCACCGGCTTGACCACGGCGCGGAACACCGGCCCGGCGTATTCCGACAGATAGATGGCGGCGAACAGGCCGATCGGCGCGGCCACGGTCATGGCGATGAGCATGATCAGGAAGGTGCCGGCGAACAGCGGCAGGGCCCCGAAGGCGCCGGTCGAGCCGACCTGGTCGGCGCGGATCGCCGTCTGCGGGCTCCACTGGGTGCCGAACAGGAACTCGCCGATCGGCACCGAGGCGAAGAAGCGCAGGGAATCGAACACCAGGGCGGCGATGATGCCGACGGTG
>CAZGPS010000400.1:0-1873 GCA_964527675.1 uncultured Brevundimonas sp. | reverse complement strand
GCCGCCGTCCTGCCGACGCTGGACCAGTCGCGCTACCTGTCCCAGGTGATGCGGCTGAAGATCGGCGACAGCCTGCTCGTCTTCAACGGCGTCGACGGCGAGTGGCGGTGTGTGATCGCAGAGGCGCTCAAGAAGGGTCTGGTGCTGAGGGCCGAGGAACAGGTCCGGCCGCAGGCGACCGGGCCCGATCTGGAGCTGCTGATCGCGGTGGTGAAGAAGAGCGCCCTGGAGTTCGCCGTCGAGAAGGCGACCGAACTGGGCGTGCGGCGCATCCGGCTGGTCGTCACCCACCGGACCCAGGTTTCGCATGTCCGCATGGACCGGCTGGACGCCATCGCCATCGAGGCGGCGGAGCAGACGGGGCGGGTCGACGTGCCGATGATCGATGAGGCGGTGAAGCTGGGCGAACTGCTGGACGGCTGGGAGGCCGGGCGGCGGCTGATGTTCTGCGATGAGACGGGGGGCGCGCCGGCGACGAAGGCGCTTGAGGCCGCGGGCGAGGATCCATGGGCCGTCCTGATCGGCCCCGAGGGCGGGTTTTCGCCGGAGGAGCGGGAGCGGCTGCGGGCCCTGCCCTTCACCACCGCCGTGTCGCTGGGACCGCGCATCCTGCGGGCCGACACCGCCGCCATCGCCGCCCTGACCCTGTGGCAGGCGGCCGTGGGCGACTGGGACCGCTAGCGGGACCGTCAGCGACAGGGCAGGATGGGTGATGTTCAACGAACTGGCCCTGTCGACGGTGATGGCCCTGCTGGCCGTCAGCATCCACGGCTTCGGCCTGCTCAGCCTCGGCCGGGGGCTGGAGTTCTACGAAACCCGGGCGGGACGGTCCTATGTCGAGGGGCCGCTCTGGCGACATGCGCTGCTGACCATCGCCGTCGTGCTGGGCCTGTTCGTCGTCCACGGGATCGAGATCTGGCTGTACGCCGCCGTCTACACCCTGATCGGGGCGGTGCCGGACCTGCGCGAGGCGGTGTATTTCTCCAGCATCAGCTATGGCTCGATCGGCTATGACGACGCGCTGATGGCGCCGCAGTGGCGCCTGCTGGGAGCGATCGAGGGCGTGGCCGGGGCCATTCTGCTGGGATGGTCGGTGGCCTTCTTCGTCAGCGTCATGACGCCGTTCACCTCGCGGCGGAAACACGGCATGGTCCATCGCGACAACCCATGACCCGGGCCTTGAGGTGAGAGGCATTCGGCCCCATCTAGCCGCGACGACAGCCTTCGGGCTTTGGGGCTGACACATGGCTGACGCCGCACCGCTTACCCGCCGCGACCTGATCGAGGCGATGTCGAAAGGGTCCAAGCCGAAGGACCAGTGGCGCATCGGCGCCGAGCACGAAAAATTCGGTTTCGACATCTCGACGCTGCGGCGCCCGACCTATGAGGGGCCGAACGGCATCAAGGCCATGCTGGAGGGGCTGACCCGGTTCGGCTGGCGCGAGGTGCACGAGGGCGGCCACCTGATCGCCCTGGAGCGCGAGAACGCCGAGGGCTTCACCGCCTCGATCAGCCTCGAGCCCGGCGGCCAGTTCGAGCTGTCCGGCGCGCCGCTGAAGGACATCCACGACATCTGCGACGAGACCGGCCGCCATCTGATGGAGGTCAAACAGGTCGCCGACCAGCTGGGGCTGGGCTTTCTGGGGGCCGGGTTCGACCCGATGTGGCGGCGCGAGGACGTGCCGATCATGCCCAAGGGCCGCTATGAAATCATGCGGGCCTATATGCCGAAGAAGGGTTCGCTGGGCCTCGACATGATGCTGCGCACCTGCACCATCCAGGCCAATCTGGACTTCGACAGCGAAGCCGACATGGTGGCGAAATTCCGCACCTCGCTGGCGCTGCAGCCGATCGCCACCGCCCTGTTCGCCTG
>CAZGPS010000399.1:0-1887 GCA_964527675.1 uncultured Brevundimonas sp. | reverse complement strand
AGCGGCGCGCGTGAGCGCGAACCTGTCGCGGAGAACCTTCTTCGACGACCCAGAAGCGGATGGATTTCGCCTTCGGCGCCGCTGGGTCCCTGTGTGTTGCAGGTGTGTCAGATTGTGTGCGGGCGGGAAACCGTTGGGTCCCAGGTCCTTGCAGACCGTATCGGGGTTGGGTTCCCGCCCGCGTTGGTTTCACCTGAACAGTTGCACGAGGCCGCAGCCACGGACCTCGCATCACAGGGACAGGCTCATGAACATAGCCCCTGGCATCGTGGGGATCGATATCTCCAAGCGCTTTCTCGACGTTTTCGACCCCCGGATCGGCCGTCCCGAGCGGGTGGCCAACACCGAGCCGGAGGTCCAGGCCCTGGCGCTTCGCCTGGCCGCATCCGGCGACCGGGCCGTGTTCGAGGCCACCGGCGTCTATGACCGGATCCTGCGCCGCGCCCTGGAAGCCGCCGGCGTCGGCTTCAGCCGCGTCGATCCGAGCCGCGCCCGCGCCTTCGCCCGCGCGGCCGGCTTCCTGGCCAAGACCGACGCCGTCGACGCCCGGATGCTGGCGGTCATGGGACAGGCCCTGCAGCCGCGCCTGGAAGAGGCCGTCGCCCCGGTTCGCGAACGCCTGGCCGGACTGCATGCCCGCCGCGACCAGCTCGTCGCCATGCGCGTCCAGGAGCGCAATCGACGCGCCGAACACCGCGACGACCCGGACATCCAGGCCAGTCTGGATCAGCACCTGGACTGGCTCGACGCCCAGGTACGCGAGCTCGACGTCCGCATCCGAAACCTGATCGCGGCGGACGCCGAACTGCGTCAGGCCGAGCATCGGCTGAGATCGGTTCCCGGCGTCGGCCCCGTCGCCGCCGCCACGCTGCTGGCTCGGGTTCCCGAACTGGGTCGGCGTTCGCCCAAGGCCATCGCCGCCCTCGTCGGACTGGCGCCCTTCAACGCCGACAGCGGCGCTCGAAGAGGTCATCGCTCCATCCGCGGCGGACGAAAGCGCGTCCGCGACGCCCTCTACATGAGCGCCGTCACCGCCGCCCGTTCCAATACCGTGTTCGCAACCTTCTACAGCAGGCTGCGCGCCGCCGGAAAACCTCCGAAGGTCGCCCTCGTCGCCGTCGCCCGAAAGCTCCTCGTCACACTCAACGCCATCGCCAGAACCCAAACCCCATTCAACGCATGAACACAGTTGCCCCGATCTCGCTACGCTCGTCGGAGGATGACGCAAGTAAGTTGAGGGCTTCAGTCCTCGCCCACCATGGCGATCCAGGGGTCGGCGGTTCCGGCCTCGACCTCGGCGACCTTGACGGCGGGCCAGCCGATGGAAGCGCTGCTAGATGCGGTCCAGGCGGTGATGATGAAGTCGCGCAGTTCGCCCGCGCCCGCCGCCAGACGTTCGTTGACGAAGGCCGCGCCGCGCGGATCGGCGTCGCGGAAACCGCCCGCCTTCTCCAGCCGATAGAAGGGGATCACCGTGCCCAGGGTCGTGGTCAGATAGGAGACGGTGCGCGCCTTGACGTCGAAACCGTCCAGGCTGGCGGCCGGCATGGCGGCCTCGACCGCGTCCAGACGGGCGACGCGGTTGGTGAACTCGCCCTCAAACAGGGCGTGGGTCTGGCGCGAGTTGGTGAAGCCTTCCGGGTTCGGGAAGTCGCCCCAGCCGTTGTAGTGGATCGTCGTGTGATGCGGCTGGGAGCCGTCGCCGACATAGTGGCCCATCACGCCGATGTCGCGCAGGATCAGGGCCTCGCGGCGGATGCGGTCGGCGCGGTACCAGGCCTGACGCTCCATGTTCGTCTCACGCTTTTCGGCGGCGTTCAACACGCGCCAATAGGCGAAGTCGCGGCCCAGGTTCTGCCAGGCGTCGATCATGGCGTAGGGCAGATA
>CAZGPS010000398.1:0-1898 GCA_964527675.1 uncultured Brevundimonas sp. | reverse complement strand
ATCATCTCCTCGCCGCGCAGCACGGTGGCGAGCACCAGGTGGGCGCTCACCGCCAGAACGGTCTGTTCAAGCGAGTTCTGTAGCACGGCGGCGGGTACGGCGAGCCTGGCGCCGGGCGCCGCATCGGCGGACCCGGCCGGTCGGCGTCGGACCGGAAACGGATGCTGGCCACCACCCTCAAACACCCCGCGAGCCACAGGAAGACCGGGAGATTCGCCTGCAGGGCATAGGCCAGCCTATCGGCCGTCGCCATGTCGCGCGCCGCGCCGAGAAGGGGCGGGGAAAGCCGCAGCCAGGCGGAGGCCGCCGCTGAGGCGGTGATGAGAATCGCCGGCGCCGAGCGGACGGCGATCGCCCTCTGTTCGGCGGGAAGCCTCATCGCGCCGCCCGTCCCAGGGTCGAGGACGCCGCGCGGCTGTCCGAGCCCCGGACGGTGAGGAGGAGCAGCGCGACGCCGCAGACAATGGCCGCATCGGCGAGGTTGAAGGTCGGCCAGTGCGCCGCCCCCCAATGAAGATCGATAAAATCGGTGACCGCGCCAAAGCGTAGCCGGTCGACGAGGTTCCCGATCGCTCCACCGGCGATGAGGCCTGCGGCGGCCGCCGTCACGGCGCTGCGCGTGCGCCAGATCCACGCCAGCAGGGCGCCGATGATCAGGGAGGCCACGGCGCTCAGCGCCCAGCGGCCGACGGCGCCTGAGCCGGCGAACAGGCCGAAGGTGACGCCGGGGTTGAACCCGAGACGCAGCGAGAGAAACGGCGTGAGGTCGATCGGAGCGTCCAGCTGAGCGCGCGCCGCGGCCTTGGCGGCCTGATCCACGACGGCGATCAGCGCCGCGAGCGCGAAGGCGATCGTCTGCAGGCGGCCGGGAACGCGTCGCGTCGGGTGCATGGTGATCATGAAGCCTCCAATGGATTTCAACTGATTTTGGGCCCTCTAGTTACTAGAGGATCAAGCGGGTTTTATCTGACAGGCGTTTCTTTCATGGAAGCCATGCATTCTCGGCATGATCGTCTAGCCAATGGGAGATGCATGCTTCTCGCGAAAGGGTAATCCGATGACTGAACCCCCTCTCGTCCTGTGCACTTCCTCGCCCGGCTGCAGTTGCGGCGTGGCCTCCAGGTTCGACGGCGCCACCCCGCCTACCGGCGCATCCTGATGGCGGTGATCGCCGTCAACGGCGCCGCCTTTATGGCCATAGCCAGCGGCGCCTCCCTGCAAGGCTCGGCGCCCCCTGGGCGCCAATGTGCTCGACTTCCTGGCCGACGCGCCACCTACGGCATCAGCCTGGCCGTGATCGGACGTTCGGTCGCCGTGCAGTCCGGGGCGGCCAATGGCCAAGGCGCCAGCCTCGTTGCGTTGGTGCTGTTATTCCTCAGCTACGCGATCTCGCGAGCCACCTCCGGGGCGCCGTCCTGTGGCATCACGGGACTGGGCGCTCTGGGCTTCTTCGCCAACGCCCTGGCCGGCTTACTGCTGGTCCGCCACTGCGCAGGCGACTCCAACGTCCGCTCGCTCTGGCTATGCGCGCGCAACGACTTTATCCAGAGCCTGGCGTCGCGGCGACCGGCGGAGCGGTCTGGCTGACCGGTTCACGATGGCCCGACCTGATAGCGGCAGCGCTACTCAGGTGAAGATTGCGCATTCTGCAATCTCGATCCACCTGCAGACGCAGCGAAAGAATCGGACGCGATCAGCGTGCGCTCGCTTAAAGATCGCTCGACGTTGCTGAATAGGTCGAGATGGCCGACGACGCGCCACTCTCGGCCTTGCATGTCGACTTTCCCTCTCCCTCACCGCGGATTGGTGGTCACTCGAAACAGTCGCAGCCCCCGAACACTGTAACAGATTGCTTGATCGCCCGAATGAAAGTATCCACCATGCGATGGCGTGGCCAA
>CAZGPS010000397.1:0-1901 GCA_964527675.1 uncultured Brevundimonas sp. | reverse complement strand
TCGCCCTTCTTGGCGAGCGTGACCAGCTTCTCGACGAAGGGACGCAGTTCCTTCGCCTTGGGAAGCGTGGTCGTGATCTGCTCGTGCTTGATCAGCGACGCAGCCATGTTGGCGAACATGGCGGTCCGGTGTGCGCTCGTACGACCGAGCTTGCGATAGGCGGCGCCGTGGCGCATCGGGGTCTCTCCTACTCACCCTGGTTTCCACTGACGCGGACCTGGGGTTTTCTCATTCTAACCGCTCCGTCAGCCTCGAGGCCTGGGGCGGAGGGTTGAAACTAGATCTGGTCGTCGAACTTCTTGGCCAGGTCTTCGATGTTTTCCGGCGGCCAGTTCGGCACGTCCATGCCGAGGCTGAGCCCCATGGTCGCCAGCACTTCCTTGATCTCGTTCAGCGACTTGCGGCCGAAGTTCGGGGTGCGAAGCATCTCGCCCTCGGTCTTCTGGATCAGGTCGCCGATGTAGACGATGTTGTCGTTCTTCAGGCAGTTGGCCGAACGCACCGACAGTTCCAGCTCGTCCACCTTCTTCAGCAGGGCCGGGTTGAACGGCAGGTCCGGCTTGCCGTCGACGGCTTCCACGGCCTTCTTCGGCTCGTCGAAGGTGATGAAGATCTGCAGCTGGTCCTGCAGGATGCGCGAGGCGTAGGCCACGGCGTCCACCGGCGAGACGGCGCCGTTGGTCTCGACCTCGAGGATCAGCTTGTCATAGTCCAGCGACTGGCCCTGACGGGTCGGCTCGACGCGATAGGCGACGCGCTTGACCGGCGAATACAGGGCGTCGACCGCGATCAGGCCGATCGGGGCGTCTTCCGGACGGTTCAGCTCGGAGGCGACATAGCCCTTGCCGTTCTGCACGGTCAGTTCCATGCGCACCGAAGCGCCGTCGTCCAGTGTGCAGATCACGTGGTCGGGGTTCAGCACCTCGATGTCCGAGGGGACGTCGATCTGGCCGGCGGTCACCTGGCCGGGGCCGGTGGCGCGCAGGGTCATCCGCTTGGGGCCCTCGGCGTGCATGCGCAGCGCCAGTTGCTTGATGTTCAGCACGATGTCGACGACGTCTTCCCGCACGCCTTCCAGCGACGAGAATTCGTGGACGACGCCGTCAATCTGGATCGCAGTCACGGCGGCGCCTTGCAGCGACGACAGGAGAACGCGGCGCAGGGCGTTGCCGAGCGTCACGCCGAAGCCGCGTTCGAGGGGCTCGGCGACCAGGCGCGCCTTGCGCAGCGGGTCGGAGCCGGCTTCGATCTGCGGCTTCTCGGGACGGATCAGCTCTTGCCAGTTACGTTCGATCATGGATGTCCCTCGGGAAACGGAGTTCGCCGGTCCCTCGCTCCTCGTCAGGGGCGGCAGGACCGGCGGAGAATAGTCGGTCGGTTGCTTAGACGCGGCGGCGCTTGGGCGGACGGCAACCGTTGTGCGGCATCGGCGTGACGTCGCGGATGGTCGTGATGGTCATGCCGGCCGCCTGCAGGGCGCGCAGGGCCGACTCACGGCCGGAGCCGGGACCGGAAACGTTGACTTCCAGCGTCTTCACGCCGTGCTCGCCGGCCTTCTTGGCCGCGTCCTCGGCGGCCATCTGGGCGGCGTACGGGGTCGATTTGCGCGAGCCCTTGAAGCCCATGTGACCGGCCGAGGACCAGGAAATCGCGTTCCCCTGGGCGTCGGTGATGGTCACCATGGTGTTGTTGAAGGACGCATTCACGTGGGCGACGCCCGAGGTGATGTTCTTGCGCTCGCGCTTCTTTACGCGACCCGGTTCCTTGGCCATGTGTCTGTCTTACTTCTTCTTGCCGGCGATCGGCTTGGCGGGACCCTTGCGGGTGCGGGCGTTGGTGTGCGTGCGCTGGCCGCGGACCGGCAGGCCCTTGCGGTGACGCAGGCCGCGGTAGCAGGCCAG
>CAZGPS010000396.1:0-1909 GCA_964527675.1 uncultured Brevundimonas sp. | reverse complement strand
GTCCGCCGCGCCGTGCGCGACATGTTCGACAAGGATTTCGACGGCATCCAGGTCGAGGGCGTCGAGGGCTTCAAGGAAGCGCGCGACTTCATGCGGGTGCTGATGCCGTCGCAGTCGAAGAAGGTGCACCTGTACCAGGGCGCCCGTCCGCTGTTCGCCGCCAACGGCATCGAGGAGATGCTGACCCAGATCCACCAGCCGACCGTGCCGCTGAAATCCGGCGGCTATCTGGTCATCAACCAGACCGAGGCCCTGGTCGCCATCGACGTCAACTCCGGCCGCGCCACCAAGGAGCGCAACGTCGAGGCCACGGCCTTCAAGACCAATATGGAAGCCGCCGTCGAGGCCGCCCGCCAGCTGCGCCTGCGCGACCTCGCCGGCCTGATCGTCATCGACTTCATCGACATGGATGAGTCGAAGAACAATCGCACGGTCGAGAAGGTGCTGAAGGACGCGCTCGCCAAGGACCGCGCCCGCATCCAGATGGGCCGCATCTCCGGCTTCGGCCTGATGGAGATCAGCCGCCAGCGCCGTCGCCTCGGCGTCATCGAGGGCGCGACCGAGGTCTGCCCGCACTGCCAGGGCGCCGGTCGCATCCGTTCGGCCGAAAGCGCCGCCCTGATGACCCTGCGCGGCGTCGACATCGAGGCCGGCCGCAACGGCGCCGGCTCGGTCACCCTGCGCGTCTGCACCGCGGTCGCCCTCTACATCCTGAATCACAAGCGCGATTACCTGCAGAGCCTGCTGACCCAGCGCGGCCTCACCGTCATCATCCAGATCGACGACAGTCTGGCCCAGGGCGAGCACGCCATCGAGCGCACCGAGACCAACGAGGACTTCACCCCGCCGGAAGGCGCGGAGGTCTTCGTCGACCTGGACGACGGCTTCGACGACAGCGCCTATGAGGACGAGGACGAGGAGGACGAGTTCATCGACGACGTCGTCGAGGAGGACGAGGACGGCCTCGCCCGCGAAGACTCCGACGATGACGAGCCCCGCGAACGCGCCGAGCGCGCCGACGGCGACCGCGGTCGCGGACGTGGACGCCGCCGCCGTGGCGGACGCCGCGAGGAAGGCGACGCCGTCGCGGCTGTCGATGCGGTCCCCGCTCCCGGCGGCGACGATGACGATGACAGCGAGGCCGGCCGTCGGCGTCGCCGCGGTCGCCGCGGCGGACGTCGCGTGCGTGAAGAGGGCGGCGAGCGCGACGCCTTCTTCTGGGTGCGCGGCCGCACCCCGTCGCTGGACGACCCCTATGTCTGGTTCGATCCGATCAACCCCGAACGCGCCCAGCCGCGCGCCGAAACGGCCGAAACCCCGGTCGGCGACGTCGAGGAATTCGTCGGCGAACGCCCCGACGGTGAAGTCGGCGGCGAGTCCGGCGAGCGCAACGGCCGTTCGCGTCGCCGCCGCGGCCGTGGCCGCGGTCGGGATCGCGGTTCGGACGGCGGCCTGACCCATGAGGTCAAGGTCGAGACCCGCGCCACCAATGAAGGCATGCCGCCCGACGGCTCGCCCGACACCCCCATGGCCGTGATGGTCGAGGCCGAAGCCGAAGCCGATGCCCCGGCCGCGGTCGCGATCGAGGAACCCAAGCGTCGCCGCGTGCGCCGCAAGGTGTCCGCCAGCGCCACGGCGGAGTCCGGGGCCGAAGCCGTCACCGCGCCGGTCGAGCCCAATGAGGCCGAGCCTGAGCCGGCCCCGCCCGCCGTTCTCGACGTCTCGCCCGTCGAGGCCGCCGAGCCGGCGCCGGCGCCCGAGCCGGAGCCGACCCCGGCCGTGATCTCCGCCGCCCACAGTGGGTGGGTGTGCGAGTCGAAGAGCCCCGGCGTGACCGTGGCGCCGCCGAGCTCGCGCACCGGAAGTCCCGCGGCGCGCGCCGACGCCGCGATCTCCGCGTCGCTGCCGA
>CAZGPS010000395.1:0-1917 GCA_964527675.1 uncultured Brevundimonas sp. | reverse complement strand
AGAACAAGGTCGCCCCGCCGTTCCGCGAGGTCATCTTCGACATCATGTACGGCGAGGGCATCTCCAAACTGGGCGAGATCATCGACCTCGGCGTCAAGGCCGGCATCGTCGAGAAGTCGGGCAGCTGGTTCTCCTACGACAGCCAGCGCATCGGCCAGGGCCGCGAGAACGTCCGCGCCTTCCTCAAGGCCAATCCCGACATGGCCGACTCGATCGAAAAGGCCGTGCGCGCCTCGACCAACAAGATCGCCGAGGAGCTGCTGGGCACGCCCGAGCCCGACGAGGGCCAGGACCTCGAGGGCTGAATCCCGGCATTTCAACGCCTTGCGGCGGAAGTGTCCGAAAGTGTCCCACGAATTTTCGCGGACATCGGACACTTTCCAACCGTTGACGACCTTCTCCGGCCGGGTCCCGCGACCCGCCACCGACCCCGTGTGGGCCGGGCCGGACGGAGCGGCCGCTCGACCCCCACCCGGGTCGGGCGGCCTTTTTTCGTCAGGGGCCGATCACGGCCGGGTGATGCTTTCGGGCCCAAAGCCCTATATGAGGCCCGTTCCTTTTCGCCGCCCCGATTGACCCTGCCGCCATGTCCAGCCTGAACCAGATCCGCTCGAGCTTCCTCGACTATTTCGCGGCCGACGGCCACGAGAAGGTCCAGTCCGCCCCGCTGGTGCCGCAGAACGATCCGACCCTGCTGTTCGTCAACGCCGGCATGGTGCCGTTCAAGAACGTCTTCACCGGCCAGGAAACCCGCGCCAGCAAGCGCGCCACCAGCGCCCAGAAATGCGTCCGCGCCGGCGGCAAGCACAACGACCTCGACAACGTCGGCTACACCGCCCGCCACCACACCTTCTTCGAAATGATGGGGAATTTCTCCTTCGGTGACTATTTCAAGGAACACGCCATCGAGCGGGCCTGGAACCTCGTCACGAAAGAGTTCGGCATCCCCGCCGACCGTCTGATGGCCACCGTCTACATCGACGACGACGAGGCCTTCGACCTGTGGAAGAAGATCGCCGGCCTGCCCGAGAGCCGCATCACCCGCATCGCCGGCTCCGACAATTTCTGGTCCATGGGCGACACCGGCCCGTGCGGCCCCTGCACCGAGATCTTCTACGACCACGGCGACCACATCTGGGGCGGCCCTCCGGGCACCCCGGAAGAGGACGGCGACCGCTGGGTCGAGATCTGGAACCTTGTCTTCATGCAGTACGAGCAGCAGGCCGACGGCTCGCGCTCGCTGCTGCCCAGGCCGTCGATCGACACCGGCATGGGCCTGGAGCGCGTCGCCGCCGTGCTGCAGGGGGTCCATTCCAACTATGAGACCGACCTGTTCCGCACCCTGATCGCGGCCTCGGAGCATGAGACCCACACCGCCGCCGAGGGCGATCGCGCGCCCAGCCACCGGGTCATCGCCGACCACCTGCGCAGCTCGTCCTTCCTGATCGCCGACGGCGTCACCCCGTCGAACGAGGGCCGCGGCTATGTGCTGCGCCGGATCATGCGCCGGGCCATGCGCCACGCCCACCTGCTGGGCGCCGCCGACCCGCTGATGCACAGACTGGTGCCGACCCTGGTGCAGGAGATGGGCGAGGCCTATCCCGAACTGCGCCGGGCCCAGGCCTTCATCGAGGACACGCTGAAGCAGGAGGAGATGCGCTTCCGCACCACCCTCGGCCGCGGCATGGGCCTGCTGGAGGACGCGGCGAAGGATCTCGGCGAGGGCGGCGTGCTGTCGGGCGAGACCGCCTTCACCCTGTACGACACCTACGGCTTCCCCCTCGACCTGACCCAGGACGAGGCGCGTCGGCGCGGCTTCACCGTCGACACCGACGCCTTCGACGCCGCCATGAGCGAACAGAAGGCGCGCAGCCGCGAGCACTGGACCGGCTCGGGCCAGACCGCCTCGACCGGCGA
>CAZGPS010000394.1:0-1926 GCA_964527675.1 uncultured Brevundimonas sp. | reverse complement strand
CGCCCTCGACATAGGGGCCGGCCTGGTAGGGGCCGATCAGGAAGGTCAGGCCGGCCGCCTTGCCCGCCGTGTCGCCGGGGGTCAGGACGAAGGCCGTGGTGGCGACGCGCGGGCAGGCGAACGGCTTGCTGTCGAAGGTCAGCGAGGCGCCGCCGGGGACGCGGGCGCGCTTGGCGGTGTTGAGGGCCGAGCACAGGGCCTGGTCGAGGGGGGTCAGGTCGGCGCCCTTCCGGAACAGGTCGGCGAGGCCGATCTGGCGCTTGAGCGCCTTGTCCCACAGGATGCCGCTGGTCAGGGTGTTGGGATGGGCGCCGCCGGAATAGTCGAACGAGGACCGCTTCAGGCTGAACAGCTTGGCCGTCTCGGCGGCGGCGGTGACGGTGACGACGTTCTCGAATTTGGGACGATCGGTCGGGGCGCCGGCCTCGGTCAGTTCGCCCTGGGCCCCCTCGACGAACTGGCGCAGCTTGCGAACCTCCTCGGCGTAGAGGCGGGCGTGCAGGTCGGTCTGCAGCTTGATCGATTCGGGCAGGGTCAGGCGGACGTTGGCCCAGGGCGTCTTCGACTCATAGTTCATCGGCGCGGCGGCGTCGGCCGGGGTGACCAGGGCGGCGCCGTCCGTCCCGGGGGCCGGCGTCTCCGGCGCCTCGGGCTCGCGATTGCAGGCGGCGAGGGTCGCGGCGACGGCGGCGGTCAGGAGCAGGAAGCGAAGCGGGCGGGCCATGCGGGAGTCCTTCAAAGCGGAAGCTGAACCGAGCCGAGAATGATGGCGAGAAACAGGATGAGGCCGGCGTCACGATTGGACCGGAACAGCCGCAGCGCAAGCGCGCCGTCGTCGGGGCGGACGTCGCGGGTCTGGCGCAGCAGGTGGGCGGCCCATGGGAGCAGGGCGACGTAGAAGAGCGGGCCGAGGCCGGCGACGGCGCCGGCGGCGAGGGTCAGGAGCACGGTCAGCAGGTAGAAGACGCCGACGCCGCGGCGGACGCCGGCGCCGAGGCGGCGGGCTGAGGACTTGACCCCGACCATGGCGTCGTCCTCGAGATCCTGCAGGGCGTAGATGGTGTCGTAGCCGAGGGTCCAGAAGACGCCGCCGAGATAGAGGAGGAGGATGGGCAGCCCGGTGCGTTCGCCACAGTCGAAGGCGCATCGGCCGAGGACCCCGGTCAGCCCAGGCGGAATGTCCGCCAGCGACGCGTTCTTGTATCCCTGAATGATCGCCCAGGCCGCCGCCCCATACCCCATCAGGGCTCCCCAGTTGAAGGTCAGGCCGAGCCAGGCCTGGGGCCACCAGGTGATGCGCTTCATGAAGGGGTAGGCGGCGACAAGGCCAAGGGAGATTACCCCGAGAGCAATGGCCAACGGCCCCAGCGTCAGCAGGATCAGCAGGCTGACGAGGCTGCAGCCGACGACGAAGGCCCAGGCCTGTTTCACCGAGATGCGGCCCGAGGGGATGGGGCGCAGGGCGGTGCGGGCGACTTTCGCGTCGATGTCGCGGTCGACGATGTCGTTGAAGGCGCAGCCGGCGGCGCGCATCAGACAGGCGCCGAGGGCGAAGCCGAGGAACAGCCAGGCGTCGTAAAGGTCGGGGGTCTTGCGATACTGGCTGAGCGCCAGGGCGATGCCCTGCCAGCCGGGCAGGAGCAGCAGCCAGATGCCGATCGGCCGGTCGAAACGGCCGAGCCTGAGCCACGGCTTGAGACCTTCCGGCGCGTGGCGGTCCACCCAGTTCGAACCGGCGTCGGGAAGCGGGGCGGAGGTCATGGTGGAGGTTGTATGCGGTCCGGGGGTGGGGGGGAAGGTGAGGATGGGGGTGGGGTGTGGGGTGTGGGGTGTGGGAGGAGAAGCGGGCATGAGTCTGCGCCGCTTCGGGAAAAGCGGTTGGGGAGGTCGGCGGAGCGCGGGCGTTCGGCCCGGAACCGGTGTGGC
>CAZGPS010000393.1:0-1927 GCA_964527675.1 uncultured Brevundimonas sp. | reverse complement strand
CGGTGACGAAGCCGCCGGTGTAGCCGACGAACCAGGCGTCCTTGTAGTCCGAGGTGGTGCCGGTCTTGCCCGCCGTGTCGCGTCCGGCGATGGCCGCCGAGCGCCCGGTGCCCGAGGTCATGACCCCGCGCAGCATCTGGTTCTGGTAGTAGAGATACGGGTTGGAGATGGCCTGCACCGGCCCGGAGTCGCGGCTGGCCTGCTGATAGATGACCCGGCCCTGCGGGGTGCGGATGCGGCTGATGCCATAGGCCCGGACCCGCTTGCCGCCGTTGGCGAAGGCGTCATAGGCCTGGGCCATGTCGATCGGCGAGACCTCGACCGCGCCCAGCGCCATGGCCGGCTCCAGCCCGATCCGCGAGGTGATGCCCAGCCGCCGCGCCGTGCGCGCGACATTGTCGCGTCCGATCTGGTCGGCCATGGCGGCGGCCACCGTATTGGTCGACTGGGCCACGGCGTTGGCCAGGCTCATCTCGCCGGCGAAGGTCCCCGAATAGTTCCGCGGCGACCAGTTGCCGATGCGCACCGGGGCGTCGTTGACGCGGGTCTGGGGCGTGTAGCCGCTTTCCAGCGCGGTCAGATAGACGAAGGGTTTCCACGCCGAGCCGGCCTGGCGCCGGGCGTCGACCGCCCGGTTGAACTGGCTGTCGGCATAGGAGGCGCCGCCGATCATCGCCCGCACCCGGCCCTCGCCGTCCAGCGCCACCAGCGCCGCCTGCTGCACCCCCTTCGACCGGTCGCGGTCGAGGATGCGCCGCACCGCCCGCTCGGCCGAGGTCTGCAGCGTCAGATCCAGCGTCGTCTCGACGATCATGTCCTCGGTCGGCTCGCCGACCAGCTCCCGGATCTGCTTGTCCAGCCAGTCGACAAAATACTGCGCATGCTGGCTCGCCAGCGTCCGCGAAACGCGCACCGTCTCGGGCACGGCCTGGGCCCGCTGTTCGGGGCTGATCACCCCGGCCTCGACCATCTCGTTCAGCACCACGGTGGCCCGCGCCGCGGCCCGTTCGCTCTCGGACACCGGCGAATAGCGCGACGGCGCCTTCAGCAGCCCGGCCAGCAGGGCGGCCTCCCCGACCGTCAGATCCTTGGCGCCCTTGTCGAAATAGCGCTGCGAGGCGGCCTCGATGCCATAGGCCCCGGCGCCGAAATAGACCCGATTCAGATAGAGGGCGAGGATCTCCTCCTTGGAGAATTTCATCTCCAGCCAGACCGCCAGCATCAGCTCCTGCATCTTGCGCTTGAGGTTCTGGTCGGGGCTCAGGAACAGGTTCTTGGCCAGCTGCTGGGTCAGGGTCGAGCCGCCCTGGACCACGCGTCCGGACCGCATGTTGGCGGCGACCGCCCGGGTCATGCCGATCGGGTCGAAGCCGGGGTGGTGGTAGAAGCGCCGGTCCTCGATGGCGATGAAGGCCGCCGGGACATAGTCGGGCAGGGCGTCGAGATCGGCCGGCGGGGCCATCTGGCTGCCGCGCACAGCGATCAGGGCCCCGTTGCGATCCAGATAGGTGATCGAGGGCTGGCGATCGACATTGTAGAGGGTCGAGGTGTCGGGCAGGTCGCGGGCGAAGACGGCGAAGAAGACGACCAGGAAGATGGCCCCCCAGACCGCCAGCACGGCGCTCCAATAGACCAGGCGCTGCACGGGCGTGCGCGCCGGCTTCGGCTGTCCGCCGCCGCCGCCCCGCCCAAAGCTGAAGCCGGAACCCGCCATTGAAACCTCATTCAGTCCGGTCCGGTCTTAGCCGGTCGCCGGACGCCCGCATACGCCCCTCGCGTCGTCACGCGAACGTGAGGGAGCTTTCCGCCGAAACCATGACGTCTGAAAGGCCTATTCTAAAAACGCGTTCACCTCGGCGGCGAAGGCGGCGGGCTGGTCCAGCATGATGAAATGGGCGCTGTCGTCGATCCGCTTCAGGGTCGCGCC
>CAZGPS010000392.1:0-1938 GCA_964527675.1 uncultured Brevundimonas sp. | reverse complement strand
CCTTCTCCCCTCGGGGGAGAAGGTGGGCGGCGGAGCCGTCCGGATGAGGGGGCTGGTTGGAGCGAACTCACCGCCTGCCGACCCGGAGCCGACTCACCCCTCATCCGGCCCTCCGGGCCACCTTCTCCCCCAAGGGGAGAAGGACAATCAGTCGTCGGCTTCGGGGGCCAGCCGCGCCTGGCACTCGGCGACGCCCGCCGCGACGCCGGCTTCGGCGTAGAGATTCCGCGCCTCGGTCCAAGCGGCCGTCGCCGCGTCGGGGCGGCGCAGGCCGTCGAGCGACAGGGCCGTCAGCCGCAGGGCGTTGGCCATGTCGAGCGAGGCCCCCTGGCCATTGGCCCGATACAGGGCCGCCGCCTGTCCGGCATGGGCGAGGGCCTGGTCGAGGCGATCGGCCTCGCGGTCGAGGTCGGACAGATGGCGCAGGGCGTGGGCCTGGAGCAGCGGCAGGCGGGCCTCCCGGCTCAAGGCCGCGGCGCGGGCCCAGGCGTCCCGCGCGTCGAACGCCCTGCCCGCCTCGCGCGCCCGGCGGGCGGCGGCGAACAAGGCTTCGATGGCTTCGGACATGGCTGGCTCCGCGAGCCGCCAGTCTAGCACACGATCAATACGCCTGGCTCTCGGCCGGGCGTTCTTCGAGATGGCCGTCCTTCAAGGCGAAGACGCGGTCCATGTGGCCGGCCAGCTCCATGTTGTGGGTGGCGATCAGGGCGGCGACGCCGGTGTCCTTGACGAGGCGGTGCAGGGCCTCGAACACGGTGTGGCTGGTGGCCGGGTCGAGGTTGCCGGTCGGCTCGTCGGCCAGCAGCAGCCGCGGGCGGTTGGCCAGGGCGCGGGCGACGGCGACGCGCTGTTGCTCGCCGCCGGACATCTGGGCCGGCTGGTGGGTCAGGCGTTCGCCGAGGCCGAGGGCGGTCAGGACCTCGGCGGCGCGTTCGCGGGCCTCGGCCTGGCCGACCCCGGCGATGCGCAGCGGCAGGGCGACGTTGTCGCGGGCGTCGAACTCGGCCAGCAGGTGGTGGAACTGGTAGACGAAGCCGATCTTCGCCAGCCGGATGTGCGTGCGGGCGCGTTCGGGAAGGCCGCCGACGTCCTCGCCGTCGATGCGGATTTCGCCCGAGGTCGGGCGCTCCAGCAGGCCGGCGGCGTGCAGCAGGGACGACTTGCCGGAGCCGGACGGGCCGATCAGGCCAACGACCTCGCCGGGCATCAGGTCGAGATCGACGCCCTTGAGCACGGTCAGGGGGCCGGCCATGGACTCATAGGTGCGGGTGACGCCGCGGACCGAGAGGACGGGGGTGGCGCTACTCATAGCGGAGGGCCTCCACGGGATCCATTTTGGCGGCGCGCCACGAGGGCAGCAGGCTGGCCACGCAGGACATGAAGACCGACCACAGGGTGACCCAGACGACGTCCATCGGATCGACCTCGGCCGGGATGGACTCCAGCATATAGACGTCGGCGTCGAACAGCCGGGTCTGGAACACCCATTCGAGGAATTGCTGGATGGCGGCGATGTTGAGACAGAACAGCAGACCGAGGACGAGGCCGGTGATGGTGCCGGCGATGCCGATGGCCGCCCCCGAGATGAAGAAGACCCGCAGCATCGACGACTGGCTGGCCCCGACGGTGCGCAGGATGGCGATGTCGCGGGTCTTGTTCTTCACCAGCATGACGATGCCGGAGATGATGTTGAGGGCGGCGATGGCGACGACGAGGCCGAGGATGATGCTCATGGCCACCCGCTCGACCTTGAGGGCGCCCCAGAAGGCGGCCATGCGGTCGCGCCAGTCGCTGACGATGCCGCCCGGGCCGGCCGCCTCGCGGACGGGGACCAGCAGGTCGCCGACGCGGTCCGGCTGGTCGACCTTGAGTTCGATGACGTCCCAGACGCCTTCCTTGGCGAAGAACAGCTGGGCCTGCTCCAGCGGCATGAAGATG
>CAZGPS010000391.1:0-1951 GCA_964527675.1 uncultured Brevundimonas sp. | reverse complement strand
TGGCGAGGTCGACGCAGGCGCGGGCCAGCTGGTCGGGATACTGCTCCAGCTTGGCTTCCAGCCGCTCGATCAGGGTGAAGGCGTCGGCCGTGGCCCCGGCGAAGCCGGCCAGGACCTTGCCGCCGGCCAAGGTGCGGACCTTGCGCGCCGCTCCCTTGACGATGGTCGGGCCCATCGAGACCTGGCCGTCGCCGGCGATGACCGTGCGGCCGTCCTTTCGAACGGCGAGAATGGTGGTGCCGTGCCAGCCGGGAGATATCGGATTGTCGTTCGTCATCCGTCTCAGATGGAGACCGGAATGCGGCGCGGCAAGCGGTTTCCCCGGGAAATACAACGGCTCCGGTGAGCCATATTTTCACCAATGTAAGCCACTATAACGACAATCTATACCCCTGAAATCGCCATATGAGGGAAGCGTCGTGCTTCACCGTGTGATCTACGCCAGCGAAGCCGTTGGCGCGACCGGCGCCACGACCCTCTCGGTCGCCCAGATTCTGGGCGTGTCCGAGCGCAACAACCGTCGTGATCAGCTGACCAGCTGCGTCCTGTTCCACCAGGGCCACATCCTTCAGGTGATCGAAGGCGCGCGCGCCGACATCGACCGCCTGCTCCGGCGCCTGCTCGACGATCCGCGCCACACGGGCGTGCGGGTGATCAGCGATGTTCCGATCCACGCGCGCCGCATCGCCGAACCCGTGTGCCTGTGCGGCGACCCCGCCGCCCTTCTCGACCGCGCCGGCCTCCAGTCCCTGTCCCGGGTGACGGCCAATGAGGCCGAGGCGCTGCTGGAAATCCGCGACGCCGCGTGACGCGAGGCGGCTGACCGCCTAACGGGGACGGGTGAGCTTTTCCGACGACGAGATCGAGCGCTATGCGCGCCACCTGGTGCTGGCCGAGATCGGCGGCCCTGGCCAGCAGCGGCTGAAGGCGGCCCGCGTGGCCATCGTCGGTCTCGGCGGCGTCGGCGCGCCCGCGGCCCTGTATCTCGCGGCGGCCGGGGTCGGCGCCCTGCGCCTGATCGACCCCGACGTCGTCAGCCTGTCCAATCTGCAGCGCCAGATCGCCTTTTCGGACGAGGACATCGGCCGGCCCAAGGTCGAGGCCGGAGGCCGACGTCTGTCCGGCATGAACCCCCATGTCGAAATCGAGCCGGCGCCCGAGCGCCTGACCCCGGACAACGCCCGCGGGCTGCTGGAAGACTGCGACCTCGTCCTTGACGGCACGGATGATTTCGGGACCCGGTTCGCGGTCAACGCCGCCTGCGTCGCCGCCGGGGTCCCGCTGGTTTCCGGCGCGCTGGGCCGGTGGAGCGGTCAGGTCGGGGTGTTCCGCGGCCGCCCCTGCTATCGCTGCCTCGTCCCCGAGACCCCGCCGGAGGCCGAAACCTGCGCCCGCGTCGGCGTCGTGGGCGCCCTGGCCGGGGTGGTCGGCTCCATGGCGGCGCTCGAGGCGATCAAGCTGATCACCGGCGCCGGTGAGCCCCTGACCGGCCGGCTGCTGATCTACGACGGCCTCGCCGGAACCGCCCGCGCCGTCGCCGTCGCCGCCGATCCGGCCTGCCCGGTCTGCGGCTAGAGCATCGCCGGGATCACCCGGTCGGGCGGGCGGTGGCCGTTCTGGTACGTGAGGATGTTGACGATGACGCGGTCGCCCATGTCCTGCCGCGCCTCGATCGTCGCCGAGCCGAGATGCGGCAGCAGCACGACATGGGCATGGCCCAGCAGGCCCGGATGGACCACCGGCTCGTGCTCATAGACGTCGAGGCCGACGCCGGCGACGGCGCGGCGCGCCACCGCATCGGCCAGCGCCGCCTCGTCGATCAGCTCGCCGCGGGCGGTGTTGATCAGCAGGGCGTGCGGCTGCAGCCGGGCCAGACGTTCGGCCGACAGCAGGTGGTGCGTCTCCTTCGTCGCCGGGCAGTTCAGCGAGATGATGTCCATCCGCGCCAGCA
>CAZGPS010000390.1:0-1958 GCA_964527675.1 uncultured Brevundimonas sp. | reverse complement strand
TGCGAGGGCAACAACCTGCACGCCGCCGGCCTGCCCAATATCGACACTCTCGGCGTGCTGGGCGGCGACATCCATTCGGATCAGGAGTTCGCCTGGCCGGCCAGCTTCGTCGAACGGGCGCAGCTCAGCGCCCTGATCCTGTGCAAGATCGCCTCGGGCGAGATCGACGCGCAGAAACTCAAGTCCCTGCGTCTGGAGACGATGTAACCCCATGCTCGTCGTCCGACCCGCCGGCCCCGCCGACCTCGACCATCTGCTGGAGCTGGCCATCCTGTCCGGCCCCGGCTTCACCAGCCTGCCCGAAGACCCCGACCAGCTGGCCGAACGCCTCGAACTGGGCCGCGACAGCTTCTCCGGCAAGCTGGCGCCGCAGGACTGCTGGTACACCCTGATGCTGGAGGAGTCGGACACCGGCGACGTCGACGGCGTCGGCTCGGTCAAGGCGGCGGTCGGTCTGAACCGGCCGTTCTTCTCGTTCCGCCTCGTCAACAACACCCAGTCGTCACCGTCGCTGGGGGTCAAGCTGGACCACCAGACCCTCGTGCTGGTCAATGAATGCACCGGCTGGTCCGAAGTCGGCTCGCTGTTCCTCAAGGCCGACCGGCGCAAGGGCGGGGCCGGCCGCCTGCTCAGCCAGTCGCGCTATATGCTGATCGGGGCCCAGCCCGAGCTGTTCGCCGACAATGTTCTGGCTGAGCTGCGCGGCGTCTTCACCCCCGACGGCGCCTGCCCCTTCTGGGACCATGTGGCGCACAAATTCTTCCCGATGGAATTCGACGACGCCGACCGCATGACCGGCTCGACCGACAAGCAGTTCATCCTCGACCTGTCGCCGCGCCACCCGATCTATGTCGAGCTTCTGCCCGAGCCGGCCCGCGCCGTGATCGGCAAGGTCCATCCGCAGGGCGTGCCGGCCATGGCCCTGCTGGAGAGCGAGGGTTTCCGCCCCAACGGCCTGGTCGACATCTTCGACGCCGGCCCGACGGTCTGCTGCGAGCGGGACAACATCCGCACCGTGCGCGACGCCCGCCGCCTGATCGCGCGGATCGCCGACGAGGTCGAGGCCGAACTGCCCGCCCTGATCTCGACCGACAGCGTCGCCGCCTTCCGCGCCGTGCGCCAGAAGGCGGCGGTCGAGGGCGAGACCGTGACCCTGACCCGCGAAACCGCCGAGGCGCTCAAGGTGCGCGCCGGCGACATCGTGCGGGTGAAGATGTGAGCCCCCATCTGGATCCCATGACCCATTTCAAATCCATCGACCCCGCCACCGGCGAAACCATCTGGGAAGGCGCCGCCGCCTCTCCCGCCGAGGTCCAGGCCGCCACGGACCGCGCCCGCGCCGCCTTCCCCGACTGGGTCGACCGCCCGCGTCAGGACCGCATCGACGCGGTCAAACGCTATCAGGCCGTGCTCAAGGCCCGCGCCCCGCAGATGGCCGAAGCGATCAGCCGCGAGACTGGCAAGGCCCTGTGGGAGACCACCGCCGAGCTCGGCGCCATGGCCGGCAAGGTCGACATCTCGATCCGCGCCTATGACGAGCGCACCGGCGAGCGCATCGCCGACACCGCCTTCGGCCAGGCCGTCCTGCGCCACCGCCCGCACGGCGTGGCGGCGGTGCTCGGCCCGTTCAACTTCCCCGGCCACCTGCCCAACGGCCACATCGTCCCGGCCCTGCTCGCCGGCGACACGGTCGTCTTCAAGCCCTCCGAAGAGACGCCCCTCACCGGCCAACTGATGGCCGAAGCCTTCGCCGAGGCCGACCTGCCCGCCGGCGTGGTCAATGTCGTCCAGGGCGGGCGCGACACCGGAGCCGCCCTGCTGGACAGCGGCATCGACGCCCTGATGTTCACCGGTTCGGGCGCGGCCGGCGCCCATTTCCGGCGCAAATTCGCCGACGACCCGCACGTCATCCTCGCCCTCGAACTGGGCGGCAACAATCCGCTGGTGGTGTGGGACGC
>CAZGPS010000389.1:0-1975 GCA_964527675.1 uncultured Brevundimonas sp. | reverse complement strand
GCGACGTCTATTCCCCCGCCATCACCGACTTCATCTTCATGGTGAAGGACACCTCGTACATGTACGTGACCGGCCCCGACGTGGTGAAGACGGTCACAAACGAGGTGGTCACCCACGAGGACCTCGGCGGGGCCCGCGTCCACGCCGGCAAGTCGGGCGTCGCCGACGGCGCCTTCGAGAACGATCTTGAGGCCCTCAGCGAGGTCCGCCGCCTGATCGGCTTCCTGCCCCTGTCGAACCGCGAAAAGCCCCCGGTCCGCGACAGCTATGACGACCCCGAGCGCGACGAGGCCAGCCTCGACACCCTGGTCCCGGCCAATCCGAACCAGCCCTATGACATCAAGGAGCTGATCCTGAAGACGGTCGACGAGGCCGAATTCTTCGAGATCGCCCCGGACTTCGCGAAGAACATCGTCACCGGCTTCGGCCGCCTCGACGGCCAGACCGTCGGCGTCGTCGCCAACCAGCCGCAGGTGCTGGCCGGCGTCCTCGACATCGACTCCAGCCGCAAGGCCGCCCGCTTCGTGCGCTTCTGCGACGCCTTCGACATCCCGCTGGTGACCTTCGTCGACGTGCCCGGCTTCATGCCCGGCACGCGCCAGGAGTACGGCGGCCTGATCAAACACGGCGCCAAGCTGCTGTTCGCCTACGCCGAGGCCACCGTGCCCAAGCTGACCGTCATCACCCGCAAGGCCTATGGCGGCGCCTATGACGTGATGAGCTCCAAACACCTGCGCGGCGACGTCAACTACGCCTGGCCCTCGGCCGAGATCGCCGTCATGGGCGCCAAGGGCGCGGTCGAGATCATCTTCCGCAAGGAGGCGGGGGACCCCGAGGCGCTGGCGGCGCGCGAGGCCGAGTACAAGGAACGGTTCGCCAATCCGTTCGTGGCGGCGGGCCTGGGTTATATCGACGATGTGATCATGCCGCACGGGACGCGGCGGCGGCTGATCCGGGCGCTACGGACGCTGAAGAACAAGCAGCAGGAGAACCCGTGGAAGAAGCACGATAATATTCCGCTGTGAAAAAAAGGAGGCCCGCAAGCGGACCCCCTTCTTTCCTACCCCGACACCGCTACGTGCAGCGCGGCAGGGCCAACAAGTTGTTCGGCACGAGGCCGTCAGCCGAGGTCTTGATGTACAGCCGGCCGGACTGCGGGTGCTTGTGCACCTCGACCCAAACGCTTTCGCCTTTTGAGGTCGTGGTCCAATATTTGTCGGCACCACTCTGGATGCCGGCGATGATCGTGTCGATCCCGTGCTTCCAACCGGATCCCCCGAGGCCCTGGAGGCGGCGATCAGGGTCGTTGGAGTCGGGAGTGTGGCAGGTGGCTTGATAGGTCGTCATGACGTCTTTCCCACAGAGGGTTGATGACGCCTGACTTGACTTTCTACTGGCCACGGCTTGTAACCGCGTTGTTCGCACCAGACGAAGCCCCCGCAGCCAGGCAATGGATGGCAGGGTCCTCGCTCTCGAACTTGAGGCCGCCAGGGTGCAACCTGGCGGCCTCGTTCGTTAACGAGGTGTCACTGCAACCGTCATGCTGCCGCGAAATCTCAATGTCAAATTGATGGCACATCGCGGGCCCAACTTATCCACAGCCCCCACATCTAGGGGCTGACCTGGGGATAAGGGCTGCATATCGCGACTGACGACGTTATGCAGCGAACATCACGTGATTCGCAATGATTCGTCCTGTTCTTGGAACGTTCTTCGCTGTGCTGTGCGTCGTGGAGTTGTCCCCAAGTTATACTGTCTAGGTAGCGTCCAATAGCAAAGCGCCTCCTCTTCCTCTGCGCCCGCAATCGCCTCCGCTCCCCCACGGCCGAGCGGGTGTTCGCCTCCCGCCCCGGCGTCGAGACCGCCTCCGCCGGCCTGGCGCCCGATGCAGAGGAGCCGGTCACGCCCGATCCCGGATCAGGTCCGGGATGACGAACCTCGCCTGGGCCGACATCATCTTCGTCATGGAGCGCGC
>CAZGPS010000388.1:0-1990 GCA_964527675.1 uncultured Brevundimonas sp. | reverse complement strand
CGCATGACCTTTGCGACCCCGTCCCCCGCCGACTGGAAGGCCCTCGCCGAGAAGGCGCTCAAGGGCCGGCCGATCGAGAGCCTGATCCACCTCGACGCGGACCATCTGGCGGTCCGGCCGCTCTATGGCGCGGCGACCGGCGTGCAGCCCCTGTCCGCACCAAGACCGTCAGACGCTGACGGCCGGGCCTGGGACCTGCGCACCCTGGTCGAGGGCGACGAGGCGGCGGCGATCAACGCCGCCGTGCTGGCGGACCTCGAAGGCGGCGCCGCCTCGGTCGTGCTCAAGGGCGCGGTGCTCAGAGATTCCGCCCCCCTGACCGCCGCGCTCGACGGCGTGGCGCTGGAGCTGGCGGCGGTCGGGCTGGACGCCGGGCTGGCCGGTCCCGAAGCCGCCAACGCCCTCGCCGTCGCGGCCAAGGGCTCGCCCCGCGCGAGGCTGATGTTCCACATGGACCCCGTCTCCGCCTTCGCCGCGGCCGGCGCCGCCCCGCGCTCGCTGGAAGAGCACCTCAGCCTCGCCGCCAACACCGCCGCCCGCCACGCCGGGGCCTATCCGGAAGCCAGCTTCTTCCTCGCCAGCGGCCGCGTTGTCCACGAGGCCGGCGGCTCGATCGGCCAGGAACTGGCCTTCGCCGCCGCCAACGCCGTGGCCCTGGTCAAGGCCGCCCTCGACGCCGGCATGACCGCCGAACAGGCGCTGAAGGGGACCGTGCTCGGCGTCGCCGTCGACCAGGAGTATTTCGACAGCCTCGCCAAGGTCCGCGCCCTGCGCCTGATCTGGAGATCGCTCAGCCGCGCCTTCGGGGCCGAGACGCCCGCGATCATCGAGGCGCGGTCGTCGCGCCGGATACTGTCCGCCCGCGACCCGTGGCCGAATCTGCTGCGGCTGACCGCCGCCGGGTTCGCCGGGGCGGTCGGCGGCGCCGACGCCGTGGTGCTGGACGCCTTCTCGCGGGCCAATGGCCGTCCCGACGCCTTCGCCCGGCGCCAGGCGCGCAACACCCAGCTGGTGCTGATGGAAGAGGCTCACATCGGCCGCGTCGACGATCCCGCGGCCGGCTCCTGGTTCCTCGACCAGCGCACCCGCGAACTGGCCGAGGCCGGCTGGTCCGAGTTCCAGAAGATCGAGGCCGAGGGCGGCGTCGTCGAGGCCCTGCGCGGCCATGTCATCCAGCCCCGCGTCGCCCGCGCCCGCCAGACGCTGGAGGCGGCCCTCGCCGGCGGCGCGGCCCAGATGGTGGGGGTGACGAAATTCGTCGACGCCGACCCGCGCCCGGCCCCCGTCGAAGCCGATCGCCCCGCCGCCCCCCAGGCCGGCGGCGACGCCTGCGAGCCCCTGACCCCGATGCGTTTCGCCGCGTCCTTCGAAGCGAAGGAGGCCGGGCAGTGACCGTCCCGAACTTCAGCAAGATCGCCCTCGACCTCGGCCCCACCGGCGTCGGCCCGGCCCGCGATCCGTGGCACACCCCCGAGGGCCTGACCGTCGCCCCGGCCTATGACGCCTTGGCCCTCGACGGCCTCGACTTCATCCACGGCCTGCCGGGGATCGCGCCCTACCATCGCGGCCCCTATCCGACGATGTATGCGTCCAACCCGTGGACCATCCGCCAGTACGCCGGCTTCTCGACCGCCGAGGCCTCCAACGCCTTCTACCGCCGCAACCTCGAGGCCGGTCAGAAGGGTCTGTCGATCGCCTTCGACCTCGCCACCCACCGCGGCTACGACAGCGACCATCCGCGGGTCCGGGGCGACGTCGGCATGGCCGGCGTGGCCATCGACTCCATCTACGACATGCGCACCCTGTTCGACGGCATCCCGCTGGACAGGATGAGCGTGTCGATGACCATGAACGGCGCCGTCCTGCCGGTGCTGGCCCTCTACATCGTCGCGGCGGAAGAACAGGGTGTCGCCCACAGCGCCCTGACCGGGACCATCCAGAACGACATCCTCAAGGAGTTCATGGTCCGCAACACCTACATCTACCCGCC
>CAZGPS010000387.1:0-1990 GCA_964527675.1 uncultured Brevundimonas sp. | reverse complement strand
CGCCGCGCGCGCCGAAGCCGAGGCGGCCCGCGCCGCCGCCGAACAGGTCCGCGCAGAAGCGGAAGCGGAGCTCCAGGGCGGGCGACGGATGGAGAGCGTCGGCCGCCTGACCGGTGGGCTGGCGCACGATTTCAACGCCGTGCTGGGCGTCATGACCGGCGCCCTGGACATGATGCTGAGGCAGGCCGACGACCCCGCCCGGGTGCGGCGGATCGGCCAGGCCGCGCTGGCGGCGGGCCAGAAGGGGGAACTGCTGACCCGGCGCCTGACGGCCTTTTCGCAGGGGGACGACGAACCCGTGCTGCGGGTCATGGACGCCGGGGTGCTGTTGCGCGGCATGGAGAGCCGGCTGCGCGAACTGGCGGGCCCGGGCGTCGACCTGATGATCGAGGGGCCGGCCGATGCGGCGCCGGCGCGGCTCGATCCGGTGGCGTTCGAGGGTGCGGTCAAGGCCCTGACGCGCAATGCGGTCGAGGCGGTCGACGGACAGGGATCGGTGGCGGTCCGCCTGGAGACCCTGCTGGAAGGCGGCCTGCGCCTGAGCGTCCGCGACAGTGGGCCGGGCATGGATCGCGACCTCGCCGCCCGCGCCGTGGAGCCCTTCTTCACCACCCGTGAGGGGGCGGCCGGTCTCGGCCTCTCTCAGGCCTACGCCTTCGCGCGCCAGTCCGGCGGGGTGCTGTCGATCGACAGTCCGCCGGATCAGGGCGCCGAGGTGTCGATCACCCTCCCCGCCGCCATCGCCTGATCCCGCGGCGGCTGGCGCCGCAAGCGTCACGGTGTAGAATGGTTAACGCCTGTGGGAGGGTTGATCATGAAGCTGTTGCGTCTCGTCGTGGTGCTGGCGGTCCTGGCCTATGCCGGCTGGCTGGCCTGGCCGTTCCTGTCGCCGTTCATCGAGGGCGCCGCGCCTGACGCGGCTGCGATGCGCGCCGGGGCCGAGGCGCAGGGCGGGGGCGAGCTGTTCGGCTTCCTTCCGGCCTGGGCCCTGTGGGCCGGGGCCATCGCCCTGTACGTGATTTCCGCCCTGATGCTGGGGGCCGGAAATCCGAAGGCCGCCGCGGCCTATTTGCTGGCCTTTCTCGCCGACGCCGGGCTGCGGCTGGCGCTGGACCGCCAGGGTGCGGACGCGGCGGCGTCCGGCCCGGCGGCGAGGGCGGCGCCCGAGGCGCTTTCCGGCCTGCCGGTCGAGCCGCTGTGGTTGCTGTTGGGCGGTCTCGTGTTGCTCGGGATGCTGGTGATGATCACCGGCCGCCGCATTCGCCGGGTTCGGACGCCGGGACAGCTCGACTACTAGGTCGACGAAGTCTCGCCTCGCGGGCGGGAGCGCCTATATGGAGCGCAACGGTTGACGCGCCCCGGCGCGCCGCTAGGTTCCGCGCGCTCCCCCCGCGCCCATCGAAACGAGAGACCCCATGGCCGAAGCCGCCTCCCCCAGCGCCGCGTATGACGTCGTCATCATCGGGGGCGGGCCGGGCGGCTACAACGCCGCCATCCGCGCCGGACAGCTGGGACTGAAGGCCGCCTGCATCGAGATGCGCGAGACCCTGGGCGGCACCTGCCTGAACGTCGGCTGCATGCCGTCCAAGGCCTTGCTGCACGCCTCGGAGCTGTTCGAGACGGCGACGACGGAATTCCCCCACCTCGGCATCGAGATCGCCGCGCCGAAGCTGAATCTCGGCCAGATGATGGGTCAGAAGGCCGAGAGCGTCACGGCCCTGACCAAGGGCATCGAATTCCTGTTCAAGAAGAACAAGGCCGACTGGATCAAGGGCCGCGGCCGGATCGTCGGCAAGGGCCAGGTCGAGGTCACGGCCGCCGACGGCTCCAGGACGGTGCTGACGGCGAAGGACATCGTCATCGCCACCGGCTCGGAGCCGACGCCACTGCCCGGCGTGGCCTTCGAGGCCGGCAGGGTGGTGGATTCCACCGGCGCCCTGTCCCTGCCGGCCGTGCCGAAGCATCTGATCGTCATCGGCGCCGGCATCAT
>CAZGPS010000386.1:0-1992 GCA_964527675.1 uncultured Brevundimonas sp. | reverse complement strand
TGATCGGCCTGTCGATCCTGCTGGCCAAGGGCCGGACCCTGTTCGTCGCCGACACCTCGATCCACGAACTGCCCAACGCCGAGGAACTGGCCGAGATCGCCATCCAGGCCGCCGCCACCGTGCGCAATCTGGGCAAGACCCCGCGCGTCGCCTTCCTCAGCTACTCCACCTTCGGCAACCCGCCGGGCGACCGCGGCGAGAAGGTGCGCGAGGCCATCCGCATCCTCGACCAGCGCGGCGTCGATTTCGAATACGAGGGCGAAATGCCGCCCGAGCTGGCCCTCGATCCCGAGGCCCGGGCGACCTACCCCTTCATGCGCCTGACCGGCCACGCCAATGTGCTGGTCATGCCGGCGATTCATTCGGCCGTCATCTCGACCCGTCTGGTGCAGCAGCTGGGCGGCGCCACCGTCATCGGCCCGCTGCTGGTCGGGCTGGAGAAGTCGGTCCAGATCGTCTCGCTCGGCGCCTCGGTCAGCGAGATCATCACCGCCGCCACCTTCGCCGCCTATGACGAAGGGGCCATCGGGGAGGAGTGAGCCGCGGTCAGGAGACCCCGGCGGCGGCTCGCCTCAGACGCTGGTTCCGCCGTTCCAGGAACCAGCACAGGATGACCGCCGGCACGCCGACCAGCGCCGTCCCGGCGAAGAACAGGGCGTAGGCCGTCATCAGCGAATGGCCCTGTTCGAGACTCTCCACCACCACCCCCGAGAAGCCCTTCAGGAACTTGCCCAGCAGGGCGTAGAACGAGCTGAGCAAGGCGTATTGGGTGGCGGTGTAGCCGATGCCCGTCAGGCTCGACATATAGGCGACGAGAGCCGCGCCCGCGAAACCTTCCGAAAAATTCTCGACGAACAGGACGCCGGCGAACATCGGCGTGGACAGGCCGGCCACCGCCATCAGGGTGTAGCCGAGGTTCGACATCGGCCCGATCAGGGCGCCGAACAGCAGCGTCGGGCCGAAGCCGAAGCGCACGGCGCTCAGCCCGCCCGCCGCAATGCCGGCGAAGGCCGCGACCAGGCCGACGCTCAGCCGCATGGCCCCGATCGCCTCCTTGGTCAGGCCCAGGTCGATATAGAACGGTCCCACCATCGGCCCCATGACGAAGTCCGGCAGGCGATACAGGCTGATGGCCGCCAGCATCAGGAAGGCCGCCGCCTTGTGCGTCTTCAGAAAGTTGACGAACGGGCCGACGACCACGTCGAACATCCCGCGCGGGGTCCACGGCGGCGCGCCGCCCGTGGCGGCGGCGATCTCGCGCCGGTCGAGCGGCTCCTTGGCGAACAGGGTGGCGCCAATGGCGATGACCATGGCCCCGCCCCAGATCGCATAGGCCCCGTTCCAGCCGAACCAGCTGGCGAAGAAGAGGATCAGCGCATTGCCGGCCAGAATGGCGAAGCGATAGCCCAGCTGGAAGGCCGAGGTCAGCAGGCCCAGGTCGTCGTCGTTCTCGGCGCTTTCGATCCGCCACGCATCGACCACGATGTCCTGGGTGGCCGAGGCGAACGCCGTCACTAGGGCCGCGGCGCCGAGCGCCGTGAGTCCGCCTTCCGGCCCGATGATGGCCATGGCGATCAGCGCCGCCCCGACCACCAGCTGGGACAGGATCATCCACCCGCGCCGTCGACCCAGTCGACCCAGCAAGGGGACGTCGAACCGGTCGACAACCGGCGCCCAGACGAATTTGAAGGAATAGGCCAGGCCGACCCACGAAATGAATCCGATCGCCGCCAGGGTGACGTCGCCCTCCGCCAGCCAGATGCTGAGCGTGGCGCCCGTCAGCAGGAAGGGCAGGCCGGAGCCGAAGCCCAACAGCAGGGTGATGAGCACCCGGCCTCGGCCCAGGGCCTTGAAAACATCGCCTGCCCCCGCCTTGCGCGGCGCGGCCGGAGTGGTGCTGTCGGTCATGGGCGCTCCCGGACGCCCCCCGGCGTCTCTCTATGCGGCGGCGACCTTGGCGCGCTCCGCGCGGTTCGTCCAGCGGGCCAGTGA
>CAZGPS010000385.1:0-2001 GCA_964527675.1 uncultured Brevundimonas sp. | reverse complement strand
TCCTCCCCGACATAGCCCGAGGTCAGGGCGATCTGCAGTTCGGGCCATTGGACCGCCGCCGTACGCGCCAGCTCCACCCCGCTCATGCCGCCTGGCATGACCACATCGGTCAGCATCACGTCGAAGCTGGCGGCGTGCAGGAACTTCAGCGCATCGTCGCCATTCTCGGCCCAATCGACCTCAAGCCCGAAACCTTCCAGGATTTCCAGCGCCACGGCGGCGACGCCGGGATCGTCCTCGACCAGCAACATCCGCCCGCCCTCAGCCAGGGGCGCGTCGTCGCCGGACGCCGCGACCGGCGCGGCCACCGCATCCTCGGCGGACAGGGGCGGCAGATAGAGACAGATCTCGGCCCCCTGTCCCGGTTCGGATTCGATATGGACGCCGCCGCCCGACTGGCGCGCAAACCCATAGACCTGGCTGAGGCCCAGGCCCGTGCCCTTGCCGACGCCCTTGGTGGTGAAGAAGGGTTCGAACACCCGGTCGCGGATTTCGGGCGACATGCCCTCGCCATTGTCGGACACGGCGACGCAGACATAGTCGCCGGGCGGCAGCTCTGCGACCTGGCCGGCCTCGACCGTGCAGGCCCGCGTCTGGACCGTGATCCGCGCATGGCGGCTCTTGGCCCCCGTCACGTCCCCCAAAGCGTCGCGGGCGTTGACGATCAGGTTCAGAAGCGCCGCCTCGAACTGGGCCGGGTCCACATTGGCGCATGCGCCGCCGCGCTTCAGCTTCACCTTGAAATCGACCGCCTCTCCGACCGCGCGACGCAGCAGGGGTGCGCTCTCGCGGATCAGGGCGTTCAGGTCGATCGGCTCGGGCCTCAGCGCCTGGCGGCGCGAGAAGGCCAGCAGCTGGTGCGTCAGGCTCTCGCCACGCCGCGCCGCAGCCAGGGCCGCCTCGCCCAGCTTCTTGCGCTTGGCCGGATCGTCGCTGCGCAGGATGATGTCCAGGGCGCCGATCACGACGGTCAGCAGGTTGTTGAAATCGTGCGCCACCCCGCCGGTCAGACGCCCAACGGCCTCCATCCGCTGGGCGTGAACCAGCTGGGCCTCGGCCTGGGCCTTGTCAATCAGGGACTCATCGACCCGATCCGCCAGCAGTTCGTTGATCCGCTTCAGATCGTCCTCGGCGCGCTTGGCGTCGGTCACGTCCAGGCAGGCGCCCACATAGCCCTGGAACTGTCCCGAAGCGTCGAAGCGCGGCACGCCCTCGTTGCGTAGCCAGCGCAGGCCCAGCAGCGGGTGGTTGACCCGCGTCAAGGCCTCGAACCGATCCCTGGCCTCGAAGGCCCGCATGAAGGCGGCGACGAAGACGCCCTCGTCGTCCGGGTGGATCAGGGTGCGCCAGCTGTCGGGCAGATGGCCGTCGGCCTCGACCCCGAAGAAGGTGCGGTATCGTCTGTTGGCGAACACCATCTGGGCGGCGTCGTCGCTCATCCAGATCAGGGCCGGCGCGCTGTCGGCGACGATGCGGAATCGGTTCTCGGACTCTTCCAGCCTGGCCTGGGCCGCGCGCATGTCGGTCACGTCGAAGGCCACGCCGACGAAGCCGACGACTTCGGACCCGTTCAGACGCGGGCGCGAGAAGGACTTCAGCCAGCGCCACTCACCGTCGTGACGCCGATAGCGGGCCTCCAGCGAAAACGGCTCGCGTGTCGCTTCGCCCGAAACGGACTCCGCCAGGATGCGGGCCTGGTCGTCGGGATGCAGCGCGTCGCGCCAGTCCAGGGTGCGGACCGTCTCATAGTCCGCGCCATAGAAGTCGACATAGGCCTGGTTGACGAAGGCGCGCGTGCGGTCCTGGTGCGTGACCCAGATCAGGACCGGGGCCGTGTCTGCGATGGCGCGGAAACGTTGCTCGCTCTCGCGGGTCTCGTTCTCGGCGCGGGCGCGTTCGACCTCGGCCCAGGTCCGGGCGGCGACCTCCTCGACCAGGCTGACCTGCGCCTCGGTCCAACGACGCGGGGTGGCGGAATGGACATAGAGGAAGGCTCGCAGC
>CAZGPS010000384.1:0-2002 GCA_964527675.1 uncultured Brevundimonas sp. | reverse complement strand
GCGGCCGTCTGATCCTGTGGAATCAGGGCTTTCAGGACGCTTTCGCCTTTCCGCCCGGCGTCGTTCGTCGCGGCGCGCTGAAGGACGAGCTGAACCGCATCGCCGCCGACGCCATCAAGTCCGAGCGTCCCTCCGTCGAAGGGCGCGCCGGGGTGCGCGAGGTCGAGCTGAAGGATGGCCGCTGGCTGCAGATGGCTGAGCGCTTCACTGGCGACGGCGGCACGGTGGTGATCTGCGCCGACATCACCGTCGTCCGCCGCCAGGAGGCCGAGCGCCGCCGCGCCGCCGATGAACTGCGCGCCATGGTCGAAGAGCTGGAGGCCAGCCAGGACAAGCTGTCCCTGCTCGCGCGCAAATATGAGGTCGCCATGACCCGCGCCGAAGACGCCAACCGCGCCAAGTCCGAGTTCCTGGCCAATATGAGCCATGAACTGCGCACGCCGCTGAACGCCATCAACGGCTTCTCGGAGATCATGGCCGGCGAGATGTTCGGGCCGCTGGGCGACGCCCGCTACAAGGGCTATGCGGCCGATATTCTGCGTTCGGGTCAGCATCTGCTGAGCCTGATCAACGACATTCTCGACATGGCCAAGATCGAGGCCGGCAAGCTGACGCTGCATTATGAGGCGGTGTCGATGAAGGAGATCGTCGAGGACGCGGCGCGGCTGATGCGCGGGCGGGTCGAGGAGGCGGGGCTGAAGCTGCTGGTCGACGCCCCCGATCTGCCGACCATCGAGGCCGACCATCGCGGTCTGAAACAGGTGGTGCTGAACCTGCTGTCGAACGCGGTGAAATTCACGCCGGAGGGCGGCGACATCGTCGTGGCCCTGTCGCGCGAGGACGACGATCGCATCCGCGTAGCGGTCACCGACACCGGCATCGGCATCGCCGCTGACGATCTGGCCCGGCTGGCGCGGCCGTTCGAACAGGTCGAGGGGCAGCACTCCAAGACGACCCAGGGCACCGGCCTCGGACTGGCCCTGACCAAGTCGTTGATCGAACTGCACGGCGGGACGCTGACGATGGAGAGCGAGCCGGGACGCGGGACGACGGTCAGCTTCGACCTGCCGATTCACAAGCCGCCAGGCGTGCCCGACGCAGGCGAGTCATTCGGCAGCCGTCAGGCGGCGTAGGCGTCAGTCGGCCGGAGCCGCCTTCTCGCGGGAGAGTGCGGGACTGGACTCCCGGGCACCTCCGCCCCGCCTGCGGGCCAGAATCTCGGCCATGATCGCCCGATCGGCCGGCTCCAGACCGGACAGCAGGGCGACCGCCTCGACCTCGAGGCGTTGACGCCCGCGCAGTTCAGCGGCGCGCGATTGGTCCAGCAGGGCGGTCAGCCGCGCAGGGTCGAAGTCGGCGGATCGCACCAGGGCGACCGCCTCGCGTCGTTTCTCCCGGGCTTCCTCGAAGTCCGGGCGCGCCGACAAGGCGGCGGCGCGGAGCGCCCGACGGACCTCAGGCTGGGCCTCGGGACTCAGTCGCCCGACCAGACCCATGGGCGACCGCGTCCGCCCGGGACTCTGCTGGGCCTCGGCATGGCTCTCGACCCGCTCCCGATTGATCATCAGGGTCGTCCCGGCGGCGACGGCGAAAAGGTTCAGCGCGACCGACGCCGCCAGCGCGATCTTCAGGGCCCTGGGGGTCAACCGAGAACCTCCGTGTCATCGATCGCCAGAAGCGAGGCCTGATACAGCACGGCGTCGGCGCGCGCGTCGGCGGTGACATGACCGGTCAGCATCACGCCCGCCACGACCCCGGCGCAAGTGGCCACGGCCCAGCCTGCCCCGAAGGCGAGCGACAGACGGTCGATCCAGACCCGTCCGGCGCGCCCGGCGCGGCCTCCGGCCGAGGCGGCGGCGGCCAGCACCCGGTCCCGCAGCGCCATCGACACCTGCGGGGTCGGCGAGCGGTGCAGCAGGGCGTCGACCGCGTCGGCCTCGGACAGCGCCGGACCAGAGGTGTCCACATGGGACGCGGCGAAGGCCTCGGCTGCCGCACGTTC
>CAZGPS010000383.1:0-2009 GCA_964527675.1 uncultured Brevundimonas sp. | reverse complement strand
CACACCGACGCCATGATGGACGACCTCGTCCGCGCCATGGACCGGCTGTGGACCCACTGCAACGTGGCGCGCCTCCCTGCCGTCGCCTGAGCCAGACCTGGGCGAGGTCATCCTCGAACTGACCCGCAACGGCCCGTATCTGAAATGCTCGGCCATCCACGTCGCCACCGGCGTCGAGGTTTCAGCGCTCGGTCCTGTCGCGGAGCCGAAGGGCCTCGAACGCATCGCCCTGGCCAAACTCAAGCGGGCGCTTCTGTCGCGGTGACCCACAAGATGTTGTGGTCGAAGGTCCCGGGGCCTAAATGATCCACCGCAACGTTTGAGGCCCTGCCCGTGACCGCCTTCACCCACGACGCCTATTTCTCGAAATCCCTCGCCGAGGCCGATCCCGACATCTTCGGCGGCATCCAGGGCGAACTGGGCCGTCAGCAGGAGCAGATCGAGCTGATCGCCTCCGAGAACATCGTCTCCAGGGCGGTGCTGGAGGCGCAAGGCTCGGTCCTGACCAACAAATACGCCGAGGGCTATCCGGGCCGGCGCTACTACGGCGGCTGCGAATATGTCGACGTCACCGAAAACCTCGCCCGCGAGCGCGCCAAACAGCTGTTCGGCTGCGCCTTCGCCAACGTCCAGCCGCACTCGGGCGCCCAGGCCAATCAGGCCGTATTCATGGCCCTGCTGCAGCCGGGGGATGCGTTCCTCGGCATGGATCTGGCCGCCGGCGGCCACCTGACCCACGGCTCGCCTGCCAACCAGTCCGGCAAATGGTTCCGGCCGGTGACCTACAAGGTCCGCGAGAGCGACTGCCTGATCGACTATGACCACGTCGCCGAGATGGCGGAGAAGGAGAAGCCGAAGCTGATCCTCGCCGGCGCCAGCGCCTACAGCCGCCATATCGACTTCGCCCGCTTCCGCGAGATCGCCGACAGCGTGGGGGCGTATCTGATGGTCGACATGGCCCACTATGCGGGCCTGATCGCCGGCGGCGTCTATCCCGACCCGCTGCCGCACGCCCACGTCGTCACCACCACGACGCACAAGACCCTGCGCGGCCCGCGCGGCGGCATGGTGCTGTCGAACGACGTCGAGCTGGGCAAGAAGATCAATTCGGCCGTCTTCCCCGGCCTGCAAGGCGGGCCGCTGGAGCATGTCATCGCCGCCAAGGCCGTCGCCTTCGGCGAGGCGCTGAAGCCCGAGTTCAAACTCTACGCCCAGCAGGTCGTGACCAACGCCCGCGCCCTGGCCGCCGTGCTGGTCGAGCGCGGCGCCGCCATCGTCTCGGGCGGCACCGACAGCCATCTGATGCTCGTCGATCTGCGGCCCAAGGGGGTGACAGGCAAGGCCACCGAGGCGGCGCTCGAACACGCCCTGATGACCTGCAACAAGAACGGCGTGCCGTTCGACACCGCCCCCTTCACCGTCACCTCGGGCGTCCGCCTCGGCACGCCGGCCGGCACCACCCGAGGCTTCGGCGTCGGTGAGTTCCAGCAGGTCGGCCACTGGATCGCCGATGTGATCGACTCGATGAAGGGCACGGACGAGGCCGACGCCGGCGTGTCGCAACGCGTCGCGGGCGAGGTGCGCGAACTCACGCGTCGCTTCCCGATTTACGGATAACCAGCTGATGAAATGCCCCTTCTGCGGCCATCAGGACACCCAGGTGAAGGACAGCCGCCCGTCGGATGACGGCGCCGCCATCCGCCGCCGTCGGTCCTGCCCGCAGTGCAGCGGGCGGTTCACCACCTTCGAGCGGGTGCAGTTGCGCGAGCTGATGATCCTCAAGCGCAACGGCCGCCGCGCGCCCTTCGACCGCGACAAGCTGGAGCGGTCGCTGAACGTCGCCCTGCGCAAACGACCGGTGCAGGCCGAACAGATCGAACAGCTGGTCAGCCGCATCACCCGCCAGCTGGAAAGCCTCGGCGAGACCGAAATCCCGTCCTCGACGGTCGGCGATTTCATCATGAAGGCGCTGAAGTCGGTCGATGAGGTCGCCTATGTCCGCTACGCCT
>CAZGPS010000382.1:0-2026 GCA_964527675.1 uncultured Brevundimonas sp. | reverse complement strand
CCCTACCGGGCCCCCTTCTCCCCCAAGGGGAGAAGGGTTTCAACTTCAGATAGTTTTCGATAGCCAGCGCTCCGCCCCCCCGTCATGGTTCGGACGGGAGACCTCAGATGTTCCAGACGTCGCCGAGAACCCGACAAGCCCGGAGCCTGCGTACGGAGATGACCGGCGCGGAGGTGAAACTCTGGGCCATGCTTCGAGGCAGGCGGTGCGACGGGCTCAAATTTCGTCGCCACGCGCCGACGGCCGGCGCGATTCCGGATTTCTTCTGTCCGGAGATCAGGCTGGCGATCGAGCTGGACGGCGGGGTGCACCGGCTGCGCGAACACCGCGACGCCGACCGCGACGCGCGCCTCGCAGCCGCCGGGTTCACCGTGCTCCGGTTCGGCAATGAGGCGTTTCTGAACAACCCGGCCATCGTGCTTGAAGCGATCCGGCGACATGCGGCGGCGGTGCGTGGGCGGTGATCATGGCTGAGCGGAAAACGGTTGGCGCCGGGGCGGTGGCTGGCCTACCCCTCATCCGGCCCTCCGGGCCACCTTCTCCCCCAAGGGGAGAAGGGAAGCTGAAGCGGATTTGATGTGACCGACCTCCCCTCCCTCCGCGAATCCCTCGACGCCCACGGGCTGTTGGCGAAGAAGAGCTTCGGGCAGCATTTCCTGCTGGACCTGAATGTGACACGCAAGATCGTGCGGCTGGCGGGGCCGTTCGGGGGACGCAGCGTCATCGAGGTCGGGCCGGGGCCGGGCGGACTGACGCGGGCGCTGCTGGAGAGCGATGCGGGCAAGGTGGTGCTGGTCGAGAAGGATCCGCGCTTCCTGCCGCTGCTGGCCGAGCTGGACGACGGCTCGGGGCGGCTGGTCATCGTCGAGGGCGACGCCCTGGGGGTGCGCGAGGCCGAACTGGTCGAGGGGCCGGCGCATGTGGTGTCGAACCTGCCCTACAATGTCGGCACGCCGCTGCTGATCAAATGGCTGACGGGGCCGTGGACGCCGCACGCCCTGACCCTGATGTTCCAGAAGGAGGTGGCCGAGCGCATCGTCGCCGCGCCCGGGGACGAGGCCTATGGCCGGCTGGCGGTGATCGCCCAGGCGGTGTGCGAGGCCAAGCTGGTCATGCATCTGCCGGCGGCGGCCTTCACCCCGCCGCCCAAGGTGGCCAGCGCCGTGGTGCATCTGGTTCCGAAGGCGGAGCGGCCGGACCGCGAGCTGCTGAAGGCGCTGGAGCGGGTGACGGCGGCGGCCTTCGGCCAGCGGCGCAAGATGCTGCGCTCCAGCCTGAAGCCGCTGGGCGGGGCCGAACTGTGCGAGGCGGCGGGGCTGGGTCCCGAGGATCGGGCCGAGGTGATCGACCTGGCCGGCTTCCTGCGGCTGGCGCGGGCGATCTCGGGGCAGGCGCAGCCGCCGGGGCCGGGCGACGGCGGGCCGACGATGATGCGGCGCAAGCGGGCGTAGGCGCCGTCGCCACGGGTCCGAACCGGCGGGTCCGGGGGGACTGGCCCGTTTGACTTCGGTCAAGGACCGGGCGCGGAGCCGGAGTAGGCTCACGCCGTCGTCGGCAACCGCCTCGCCCGCGAGACGTTCAGCCTGACCCCCACAAACGGAGATACCGGATGCTACTTTCCCCAGGCACGCTCGTGGCCGTCGTTGACGGCGAGAAACTGGCGCTGTTCGAGCACACCGGACATCAGGGGATCGTCCTGTCGGCGCGGCCGACCCCGGCCATCGCCGACCGTGTCTCGGGCGCCGCCGGCCGCATCTCGAGCGACGCCAATCCCGACAACGACACCCAGGCCGAGGACGGCTTCGCCCTGGGCGTGACCGAGGTGATGAACAGGATGGTGCTGGACCACAAGGTCGAGCATCTGCTGGTCATCGCCGCGCCCAAGACCATGGGTCAGCTGCGCAAGGGCTGGCACAAGGAAACCTCGGCGCGGATCGTCGGCGAGATTTCGAAGGACCTGACCGGCCATACGCCCGAACAGATCGCGACGGCGATCGAGAAGGCCTGACGGGGACCCTTCCCTTCT
>CAZGPS010000381.1:0-2027 GCA_964527675.1 uncultured Brevundimonas sp. | reverse complement strand
ATCTGGTGGCCAAATTCGCCGGCTACGGCTTCAACAAGTCGCACGCCGCCGCCTACGCCCTGATCTCCTTCCAGACCGGCTGGCTCAAGGCCAACCACCCCGTCGAATTCATGGCCGCCTCCATGAGCCTCGACCTCAGCAACACCGACAAACTGGCCGTCTTCTATCAGGATTGCCGCCGCTTCGAGGTGCCGATCAAGGCGCCGGACGTGAACCGCTCCTCGGCCGATTTCGACGTCGCCTGGGATGACGGAGTCGGGGCCGTCCTCTATGCCCTCGGCGCCATCCGCAATGTCGGCCTCGAGGCGATGAAACACCTCGTCGAGGTGCGCGAGACCGGCGGCCGCTTCACCGACATCTTCGACTTCCTCGAGCGGGTCGACCCGCGCAGCGTCAACAAGCGCGCGCTCGAGAACCTCGCCCGCGCCGGCGCCTTCGACAGCTTCCACAGCAACCGCCGCCAGCTGGTCGAACAGGCCGACACCCTGATGGCCTATTGCCAGAGCGTCGCCGCCGAGCGGGCCTCATCCCAGGTCAGCCTGTTCGGCGGCGATCAGGTCGGGGCCGGCCGCCCGCGCCTGCGCCCGGTCGAGCCCTGGGTCGGGCCCGAGAAGCTGGATCAGGAGCTGGCCGCCGTCGGCTTCTACCTGTCCGGCCACCCGCTCGAGGACATGGCCCCGGCGCTGAAGCGCAAGCGCGTCACCTTCGTCGCCGAGGCCACAGCCCTGGCCGAGAGCGGCCACGAGGCCTTCCTGATGGCCGGCGTCGTGCGCCGCCGTCAGGAGCGGGCCAGCGCCCGCACCGGCGAGAAATTCGCCTTCGTCACCTTCTCCGATCCGACCGGCGAGTTCGAATGCCTGTTCCCGCCCGAACAGCTGCGCAAATGCCGCGAGGTGCTCGAGGTCGGCGCCTCCATCATGGTCCGCGTCCGCGCCAAGTCGGCCGACGGCGAGGTCCGCTTCTTCGGCGACGACGCCAGCCGCCTCGACGCCCTGATCGACGACGGCCAGATGGGCCTGCGCATCCATGTCTCGTCGAAATCCGCCGATCCTGAGGCGCTTCGCACGCGGCTCGACAAGGCGAAGGCCGACGGCAAGGGCGGGGAGGTGTCGCTGGTCGCCTCACTCGACGGCCGCCGCGAGGTCGAGCTGAAACTGCCCGGCCGCTATCGTCTCGACGGCGCCCTGCGCGGCGCGCTCAAATCCGCCCCCGGGGTTGTGTTGCTGGAGGATGCGTAATGACAGACGTGAAGACCCACGAGGGGTCCTGCCACTGCGGCGCGGTGGCGTTTGAAGTGGACATGGGGCTCGACGGCCTGATCGAGTGCAACTGCTCGCACTGCTACAGGAAAGGCTTCGTCCTCGGCTTCGTCGCGCCCGACGCTTTCCGCCTCACGGCCGACGGCCGCCAGACGGAATATCTGTTCAATAACCACAAGATACGTCACCGCTTCTGCGAAGCCTGCGGGGTCCAGACCTTCGCTCGCGGCGTTGCGCCTGACGGGACCGAGATGGTGGCCGTCAACGTCCGCACCCTGACCGACATCGAACCCTTCAGCTGGACCGCCCAGCGCGTCGACGGGAGGAGCTTCTAGAGCCCGTCGGTCACCGCATAGACCATGATCCCCGTGGCGATCGCCAGATTCAGGCTGTCCGCCCGGCCCCGCATCGGGATTTTGACGTTGACGTCGCAGGCGGCGGCCAGCGCATCCGTCAGGCCGGCCTGCTCATTGCCCATCAGGATCAGCGCCGGGTGCTGAATATCCGCCTCGCGATACCCCAGCGTGGCGTCCAGCCGGGTCCCGACCACGCTCCCCGGCCAGCCCTGCCGCCAGGCCAGGAACTCGGCCGCAGTCGCCTTCGCAATGGCGACGGCGAAGATCGATCCCATGGTCGCCCGCACCGCCTCGACCGACCAGGGATCGACGCAGTCCCCGATCAGCACCACCCCGCCGCAGCCCGCCGCGTCGGCGGTGCGGATGATGGTCCCCAGATTGCCCGGATCGCGCACCTGCTCCAGCGCCACCC
>CAZGPS010000380.1:0-2036 GCA_964527675.1 uncultured Brevundimonas sp. | reverse complement strand
TGCCGTCGCCGACGACCATCAGGGCCGCGAACGAGAACCGGCGGCCGCCTTTGACCGTGGCCGCGACGCGGTTGATGTGCACCAGCTTCTCGACGATGTCCGAATCCGGACCGTCGACGGGAGCGTTGCGATTGTCACGACGGTTGCGATCGTTGCCGCCGCCGCCGCGTTGGGGTGTTTGCGCCATCTGTCGCGTCCCTTAGAAATTCAGGCCGGCTTCACGCGCGGCTTCCGCCAGCGCCTTCACCCGTCCGTGATAGATGTAGCCGCCGCGGTCGAAGACGACGTCCTTGACGCCCTTCTCGATGGCGCGTTCGGCGATCAGCTTGCCGATGGTGGCGGCCGCCGCGACGTCCGACCCCTTGCCCTTCTTGCCCTTCTCGCCTTCCAGCGAGGAGGCCGAAGCCACCGTGACGCCCTGGACGTCGTCGATGATCTGGGCCGAGATGTTCTTGTCCGAGCGGTGGACCGAGAGGCGCAGGCGGCCGTTGGCCACAGCCTTCAGGCGGCGGCGAGTGCGTTCCGAGCGGCGCTTGGCGTTCTGTTTGAGCGTGGTTGCCATGACCTACTTCTTCTTGCCTTCCTTGCGCCGGACCTTTTCGCCCGTGTAGCGCACGCCCTTGCCCTTGTAGGGCTCCGGCGGACGCAGCTTGCGAATGACGGCGGCGATCTGACCGACGGCCTGCTTGTCGGCGCCGGAGATCTTGATTTCCGTCTGCTTGGGCACCGTGAAGGTGACCCCGGCCGGCGGCTGGATGTCGACGTCGTGCGAGAAGCCGAGCTGCAGCGACAGGGCGTTGCCCTTCATCGCGGCGCGATAACCGACGCCGACCAGGTCCAGGCTCTTTTCAAAGCCGGTGGTGACGCCGACGACCATGTTGTCGACGAGGGTGCGCGACAGGCCCCACATGGCCCGCGAACGCTGGTTGTCCTCACGGATCGCCAGGTTCAGGCCGTCGTCACCCTGGGTGACTTCGATCTCTTCCGCGACGGTCCAGGAGCGTTCGCCCTTGGGACCCTTCACCGAGACGGTCTGGCCGTCGAGCGTGACAGTCACGCCCTTCGGAATCTCGATGGTGCGTTTTCCGATACGGGACATCTTAGTAGACCCTGCAGAGGACTTCGCCGCCCACCTTGGCTTCGCGAGCCGCGGTGTCCGACATGACGCCCTTGGACGTGGAGAGGATCGAGATGCCGAGGCCGTTCTTGATCGGCTTCAGATCGGAGATCGCGGAGTAGACGCGGCGGCCCGGCTTGGACACGCGGGCGATCTCGGCGATGACCGGCTGGCCGTCGAAGTATTTCAGCTCGATCTCGAACTGCGGGAATTCACCGGGGTTCTGAACCAGCGAATAGCCGCGGATGTAGCCTTCGTCCTGCAGCACGTCGAGGACGCGCTGACGCAGACGGGACGCCGGGGTGAGCACCTTGGAACGCTTGCGCATGGCGGCGTTCCGGATGCGAGCGATCATGTCGCTCAGGGGATCGTTGATCATCATATCTGTCGCTCCCCTTACCAGCTGGACTTCGTCAGGCCCGGGATCTGACCCAGGTTGCCGAGTTCACGCAGGGCGATCCGGCTCATCTTGAGCTTGCGGTAATAGGCGCGCGGACGGCCCGTAACCTCGCAGCGGTTGCGAATCCGGTTGGCGGCCGAGTTACGCGGCAGCTCCGCCAGCTTGAGGCGCGCTTCGAAGCGTTCCTCAAGCGGCAGGGATTCGTTGTTGGCGGTCGCCTTGAGGGCGGCCCGCTTGTCGGCGTATTTCGCGACGAGGGCTTTCACCATCTCGTTGCGGTTCACGGCGCTCTTCTTAGCCATTGTGCTCTATCCCTTCCCGCTCAGTTCACGAACGGGAACTTGAACTCGGTGAGGAGAGCCTTGGCCTCCTCATCGGTCTTGGCCGTGGTGCAGACGATGATGTCCATGCCCCACATCTGATCGATCTGGTCGTAGTTGATCTCGGGGAACACGATGTGTTCCTTGATGCCCAGGGCGAAATTGCCGCGGCCATCGAAGCTCTTCGGGTTCAGGCCGC
>CAZGPS010000379.1:0-2047 GCA_964527675.1 uncultured Brevundimonas sp. | reverse complement strand
CCTCAATGATCTTGGAAACGATCATCTTGGCTTCGACCGGGTGTTCCTCGAACCAGGTCGCCAGACCTTCCGAGCACAGGCTTTCGACCGCCGGCCGCACCTCGGACGAGACCAGCTTGTCCTTGGTCTGCGAGCTGAACTTAGGGTCCGGCACCTTGACCGACAGGACGCAGGTCAGGCCTTCGCGGGCGTCCTCGCCGGTCGGCGCAACCTTCTCCTTCTTGGCCAGGCCCGAGCTCTCGATATAGCTGCCCATGACGCGGGTCAGGCTGGCGCGGAAGGCCGACAGGTGGGTGCCCCCATCCCGCTGCGGGATGTTGTTGGTGAAGCACAGCATGGTCTCGTGGTAGCTGTCGTTCCACCACAGGGCGAGATCGATCTCGATCCCTTCCTTCTTGCCGCGGATGACGATGACGTCCTTGAGGATAGGCGTCTTGGACTTGTCCAGGTGGCGCACGAAGGCCTCGACCCCGCCCTCGTAGTGCAGGATCTCCTCGAACGGCTCGGCGCCGCGATGATCCTGCAGCTTGATGACCACGCCCGAATTGAGGAAGGCCAGTTCGCGCAGGCGGTGTTCGAGCGTCTTCAGGTCGAAATCGATGGTGGCGAAGGTGGTCACCGACGGGAAGAAGGTCACCTCGGTGCCCGACAGCACCTTGCCGTTGTCGCGCAGGGGGGCGTCGCCGGTGACGCGCAGGCTCTCGACCGTATCGCCGCGCTCGAACTTCATCTCGTGGCGTTTGCCATTGCGGTAGATGACCAGCTTGAGCCAGTCGGACAGGGCGTTGACCACGGAGACGCCGACGCCGTGCAGGCCGCCCGAGACCTTGTAGGAGTTCTGGTCGAACTTACCGCCGGCGTGCAGCTGGGTCATGATGACCTCGGCCGCCGAGACGCCCTCGCCCTCGTGGATGTCGGTGGGGATGCCGCGACCATTGTCCGTCACCGTGACCGAGCCGTCGGCGTTGAGGATGACCTGGACCAGGTCGGCGTGGCCGGCCAGGGCCTCGTCGATGGCGTTGTCCACCACCTCATAGACCATGTGGTGCAGGCCCGAGCCGTCGTCCGTATCGCCGATATACATGCCGGGGCGCTTGCGCACCGCGTCCAGGCCTTTGAGAACCTTGATGGAATCGGCGCCGTATTCGGGCGAGGGAGCAGTCTGTTCGGTCATGAAAACGTCGGCTCAGGGTCCGCGGGCGGACGGGGAAGAGGCGGCGGTTCGACCGCCTGTCTCAGGGGCGCAAATCAGCGCGTCCCGAAGTCTCCGATATATAGGAAATTGGACGGGAAAAGCCACTCTTTCCCTTCTCCCCTTGCGGGAGAAGGTGGGCGCCGAAGGCGCTCGGATGAGGGGTGTCTGCGTGAGGTTTAAGTACGATGGCTGAAGGCTCGGGACAACCGGCAAGGTCGCGTGGTCACCCCTCATCCGTCGGGCTCCGCCCGCCACCTTCTCCCACAAGGGGAGAAGGGGAAGACAGCCCGCCGCCTTCCACCGCCACGAACTGCGCACGGCCTTCCAGCGCCGCGAACAGCGGCCGCTCGGTGCCCGTCATGAAGGCCTGAAGTTTCAGCGCCTCGATCTCGTCGAACAGGGCGGCGCGACGGGCTTCGTCCAGATGGGCGGGGGCTTCGTCCAGCAGGAGGATCGGTTGGGCGGGTTGCTCCGCCAGGCGCGTCACCTGCGCCAGGATCAGGTTCAGCACCAGGGCCTTCTGCTCGCCCGACGAGCCCTCCGCCGCCGGACGGTTCTTCTCGCGGTGCAGGGCGGTGAGGTCTGAGCGGTGCGGGCCGAACAGGCTGCGCCCGGCGGCGGCGTCGCGGGGCCGCGCGCGCATCAGGCCTTCGCCCAGCGCCTCGACGATGTCGGCCTCGTCCGCGCCCGCCGTCGCCATCTCTTCGGCCGGACCGGCCAACCCCAGATCGGCTTGGGGGAAGGGGCGGTCGGCGCGGGCGTCGATGCCGGCCTGGAGTTCCTTCAGCGCGGCGGCGCGGGCCAGGGCGGCGCGCGCCCCGCTCTCGGCCAGCCCGGCCTCCAGCGCGTCCA
>CAZGPS010000378.1:0-2052 GCA_964527675.1 uncultured Brevundimonas sp. | reverse complement strand
TCCAGCCCAACTACGACGAGAAGGAGCTGGAGCCCGTCGTCCTGCCGGCGCGGATCCCGAACCTGCTGGTCAATGGCGCGGGCGGCATCGCCGTCGGCATGGCGACCAATATTCCGCCGCATAACCTTGGCGAGGTCGTGGATGCGGCCCTGGCCCTGCTGGACGATCCGAACATCTCGGACGACGCCCTGCTGGACATCGTGCCCGGTCCCGACTTCCCGACCGGCGGCGAGATCATGGGCCGCACTGCGCCGCGCAATGCGCTGCGCGACGGTCGCGGCTCGGTGGTCGTGCGCGGCCGCGCCTCGGTCGAGGAGATCCGCAAGGATCGCGAGGCCATCGTCGTCACCGAACTGCCGTTCCAGGTCAACAAACAGACCCTGATCGAACGCATCGCCGAAATGGTGCGCGAGAAGCGTCTGGAGGGCATCTCCGACGTCCGCGACGAATCCGACCGCCAGGGCATGCGGATCGTCATCGAGCTGAAGCGCGACGCCTCCGGCGACGTCATCCTGAACCAGCTGTGGCGTTACACGGCGATGCAGAGCTCGTTCGGCGTCAACATGCTGGCGCTGAACCACGGGCGGCCCGAGCAGATGGGCCTGCGCGACCTGCTGCAAATCTTCCTCGAATTCCGCGAGGAAGTCGTCGTTCGCCGCGTCAAGTTCGAGCTGAACAAGGCGCGTGATCGCGGCCACGTCCTGGTCGGTCTGGCCGTCGCCGTCGCCAATATCGACGAAGTCATCCACATCATCCGCTCCTCGGCCGATCCGACCGAGGCGCGCGAGCGACTACAGGCCAAGCCCTGGCCCGTCGGCGACATGATGGCCCTGGTCGAGCTGATCGCCGACCCCCGCAGCGTCGTCATCAACGGCGACAGCCTGCAACTGACCGACGAACAGGCCCGCGCCATCCTGGCCCTGACCCTGTCGCGCCTGACCGGCCTGGGCCGTGATGACATCTTCGGCGAGGCGCGCGGCTTGGCCGATACGATCCAGGGCCACCTGACCATCCTGTCGGACCGCAAGAACGTCCTGGCCATCATCCGCGACGACCTGATCGCGGTGAAGGATCAGTTCGCCGTGCCGCGTCGCACCCTGATCGGGGAGGGCGACGGCGAGATGGAGGACGAGGACCTGATCCCGCGCGAGGACATGGTCGTCACCGTCACCCACGGCGGCTACGTCAAGCGCGTGGCGCTGAACGCCTACCGGACCCAGCATCGCGGCGGCAAGGGCCGCAGCGGCGTGGCGATGAAGGACGACGACGCCGTGGTCGGCGTGTTCTCGGCCTCGACGCATACGCCGGTGCTGTTCTTCGCCACCAACGGCAAGGCCTACAAGCTGAAGACCTGGCGGCTGCCGCTGGGCGGGCCGACCTCGCGCGACAAGGCCTTCGTCAACCTGCTGCCCATCGAGCCGGGCGACAGCATCATGAACGTCCTGCCCCTGCCCGAGGACGAGACGACCTGGGGCGACTACGACATCATGTTCGCCACCCAGGCGGGCGATGTGCGCAGGAACAAGCTGTCGGACTTCGCCACGGTCAACCGCGCCGGCAAGATCGCCATGAAGCTGGAAGGCGACGACCGCATGGTCGGCGTCGGCCTGTGCACGGCCGACGACGACATCCTGCTGACCACGGCCCTGGGCCGCGCGATCCGCTTCAAGGCCGACGATGTGCGCGTGTTCAAGGGCCGGGATTCGACCGGCGTCCGGGGCGTGCGCCTGCAGGACGGCGACGAGGTCATCTCTATGGCCATCCTGGGCCGGGTCGATGCGACGCCGGAAGAACGCTCGGCCTACGTCAAACACGCCAACGCCATGCGCAAGGCCCTGGCCGGCGCGGACGCGGAAGACGATGTCGCGGCTCCGGCCGAGGCTGAAGACGAGGTCGCGGACGCGGCTCTGACCGTCGAACGGATCGCCCAACTGGGCGCCGCCGAACAGTTCATCCTGACGGTCACAGAGACCGGCTTCGGCAAGCGGTCCTCGGCCTATGAGTATCGCCGCACCGGTCGCGGCGGGCAGGGGCTGACGGCCCACGGCCTGG
>CAZGPS010000377.1:0-2053 GCA_964527675.1 uncultured Brevundimonas sp. | reverse complement strand
GGCCATCTCCTCGGCCTCCTCGATATAGTGGGTGGTCAGGATGATGGTGACGCCCTGGTCGCGCAGGCGTCGGACGAGGTTCCACATGTCGCGCCGCAGTTCGACGTCGACCCCGGCCGTGGGCTCGTCGAGGAACAGGATGTCGGGCTCGTGGCTCAGGGCCTTGGCGATCATCACCCGGCGCTTCATACCGCCGGACAGGGTCATGATCTTGTCGTTGCGCTTGTCCCACAGCGACAGTTCACGCAGCACGCTCTCGATATGGCCGGGGTTGGGGGCCTTGCCGAACAGGCCGCGGCTGAAGGTCACCGTGGCGAGGACCGTCTCGAAGGCGTCGGTGGTCAGTTCCTGGGGCACCAGACCGATCTTCTCGCGGGCCCGGCGATAGTCCTTCTGGATGTCGTGGCCGTCGGCGATGATCGTGCCGGTGCTGGGCGTGACGATGCCGCACACGGCCGAAATCAGCGTGGTCTTGCCGGCGCCGTTGGGGCCGAGCAGGGCGAAGATCTCGCCCTTGCTGATGGTCAGATTGATGGGTTTGAGGGCCTGGAGGCCCGACTTGTAGGTCTTGGTCAGACCTTCGATTGAGATAACAGGCTGCATTCGCGCCCTCCCTGAGCGGGCAGCAGATATGCGTCCGCAGGTCGCACCTCAAGGCCGCTGCGCAGATAGCGGAGCCATATTCGACGTCAGGGGTTCAGGTCGCCGTGCCGAACGCCCTCGCCTCCCTCCGTTCCCGACTGGCCCATCTGGGCGACGCAGGGCGCAAACGGTCGTCCCTGCTGCGGCGCGTCCCTCCCCTGCGGGACCAGCTGGAGCTGGCGGCGCGGGTCGGCTACGGGGCCCGGGGGTTCGTCTATCTGTCGGTCGGCCTGCTGGCCCTGTTCGCGACGCTGAACATGGTCGGCGACGCGGTCGGCGTCAGGGGCGCGCTGGACTGGCTGTCGCAGCGCCCGCTGGGTCGATTGTGGATGCTGCTGGTCGGCCTCGGACTGGCGGCCTTCGTCATGTGGCGGATGCTGCAGTCGGTTTTCGACGCCGATCACGAAGGGACGTCCCGGAACGGTCTCATGACCCGACTGAGCCAGCTGTTCAGCGGCCTGGGTTACGCCGGCCTCGCCTGCGCCGCCTTCGCCCTGTTCGCCGGCGCCCGGGCCGCAGAACCCTCCGAAGGGGTGGCGCAGAGCCGGGAGCGGGCGGCGATGCTGCTCGACCTACCCTTTGGCCGGTGGCTGCTGATCGCCGCCGGCCTGGCCATTTTCGGGATCGGCGTCGCCAATATCGTCAAGGCCTGGCGAGAGGACTTCAGCGAATATCTGCACTGCTCGGTCCGGACGCGCCGACGGGTGACGCCGCTGGCCCGCTTCGGTCATCTTGCGCGCGGACTGGCCTACCTCCCTCTCGCCGCGCTGGTGGTCCTGGCGGGCTGGCGGGCGAGGACGGCCGAGGTCACCAGCTTCGGCGCGGCGCTGGAACAGATCGAAGACCTGAGGGCCGGCCGCTGGGTCATCGGCTTCATCGCCCTGGGCTTCATCGCCTTCGGGACCTTTTCCTTCATCGAGGCGCGCTTCCGAAGCATCCGCCCGCCTCGCGACCTGAAGGTTCATTGATCCGGAGGACTGCGCGGCCGGGGCATCAGGGCCGGCTTCTTCAGGGAGGGCAGGCCATGGGACGTCCCGTCGGGATGTCAGTCCACGCGCACCCGGGCCTGCGCCGGGCGGTGTCATCCGGCGGGCGACGCCCGTGTTGAAATGACACCGAAAAGCCCCGGCGGATCGCTCCGCCGGGGCCCGTCTTTCACAAGGATCAGTCTGCCGGCTGGATCACGATCACCGGCGTCTGCGCCGGGCTCGTGGCCTGGGCCGGGGCGGCGTTCAGCGTGGCCGTATAGGGCCGGGGAGCCGTGGGCTCGACCGGAGCCTCATCGCGGGCGGCGGGGGCGGCCGCCCGCGTCGGCGCCGTGCGGGGCGGTGTCGGACGATGCGAAGAGGGACGGCGCGCTCAGGATGGTGGGCGAGGAGCCCGGCATCTCGGTGGCATCAGCAGGCTGCCG
>CAZGPS010000376.1:0-2077 GCA_964527675.1 uncultured Brevundimonas sp. | reverse complement strand
TCGCCCAGGGCCGGTTCGAGGCCTTCCGCCGCGACTTCCACGCCCGGCAGGTCCCTAACGGCGGCTAGCGCTGGGCCCGGCCCCGCGGCCGGAACCACGACGGCGCGGCCGGCGGGGGGCAGTTGCGGTTCATGCCCACGCCCTTGAGGAAGGCCCGCCGCATCCGGCCCGCCTGAATGGCGGACTGCACGTTGCGACTGTGCTGTTCCGCCCCCGACAGCCGCCGGATCCAGCTGCGGCCCGGGATGAAATCGGTGGCGGTGTCGCGGATGGCGTCCAGCGCCGCCTTCGACGCCGCGTCGGCGGCGCGCTCGCCCATGGTCGAACCGTCCGGCGCCGGCGGCTCGTCCGTGTCGGGCCCCAGCGCCTCGTTCAGGCGGGTGATCTCGGCCCCGATGGTCGAGCACTGGGTCAGATTGCGCAGGTCGTAGGGATTGGCCTCGGCCTGCAGCAGCACGGTCGGGATGTACTGACGACGAAGGTTGAAGTCATCGAGCGGCGCGGTGGCCGCCGCCCCCACTCCCGCGCCAAAATCGCCCACGGCCCCGCCGCAGCCGCACAGGAGTACGGAGACGGCGGCAAACAGGACGGGGACGCGCATGGCCGTCTTGAACCACGGCGGGCGGGCGACGGGAAGCCACCATTCCGTTCCGGATCGAGCGGCCGGCCACCATGTCCCTGAGCATCTGCTGCAGGCAGGACCAGGGGGGCGCGCCAACTGTCCCCGGGCCAATTGAGCCAGATCAACGCCGGTGCCCGATTGCATCCCTAGCTGTATGATTGAGGCTGGGCAGCATATCAGACGGTCTGCCGCGCCCCGCCAAGGGAGATGGGTCATGCTCAGGGTCATTCACCCGATCGCCGGGCTGATCACGATCCTGATGATCACGACCTTCTGGATTTCGACGGTGCTCAGCGAGCTGTTCGCCCCAGCCGAGGTGATCGAGGTCGTCAAGAAGACCATACCCTGGGGCTTTCTGGTGCTTGTTCCGGCCCTCATGGCCACGGGAGGCTCGGGTTTCGCCCTGGCCAGCGGGCGCCGGGCCGGGCTGATCGGCGTGAAGGCCAGACGCATGCAGCTGGTCGCCGCCAACGGCCTGCTGATCCTGCTACCGGCCGCCCTGTTCCTGGCCTTCAGAGCGCGGATCGCCGCATTCGACGCGACATTCTACGCGGTTCAGGCGCTGGAGTTGGCGGCGGGACTGGTCAACATCGCCCTGATCGGGCTCAACCTGCGCGACGGCCTCAGGATGACAGGCCGCCTTCGCCGCAGCCCCCGGAAATCCGGGTGATCCGCCCCCTCTACCTGGCGGGCCTTCTTGCGCCGATCCTTTTCCTGCTGTCGGTCGTCCTCGGCGGAACGCGCCGGCCGGGCTATTCTCATCTGGCTGATCCGGTCAGCGCCCTCGGCATGTCGGGGGCGGCGGACGCCGCGGCGATCAACGGCGCCTGGGCGGTGACGGGTCTGCTGGTCATGGCGCTGGGGCTGGCTTTCTGGCGCGACAGCCGGAGCCCCGGACGCCTCGCGGGCTCCGCCCTGCTGGTCGCGGGAGCGGCATCGGCCGCGATCGCGATCTGGTTTCCCATGGATCCGCCGGGCGTGCCGATGTCGACGGCCCAGGCGGGCCACAATGGCCTTGTCGTTGTGACCGCCCTCGCCTTCGCCGCCGCCCTGCTGTCAGCGGCGCGCTCCGCAGCCGCTCCGTTCGCCTATCGGCGCCTGACCTGGGCCGCTCTCGCCGCCATGGCTTCGGGCGGCGCTGGTGCGGCCCTCGCTCACGCCCTTGGCTGGGACTGTGTCGGAGGATTCGAGCGCATCACCCAGGGCGGCTACCACGGCTGGCTGCTGGCGACGGGCGCCACGGGGCTATCCATGGGTTGGCGGCAGGCCCCGCAGAGGTCGCGGGCCGATCTGTCCAATCCGTCGCCCGGGCCCGGCGCCCGACGCCAGGGGACGGACTGAACCATGTTCCACATAGCCGTGAGCCGGGAGGGATGGTGGTACGCCCTCTCGGGCTCGAACCGAGGACCCTCTGATTAAAAGTCAGATGCTCTAACCAACTGAGCTAAGGGCGCA
>CAZGPS010000375.1:0-2078 GCA_964527675.1 uncultured Brevundimonas sp. | reverse complement strand
GCGTGGACGGGGGGGGCGCCGGGGGAGCTGGCCTCGGCGGCGCGGAAGGGGCGGAGGGCGCCGCGGCCGCGGCCGGAGCGGCGGGTGCGGCGGGTCGGCGAGCGGGTCCCGGCCCGGCCGACGGCGGCGCGGACGGCGATGCTGGAGGCGCTGGGTTCCCGGTCCATGCCGGGGCCCGATCTGGCGCGGGCGGCGGGGGCATCCTCGGGGGTGGTCAAGGGGCTGGTCGACGAGGGGGTGCTGGAGGTCGTCGAGATCGAGGCGGTCGCGGCCTTCGACGCGCCCGATCCGGACCACGCCCCGGCGACGCTGAACCCGGACCAGGCGGCGGCGGCGGAGGTGATCGCGGCGGCCACGGAGAAGGGCGGCTTCGCCCCCTTCCTGCTGGACGGGGTCACGGGGTCGGGCAAGACCGAGGCCTATCTGGAGGCGGCGGCGCGGACGCTGCGGGCCGATCCGACGGCCCAGGTGTTGATCCTGCTGCCCGAGATCGCCCTGACCCAGGCCCTGATCGAGCGGATCGCGGCGCGGTTCGGCGCGGCGCCGGCGGAGTGGCATTCGGGGGTGGCCCCGCCGCGGCGGCGGGCGGTGTGGGAGGCGGTGGTCGCGGGGCGCTGCAACATCGTGGTCGGGGCGCGGTCGGCGCTGTTCCTGCCCTATGTGAACCTGAAGCTGCTGGTGGTGGACGAGGAGCACGACGGCTCGTTCAAACAGGAGGAGGGGCTGGTCTATCACGGCCGCGACCTGGCCGTGGCGCGGGCGCGGATCGAGGGGGCGACGGTGGTGCTGGCCTCGGCGACGCCGTCGCTGGAGACGCTGTGGAACGCGCAACTGGGCCGCTACGGCTGGCTCAAGCTGGAGGCGCGGCACGGGGCGGCGGTGATGCCGCAGATCGCCCTGCTGGACCTGCGCCAGAACCCGCCCGATCCGCAGACCTGGCTGTCGCAGCCGCTGCGCGAGGCGATCGGGGAGACGCTCCAGCGGGGCGAGCAGACCCTGCTGTTCCTCAACCGGCGCGGCTACGCCCCGGTGGTGTTGTGCCGGGTCTGCGGCCACCGGATGACGGCGCCGGACACCGACAGCTGGCTGGTCGAGCATCGCTACACCGGGCGGCTGGTCTGCCACCTGACCGGCTTCACCATGCTGCGGCCGAAGGTCTGTCCGTCGTGCGGGGCCGAGGAGTCGCTGGTCTCGGTCGGGCCGGGGGTGGAGCGGGTCGAGGAGGAGGTGCGCCAGCTGTTCCCCGAGGCGCGGACGGCGGTGTTCAGCTCGGACACCGTGCCGGACGGCAAGTCGGCGCGGGCGCTGATCCAGCGCATGGCGGACGGCGAGATCGACATTCTGGTGGCCACCCAGGCGGCGGCCAAGGGGCACAATTTCCCGCATCTGACCCTGGTCGGGGTGGTCGACGCCGATCTGGGGCTGAGGGGCGGGGACCTGCGGGCGGCGGAGCGGACCTTTCAACTGTTGACCCAGGCGACGGGCCGGGCCGGGCGGGCGGAGAAGCCGGGGCGGGCCATCCTGCAGACCTGGACGCCTGAGCATCCGGTGTTGATGGCGCTGGCGGCGGGCGACCGGGACGCCTTTGTCGCCGCCGAGATGGCCGAGCGGGAGGCGGCGTCCCTGCCGCCCTATGGCCGGCTGGCGGCGATCATCCTGTCGGGCGAGAACGCCATGGCGGTGGAGAAGGTCGCGCGCGAGCTGGCGGAGAACATCCCCAACGCCGAGCGGCTGGAGGTCTATGGCCCGGCCGACGCGCCGCTGGCGCTGGTGCGCGGGCGGCGGCGCAAGCGGTTGCTGGTGCGGGCCGACCGGGACGTGGACCTGCAGGGGTTTCTGCGGGCCTGGCTGGCGCGTGTGAAGGTCCCGGGGTCGGTGCGGCTGAATGTGGATGTGGATCCGTACAGCTTTCTCTAGGGCGCCAACGCTCGCGACGCGGTCGCTCGCTGCTTGAGCGCGGTGTTCAGGGGGTGGCTGGCAGGCACGGCTCTTCGCCGCTTCGGGAAAAGCGGTTGGGGAGAGGGCGGGGCGGCCGGGCCTCGCCCGGTTGCGAATGTGTTTTACCGTTTCGACGAGAC
>CAZGPS010000374.1:0-2080 GCA_964527675.1 uncultured Brevundimonas sp. | reverse complement strand
TGTTGGAGATGACCTCCACGTTCAGCTGCTGGGCGGCCATGCCCGAGGCGGCGGTTCTCAGCGCTCTCATGTCCGGTTCTCCTTAGGCGGCCCGCCCGAGGCGCTCGACGGCGCGGCGGGACAGGTCGTTGGTGTTCTCGATCATCCGGCTCACGCTCTCGTAGGCGCGCTGGATCGCGATGAGGTTGGTGATCTCGATGATCGGATTGACGTTGGAGCCTTCCAGCATGCCCTGGCGCACCTGCACGTCATTGGCGTCCAGGGCGGCGGCGTTGGAGGCGTTGCGATACAGGCCGTCGCCGCCCTTCTCGAGCACGGCGAGGGTGTCGAACCGCACCACGCCGAGGCGGCCGACCCTCTGGCCGTTCTGGCTGATCGTGCCGTCGGCGGCCACGGCGGGTTGGCCCAGGGCGGGGTCGAGGATGATGTCGCCGCCGTCGCCCTGGACGGCCGCGCCGGCCTGGGTGGTCAGCCGCCCCTCGGGGTCGAGGGTGAAGGCGCCGTCGCGGGTGTAGGCGTCGCCGCCTCCGTCCTTCAGGGCGAAGAAGGCGCCTTCGCCTTCAATGGCGAAGTCCAGGGTGCGGCCGGTCTGTTTCAGCGCGCCCTGGCCGAAGTCGCGGCCCACGCCGTTGTCCAGCACGAAGCTGACGCCCGGGCGGATGAAGGCGTTGCGGGCCCGCTCGCCGATCTCTTCGCCGAGCAGCAGCTGCTCGACCTTGAAGCCGGTCGTGTCCGCATTGGCGATGTTGTTGGCCACGATGTCGAGCTCGCGACGCAGCGTCATCTGGCGTGACAGGGCGACATAGGCGGCGTTTTCCACGGGCGGCTCCTTTCGCCCCGGTCCTCGCAACGGTCGTGCCAGCAGGGTTAATCCAGTGCTGGCGGGGCTTTCAGCCGTAAAGCTCGCCCTGGTGCCCGGCAGGATTTGCCGGTTCTTAGCGCCTCGTTAACCAAAAACGTCTCGAATGGATCAAGAGATTCTCGGGGCGCGCGCATGTTCAAATTCGGCAAGAAGAAGGGCGCCGCGGCCAGCGAGGACGCCGACCTGCCGGCGGTCGCCGACGGAGCGACGGTCGACGGCGATGACGCCGCGCCGAAGAAGAAGAAACTGCCGCTGCTGTTCATCATCGTCCCGGCCGCCCTGGTGGTGCTGGGCGGCGGCGGCGGCGCGGCCTTCTTCCTCATGCAGCCCAAGGCCGAGGCGGCGGAGGACGATCACGCGGCCGAGAAGAAGGGCGGCCACGCCAAGGCCGAGAAAAAGGGCGGGGGACACGGGGCCCCGGCCGGCGAGGCCAATCCGGCCCTGGGCGTCATCAGCGAGGGACCCGACGGCGTCACCTTCTACACCCTCCCGGACATGGTGGTGAACATCCAGTCCCCCGACGGCCGGCCGACCTTCCTCAAGCTGAAACTGACCCTCGAGATGAAGGACTACGCCCTCGCCGAGCATCTCCAGGCCGAGATGCCGCGGATGCAGGACATGTTCCAGGGCTTCCTGCGCGAGTTGCGGCCCGAGGATCTCGCCGGCTCGGCCGGCAGCTTCCAGCTGCGCGCCGAAATCCTGCGCCGGGTCAATCTGATCGCCGCCCCCGGCAAGGTCGACGCCGTGCTCATCGAAGAAATGCTGGTGAACTAGGATGACCGACGCGGCCTTCGCCGACGATCCGGATCCGCTGGCCGAGGGCGACGCCCTGGCCGAGGCCGAGGCCGCCGTTCTCTCCGAACGGGTGCTGAACCAGGACGAGATCGACAGCCTGCTGGGCTTCGATCTCGGCGAGGACGACGGCTCCGAGCGTTCGGGCATCCGCGCCATCATCAACTCGGCCCTCGTCTCCTACGAGCGCCTGCCGATGCTCGAGATCGTCTTCGACCGCCTCGTGCGGCTGATGACGACCTCCCTGCGCAACTTCACCTCGGACAATGTCGAGGTCAGCCTCGACAACATCAGCTCGATCCGCTTCGGCGACTATCTGAACTCCATCCCCCTGCCGGCCATCCTCGCCGTCTTCCGGGCCGAGGAGCTGGACAACTACGGCCTGCTGACGGTCGATTCCAACCTGATCTATTCGATCGTCGACGT
>CAZGPS010000373.1:0-2088 GCA_964527675.1 uncultured Brevundimonas sp. | reverse complement strand
GCCCCGGAGGCGGCGGTCCGCGGAGCGGCGGCCGGGACGGCGGCGGCGGACCGGTTATGATGCGCGCGGGCGGCGGCGGTCGCGGCGGCGCAATGCAAGCCGGTCAGGGCCGCTTCATGCTGTCCATCTACCATACCTACCGGATTCAGGATGAGATCCTGATCGCCGACGGCCTGCCCATTCTCGACCTGCTGGATGGCGCAGCGACCTCCAGCCGCGGCGGCAGCCCACGCCACGAAATTCAGGCCCAGGGCGGGGTGTTCAAGAACGGCATGGGCGCCTTCATCCACGCCAACTGGCGCGACGGCACCCGTATCGACGGCGGAACCGGTCCCGACCTGAACTTCTCCAGCCTGGCCACGATCAATCTGAACATGTTCGTGGACCTCGGGGCCCAGACCAAATGGGTCGAGCAATACCCGTGGCTCAAGGGCTCGCGGCTGCAACTGGGAGTGCGAAATCTGTTCGACAGCCGCACCGAGGTCACCAGCGCGTCCGGCGATACGCCTCTGAACTACCAGCCGGACTATCTCGACCCCGAGGGCCGCACCATCAGCCTGTCGTTCCGCAAGATCCTGTTCTGATCAATTGTCCGAAGGCCCGGGGGCCTTGCGCCCCCAACGCCGCTTCGGCTCTTCTCCCCTGGCCTTGGCGGCGATTTCCTTGAGCTTTCGGCCCTGCATCGACGACAGGGCCTGACCGGGCGCGCCCAACTCGGGGTCGCCGAAGGCGCGGCCATGGGTCTTCACCCGCTCCGACACCGAGTCGAGGAACTCGCCTTCCCATTCGGACAGCGGAACGCCCGCTTTCTCGGCCGCCCGGCGGGCGCGTCTGAGGGCGTTGAGGGCGGCGCGCTGCGCCGCCTTGCGTTCGGCTTCGAACGGGCTTGAGGGCGGTCTCTTCGAACCGCCCTTGCCGCCGCCGAAGCCGGTTCGCTTCAGTGTCAGATCTCGCCGAGGGCGGACATATAGAGGTCGAGGATGGCGTCCTCTTCCTGGCGCTTGGCCTTGTCCTGCTTGCGGATGCGGATGACCTTGCGAAGGATTTTGACGTCATAGCCCTCGCCCTTGGCCTCGGCGAAGACCTCCTTCATGTCGGCCATGACCGCGGCCTTGTCCTCCTCCAGACGCTCGAGCCGCTCGATCACGGTGCGCAGCCGGCCCTGGGCCGCCGAGGTCAGGACGTCGGGGCTGGCGTCGAAGGATGCGTCGTCGGCCACGGGCGGACTCCTGAAATGGGGGAACGGAACTGAGCCCGGACGCTAACCACGCCTGTCCGGCCGGCTCAACATCGGGCACGAAAAAGGCCGCGGACAAGGCCCGCGACCTGTGGATAGACCTTTGGTGCGCTAACGCCCGTCGCGCGGCGACGGGCTGCTTGAGCGCGTCCTAGCCCTGCTTCGCCTTGAAGCGCGGGTCGGTCTTGTTGATCACATAGACGACGCCCTTGCGGCGCACGACTTTACAGTCGCGGTGGCGACCCTTGAGCGACTTGAGCGAGCTGCGGACCTTCATGGTCGTCGTCCTGAGGCAAAGCAAAACAGAAAAGCCGCGGGCGGACCTGCGGCGGAGCGGTGCGTATAGAGACGCCCGTCGGCTTCGTCAACCAGCCGTGGCCCCGCCATCCCGCCGCCTGTCTCAGACGGCGCGGAGGTCGGCCTGGTCCGCCTTGTTCACCGCGCCGAAGGGCTTGCTGTGCACGACCGAGACGCCGGTGCCGGGGGCCAGGTCAGTGACGGTGATCGTGGCCGACAACTGGTTGGCGAGGGCCTGGATGATGGCCGTGCCGAGGCCCGCAGAGTCATTTGCCGCGGACATGCCGACGCCGTCATCGCAGACCGACAGGGCCCAGCCCTCGAAGCCGGAATGATAGTCCACAGCGACCTTGCCGCGCCGGCCGTCCGGAAACGCATGCTTCAGGGCGTTGATGACCAGTTCCGTGACGATCAGGCCCAGACTGACGGAGACTTCGCTGCTGGTGGCGCTGCCATCGCCGTCCACCTCGATAGAGATGCGGTCGTGGTCATCGATCATCGAGGCGCCGATGCTCTGGCATAGCTGGGTCAGATACGGCTTGAGAATGACCTCG
>CAZGPS010000372.1:0-2088 GCA_964527675.1 uncultured Brevundimonas sp. | reverse complement strand
CCGACGACCGGGCCAAATATCTGAACGGGCCGGAGAGCCCGCTCTTCCACAAGGGGGCGACCCTGTACGGCCTGCCCGAGGCGCGGCGCATCCTCGGGGCCGAGAGCCGGGACAGCCAGGCCATCGTCGTGGTCGAGGGCTATATGGATGTGATCGCCTGCCAGCGGGCCGGCATCCCCGCCGTGGCGCCGATGGGCACCGCCCTGACCGAAGAACAGATGGAGCGGCTGTGGCGGGTGTCGTCCGAGCCGGTGCTGTGTTTCGACGGCGACGGCGCGGGGCGGCGGGCGGCCTATCGGGCGATCGACCGGGCCCTGCCGCAACTGAAGTCGGGCCGCTCGTTCCGCTTCGCCCTGCTGGAGGCGGGGCAGGACCCGGACGACATCCTGCGCGACAAGGGGGCGCCGGCGCTGCGTCAGGCGATTTCAGCGACCCGCACCTTCGCCGAGGTCCTGTTCCAGAAGGAGGCCGAGGCCGAGCCGCTGGACACGCCGGAACGTCGGGCCGGATTGAAGGGGCGGCTGCGGCAGGCTGCTTCGGCGGTGCAGGACAAGGATCTGGCCGAGCAGTACCGGCGCGAGCTGTTCGACCGGTTTGACGCCCTGTTCCCGGTCCGGCGCGCGTCGTCCGGCGCGCCCGCGACCGGCGCCGGCGGTCGCTGGCGGCCGGGGCCACCGCCCAAGCTGGGCCAGACGGTCGAGGGGGCGCAGGCGATGCAGTCCCTGTCGCGCTCGATCGAGCCGGTGGCCGCCGCCCTGGCCCATGGGGCGATCGACGACCCCGAACGGATGGACGACCATCTCGAGGCGATCGCGGCGCACGGCTTCGGCGACCCGGCCCTCGACGGCCTCGCGCAGGAGATGGTTCGGCTGCGCTTCTCGGGCCAGGACCTTGACTCGGCGGCCCTGCGACGCCATCTGGCGCAATCGGGTCATGGCGTCTTAATGCACGAGGTCGAGAAGGCGGCGGCAAAGTCCGGCGCGCCCTTCCTGGCCACAGACAAGCCCCTCGGCGAGGCGCGGATCCGATGGTCGCAGGCGTTCGACGCGCTCACCCGCGTGGCGGCGCTGGAGGATGCCCTGACTTCGGCGCGTGACGTGCCGGGGCAGGACGAGGCGTTTCGTCGGCTCAAGGCCGAGCGTGACGTCCTGCGTCGCGCGATCAAAACCGGTGAGATTTGGGAAGACAGCGCGGGCTCGTAACCAACGACCCCGCCACACGTTGTATTGGCGGACGGCCTGATCAGCCCTCCACCTGGAGATAGACTGAATGAGTGCGCAGACCGAGACGCAGGAAGCCGAAGTTCAGAGCGACGGCCCGCTGCTCGACCTCACCGACGCCGGCGTCAAGAAATTCATCAAACAGGCCAAGGCGCGCGGCTATGTGACGATGGAGGACCTGAACAAGGTCCTGCCGTCCGAGGAAGTGACCCCGGACGCCATCGAGGACACGCTGGCGATGCTGTCCGAGATGGGCGTCAACGTCGTCGAGGCCGAGGAGGACGCGACCGAGGGCCAGAGCACCGAGGTCGCCGCCGCCGCCGAGACCTCCGTCGCCGAGGCGCCGGCCAAGGCCGCCTATGACCGGACGGACGATCCGGTGCGGATGTATCTGCGCGAGATGGGCAGCGTCGAGCTGCTGAGCCGCGAGGGCGAGATCGCCATCGCCAAGCGCATCGAGGCCGGTCGCGACGCGATGATCTCGGGGCTGTGCGAGAGCGCCCTGACGTTCGAGGCCATCATGGTCTGGCGCGACGAACTGGCCAACAACCGCATCCTGCTGCGCGAGGTCATCGACCTGGACGCCACCTATGGCGTGCTCAACCCCTCGTCCCTGCCGCACAACCAGCCGCAACAGCCCGTGCCCGGTTCGCCCGAGGCCAAGGAGGCCGCGCAGGCGCAGGAAACCGATGCGGACAAGGAGGATGACGAGGAGGACGAGGACTTCGACGACGGCGGCGGGATGTCGATCTCGGCGCTGGAGGCGGAGCTGCGCGACGGGGTCATGGAGGTGCTGGACGCCGTGGCCGGCGACTTCGGCGGCTTCCGCAAGCTGCAGGACAAGCTGGTCGAGAGCCGGCTCAAGGGC
>CAZGPS010000371.1:0-2102 GCA_964527675.1 uncultured Brevundimonas sp. | reverse complement strand
AGCTCGGGGATGTCGCCGATATGGGCCAGCAGGCGCAGCTCGATCTGGCTGTAGTCGGCGCTGATCAGCACATGGCCGGGGGCGGCGATGAAGGCCTGGCGGATCTGGCGGCCGGTCTCGGTGCGGATCGGGATGTTCTGCAGATTGGGGTCGGACGAGGCGAGGCGGCCGGTGGTGGCGGCGGCCAGCTGGTAGCTGGTGTGGACGCGGTCGGTGGTCTTGTCGGCGGCCTCGATCAGGGCGTCGGTATAGGTGCCCTTGAGCTTGCTGAGCTGGCGCCATTCCAGCAGCAGGCGCGGCAGGTCGTGGGTCAGGGCCAGCTCCTCCAGCACGCTGGCCTCGGTGCCCCACTGGCCGGAGGCGGTCTTGCGGCCGCCGGGCAGGGCCATGTCGCCGAACAGGATGTCGCCGATCTGGCGCGGGCTGCCGACGTTGAACGGGCGGCCGGCGAGGGTATGGGCCTGCTGCTCCAGCTCGGCCATGCGCATGCCGAACTCGGAGGAGAGGCGCTTGAGGCGGTCGGGGTCGACGCGGACGCCGGCCCGCTCCATGTCGGCCAGCACGGCCGGCAGGGGACGTTCTAGGGTTTCGTAGACGGTGGTCAGGTGCTGCTCGCCCAGCCGCGGCCTGAGGATGCGCCACAGCCGCAGGGTCACGTCGGCGTCCTCGGCCGCATAGCAGGTGGCCGGTTTGAGCTCGACGTGTTTGAAGGATTTCTGGGCCTTGCCCGTGCCCGCGACCTGTTTGAACGGGATCGGTTCGTGGCCGAGGTGGAGGCGGGCCAGCTCGTCCATGCCATGCCCGTGCAGCCCGCCCTCGAGCACGTAGGAGATCAGCATGGTGTCGTCGATCGGGGCGACGCGGATGCCGCGCTGGGCCATGACGGCGAGGTCGTATTTGCCGTTCTGGGTGACCTTGAGGACGGCGGGGTTCTCCAGCAGCGTCTTCAGGCGGGCGAGGGCCTCGGCCTTGACCACCTGGGTGATCGGCTCGCGGGTTTCGGCCTGCTCGCCGAAGTCGAGCCCGCCGGCGCTGGCCGCGGGCTCGTATTCGTGGGTCAGGGGGATGTAGCAGGCCTCGTTGGGGCCGACGGCGAGGGAGACGCCGCACAGGCCGGCGTGGGTGGCGCTGAGCGCGTCCGTCTCGGTGTCGAAGCCGACCACGCCGGCCTCGGTGGCGCGGGCGATCCAGGCGTCGAGCTCGTCGAGGGTCTGGACGCAGACATAGGCGTCCGTGTCGAAGGTCTGCACCTCGGCCGGGCCGGTCGGGACCTGGCCGTAGCGCGGCGTGGCGACGGGGGCGGAGGGGACCTTGGGCCGGGCGACGAAGGCCGAGGCGCCGTTCTTCGCGGGGGCCTTGCCGTCGCCGACGCGGCTGCGCAGCGAGCGGAACTCCATCTTGTCGAGGAAGGCGGCGAGGGCCTCGGGATCGGGGTCGCGGATGGCGAAGTCGTCGATCGGCTCGGGGGCGGGGGCGTCGCGGTCGAGGCGGCACAGTTCGCGGCTGAGGCGGATCTGGTCGGCGAATTCGATCAGGGTCTCGCGGCGCTTCGGCTGTTTGATCTCGTGGGCGCGGGCCAGCAGGGTGTCCAGATCGCCGTATTCGCCGATCAGCTGGGCCGCCGTCTTGGGGCCGATGCCGGGGGCGCCGGGGACGTTGTCGACGCTGTCGCCGATCAGGGCCTGGACCTCGACCACCTTGTCCGGGGTGACGCCGAATTTCTCGAACACCGCCTCCTCGGCCAGGCGGCGCTCCTTCATCGGGTCCCACATGACCACCGAGGGGCCGATCAGCTGCATCAGGTCCTTGTCGGACGAGACGATGACCGCCTCGCCGCCGGCGTCGCGGGCCTTGCAGGCGTAGGTGGCGATCAGGTCGTCGGCCTCATAGCCGGGCAGTTCGACGCAGTGGACGCCGAAGGCGGCGGTGGCCTCACGGACCAGCGGGAACTGGGGGATCAGGTCCTCGGGCGGGGCGCTGCGGTTGGCCTTGTACTGGTCGTACATCTGATTGCGGAAGGTCTTCTCCGAATGGTCGAAGACGGCGACCAGATGGGTCGGGCCGTCGTCGCCCTTCATGTCGCGGATCAGCTTCCACAGCAT
>CAZGPS010000370.1:0-2124 GCA_964527675.1 uncultured Brevundimonas sp. | reverse complement strand
CCGGCACCAAGACCACGCCCAAGGAGCTGCTGAACGTCGTCGACCGGCCGATCCTGAGCTATATCGTCGAGGAGGCGCGCGAGGCCGGGATCGAGCACATCGTCTTCGTCACCGGCCGGTCCAAGGGGGCGATCGAGGACTATTTCGATCACCAGATCGAGCTGGAGGCCCAGTTGCTGGCCAAGGGCAAGACCGAGATCCTCGACATGATGAACGCCGAGCTGGCCAGCGCCGGGGAGATGAGCTTCACCCGCCAGATGCAGCCGCTGGGCCTCGGACACGCCGTCTGGTGTGCGCGGGACATCATCGGCGACGAGCCGTTCGCCGTGCTGCTGCCGGACGTGATCGTCGATTCCCAGCCGGGTGCGCTGAAACAGCTGGCCGAGGTCTACGCCGAGGTCGGCGGCAATGTCATCGGCGTCGAGGCCGTGCCCGAGAGCGAGACCCACAAATACGGCATCGTCGATCCGGAAAACCGCGATGGCCGCCACATCCGCATGAAGGGGATGGTCGAGAAGCCGCCGCGGGGCGAGGCGCCGTCGAACCTGTCGATCTCGGGACGCTACATCCTGCAGCCGGAGATCTTCGGCATTCTGGAGAACCAGCCGCGCGGAGCGGGCGGCGAGATCCAGCTGACCGACGGCATGGCCCGGCTGATGAAGGACCAGCGGTTCACCGCGGTTGAATACGAGGGCGTCACCCACGACTGCGGCGACAAGATCGGTCTGCTCCGGGCCAATGTCGCCCTGGCGCTGAAGCGGCCCGATCTGGGCGAACAGGCCCGGGCGGCGATCAGCGCGCTTCTGTAGGCGGCGACAGGTAGCGGGCGTCCGAGCCGCCGCCGCTGCAGGTGTAGCCGGAACTCCCGCGGCTGAAGCTCGGGACGAGGCTTCCGCCCCTCTGGGTGCACGAGGCCGAGAGTTCAGCGAAATGCGCGCCCGGCGGCCCGGCCTGGCGGTTCGTCGCACAGGCCGAAACGGTCAGGGCGGCGGCGATGATGAGAGCGGTCCGCATGGGAAATCCTCCTCGGCAGGAGGGAACCGCAAATCGGGGCGCGATTCAACTGCCGCGCGCGGTCCGCCCGACCGCGCCATACGAGCGGAGTTCATCGACGGCCGCGATCAGGCGGGCGAGGTCGGCGGGCGAGGACAGGCGGTGGTCGCCGCCCTCGATCAGGTCGAGGCGGACGTCTCCGCCGGTCAGGCGCTCGACGAGGTCGATCTGGCGCCGCCAGGGCACCACGTCGTCGGCCCGGCCCTGCAGGATATGTGTCGGCGCGGCGACCGGCAGGGGGCCGCGCAGCACCAGCCAGTCGCGCGCCTCCTCGAACATGCGGCGTGTGAGAGCGTATTCGCCGAGCCCCTCCTCGACCACGAGGGTCTCGCCTTCGCGCAGGATGGCCTGACGCTCGTGGTCGGCGAGGCCGGGCCACATCAGGTCCTCGGTGAAGTCCGGGGCCGGATTGACCAGCACCAGGCCGGAGAGCCGGTCGGGCCGTGCCAGGGCCAGCAGCAGGGCGACCCAGCCGCCCATCGAGGAGCCGACCGGGATGACGGGTCCGTCGAGGCTGTCGATCAGGGCGACGGCGTCCTCGCGCCAGCGGCCGATGGTGGCCTGACGCCAGTCGCCGCTCGACTGGCCGTGGGCGAAATGGTCGTAGCGGAGGTAGCTCCAGCCGCGCTCGCGGGCCGCGGCGTCGAGCGCCAGCGCCTTGGTCCCGTCCATGTCGGAGCGGAAGCCGCCGATCCAGACGACCGTCGGGCCGGAGCCCTCGATCCGCCGCAGGGCGAGGGTCTCGCCGTCAGGACGGGTCAGCCGTTGCAGGTCATCCATGCGCGCGCCTCTCGCGAAATCGTCCCGGGACTGATAGCGAACCCGGACCAGCGAAGCGAAGGCCAATCCGCGTGTCCGAACCCAGGGTCCTGTTCGTCACCTCCAACCGCATCGGCGACTGCGTCATCTCCTCGGGCGTGATCCGCGAGATCGGTCGCCAGCTGCCGGGCGCACGCATCACCGTCGCCTGCGGCCGACCGCCGGCGCCGCTGTTCCGCTCCGCGCCGAGCGTGGACCGGGTCATCATCCTCGACAAGCAGAAATTCGCCGGACACTGGTTCGCGCTGTGGA
>CAZGPS010000369.1:0-2146 GCA_964527675.1 uncultured Brevundimonas sp. | reverse complement strand
GCAGCGGATCGAGCGCGCCCTGGATCGGCTTGATCGCCTGCACCCGACGGCCGACCGCCAGTGGACAGGCGGTATCGAGGGCCACGGCCTGGACGTCGCAAGCGGTCGCATAGCGCTCGGCCAGCGCCGCCGAACCGCGCGGGAAGCCGATCAGGGGCACGGTGACGCCCAACTCCCTGACCCGCTTCACCAGCGCCACATGCGAATTCAGGACCAGGCTTTCGAACAGATCGTCGGGCAGGCCCTCGGCCCAGCTTTCGAAGATCTTCAGCACCTGGGCCCCGGCGTCGGCCTGCATCTTCAGATAATGGGCCGTGGCCTCGACCAGCACCTCGAGCAGGGCCGCGACCTTGGCCGGCTCAGCATAGGCGTAGGTCCGGGCCTGGGCGCGCTCGCCCTTGCCGATGGTCCGCGCCTCGCCATCCAGCATATAGGTGGCCACGGTCCAAGGCGCGCCGGCGAAACCGATCAGGGCCCGTTCGGGCTCCAGTTCGCCGCGCACGATCGACAGGGTCTGGCCCACCTGTTTCAACGCTTCACCCGCCCCGGCGGCCAGCGCTCTCATCGACTCCACCGACGGCAGGGCGCCGAGCCGCGGCCCCTCGCCCGCCTCGAACCAGACTTCCTGGCCGAGGGCCCGGGGGATCAGCAGAATGTCGGCGAAGACGATGGCGGCGTCGAAGCCGAACCGCCGCATCGGCTGCAGCGTCGCCTCGGCGGCCTTCTCCGGGTTGAGGCAGAAGGAGATGAAGTCCGGCGTCGTCGCCCTGAGCGCCCGGTACTCGGGCAGATACCGCCCCGCCTGGCGCATGAACCACACCGGCGGTCGGGACGTCGTCTCGCCAGCGAGAACCTTGAGCAGCAGAGGGGTGTGGGAAACGATCATTGGATGTCGGGCTTACCGGGGGGGCGGGCCCACCTCAAGCCCGGGCCGTGTCGCACCCTCCATTCCTTCAATGAAAGAGAATCGAGAAGAGTGGCGGAAGAAGGCAGGGCGGGGGATGGCGGGGATAAGGTGGGCTATTGGCGGGGTCTGGGCGGAGTTTTCCGCTGCGGGGCGTCCCCTCATCCCCGTGCGTCCACCGGGCTGGTGAAAGCGGGGATAATCCTTAACGAACCCTTGTGTCGCGGGCTTCTGGTTCCGAGGCCGGCCGTGTCCGGATGGGGGTCGTTAAGGTCTTGTTAAGACTGTCCACACCCGATTGCCGCGGCGGCCCGGGACGCGGGACGACTCGTCCGGAGACGGGGGTTGGCGTCCACCGTCATCCCCGCTCGCAGCGTCCGGCGGGTCCGGCTATAGAGATCGGCGCACCGGTCGGGGCAATCGGCGCCCGGCCCCGTCCACAGGAGTCTCGTCGCATGGACCGTTTCTGATGACTCCGTCCACCGGGACCCGCCCTCGATGAGCCCGGCCCGCACGGCTGGCGTCTCGCGACTGGCGACCTATTTCCATGTTCACCTGGTCTCGGATTCGACCGGCGAGACCCTGAACGCCATGGCCAAGGCCGTGGTGGCGCGCTTCGACGGGGTGATCCCCATCGAGCACATCTACGCCCTTGTCCGCTCGGCCAAGCAGATGGACCGGGTGCTGGAGGAGATCGCCGCCTCTCCGGGCGTGGTGCTCCACACCCTCGTCGACCGCGAACTGCGCGAGCAGCTGGAGGACGGCTGCCGGCGGCTGGACATGCCGCAGATCGCGGCGCTGGACCCGTTGGTCGGGGCCCTGTCGCGCTATCTGGGCGCCGCGCTGTCGACCCGGGTCGGGGCCCAGCACGCGCTCGACACCGACTATTTCAACCGTATCGCCGCGCTCGACTACGCCATGGCCCATGACGACGGCCAAGGCACGACGGAGCAGCTTGAAGGCGCCGACGTGGTGCTGTGCGGGGTCAGCCGGACCTCCAAGACGCCGACCTGCATCTATCTGGCCCACCGCGGCATCCGCGCCGCCAATGTGCCGCTGGTGCCGGGCCAGGAAGACGGCGAACGGCTGGTCGGGCTGAAGAACCCGCTGATCATCGGCCTGACCGTCTCACCCGACCGGCTGGTGCAGATCCGCCGCAACCGGCTGGACGGGCTCAACGCCGCCCGGGCCTCGTCCTACACCGACCACGAGGCGGTGAGGGAGGAGACGGTCAAGGCGCGG
>CAZGPS010000368.1:0-2186 GCA_964527675.1 uncultured Brevundimonas sp. | reverse complement strand
TGGCCACCCGGGTGACCCGCCGCAACAAGGCGGTGATCTCGGGCGGGGTGCATCCCCACTATGTCGCCGCCACTGAGACCGTGGTCCACGCCGTCGGGGTCGAGACCCAGGTCCTGCCCGCCGCGGTGGACGCCGAGGCCGACGTCATCGCCCGGATCGGACCGGACACCGCCTGCGTCGTGGTCCAGACGCCGAACGTGTTCGGAACGGCCACCGATGTGACGAAGATCGCCGAGGCGGCGCACGCCGCCGGCGCCCTGCTGATCGTCGTGGTCACCGAGGCCGTGTCGATGGGCCTGCTGAAGTCGCCAGGCGAGATGGGGGCCGACATCGTCGCCGCCGAAGGCCAGTCGATCGGCAATGCGCTGAATTTCGGCGGCCCCTACGTCGGCCTGTTCGCCTGTCGCGAAAAACTGGTGCGGCAGATGCCCGGTCGCCTGACCGGCGAGACGGTGGACGCCGAGGGCACGCGCGGCTTCGTCCTGACCCTGTCGACGCGGGAGCAGCATATCCGCCGCGACAAGGCGACCTCGAACATCTGCACCAACTCGGGCCTGTGCACCCTGGCGTTCACCATCCACATGAGCCTGCTGGGCGAAACCGGGCTGCGGAAACTGGCCCTGCTGAACCACGAGAAGGCGCTGGCGACCCGCGATGCGCTCGCCGCCATTCCGGGCGTCGAAATCCTCACCCCGCGCTTCTTCAACGAGTTCGCGGTGCGTCTGCCGAAGCCCGCCGCCGAGGTCGTGTCGACCCTGGCTGATCATCACGTGCTGGCGGGGGTGCCCTACAGCCGTCTGGCGCCGGAGGCGGGGATGGATGACGTGCTGCTGGTCGCCGCGACGGAGACGACCATGGACGTCGACATCCAGATCCTCGCCAAGTCGCTGACCAAGGTCCTGGGAGCCTGACCATGAGCACGATGAACACCGTCGGCCGCCCGACCACCCCGAACGCTGTCACCAGCAAACCCGCCACCCTGACCGGCGGCCGCGGCCTGCTGCAGGACGAGCACCTGATCTTCGAGAGCGACGGCTGGGGCAAGACCGGCGTCGACTTGCCGGAGCCGAAGACGGACGGGAGCGATCTGGGCGACCTCGTCCGCCGTGATCCGATCGGCCTGCCGGGCCTCTCCGAGCCGGAGACGATGCGGCACTATGTGCGGCTGTCGCAGAAGAACCACGCCATCGACCTGGCCATCTATCCGCTGGGCTCGTGCACGATGAAGCACAATCCGCGCCTCAACGAGAAGATGGCGCGCCTGCCCGGCTTCGCCGACATCCATCCGCTGCAGCCGGTCTCGACCGTGCAGGGCGCGCTGGAGCTGATGGATACGCTGGCGCACTGGCTGAAGACCCTGACCGGCATGCCCGCGGTGGCCCTGTCTCCCAAGGCGGGGGCCCATGGCGAGCTGTGCGGCCTGATGGCCATCCGCGCCGCGCACGAGGCCTCGGGCGAGCATGAGAAGCGCCGCAAGGTGCTGGTGCCGACCTCGGCTCACGGCACCAATCCGGCCACCGCCGCCTTCGTCGGCTATACGGTGGTGGAAGTGGCCCAGACCGAAGACGGCCGCGTCGACGTGGCCGATCTGGCCGCCAAGCTGGGCGACGACGTCGCCGCCATCATGGTGACCAACCCCAACACCTGCGGCCTGTTCGAACGCGACAACCTCGAGATCAGCCGCCTGACCCACGAGGCCGGGGCCTATTTCTACTGCGACGGGGCGAATTTCAACGCCATCGTCGGGCGGGTGCGGCCGGGCGATCTGGGCGTCGATGCGATGCACATCAATCTGCACAAGACCTTCTCGACGCCGCACGGCGGCGGCGGGCCGGGCGCGGGTCCGGTAGTGCTGTCCGAGGCGCTGGCGCCCTTCGCCCCCGCGCCGTGGGTGGTGCATGACGACCATGGCTACCGTCTGATCGAGCGGGAGGAGGACGAGGCCGTGCAGGCTTTCGGTCGCCTGTGCGCCTTCCAGGGCCAGATGGGGATGTATGTCCGCGCCCTGAGCTACATGATGAGCCACGGGTCGGACGGCCTGCGGCAGGTAGCCGAGGACGCGGTGCTGAACGCCAACTACATCAAGGCCCGGCTGCAGGACCTGATGAGCCCGGCCTTCCCCGATGGGCCGTGCATGCACGAGGCCCTGTTCGACGACGAATGGCTGAAGGGCACGGACATCACCA
>CAZGPS010000367.1:0-2203 GCA_964527675.1 uncultured Brevundimonas sp. | reverse complement strand
GTAGCAAGGGCCAGGGCGGACCGGCCGGAGGGGGATCGCCCGGCCTGCACAAGCCTGTCGCTCATGACGGTCATCGCCATCGTCGCCGGCGCGGAAGGTCGGGGAGACCGGCCGGTCCGGCGCCGAAGGCGCTTCACCCTGACCCGCGCGAGGGCGGAGCCCTTAGCCTTGGCGGGTGGTCGGCCCGACGACCCGTCTCCGGATCAGGGCATGCTCGGGTCGCCCGGTCGGGCCACGCCATCGGCGTCATCGAGCGAGGCGGCGCTGATGATCGCCCGGAACTCGTCGACCAGTTCGGGATGCCGGCTCGTCAGGTAGCGTTCGATATGGGCATTGCCCAGCAGCCGGTTGAGATAGCCGCCGGCCACGACCAGGTGCAGGACGTCGTCGCCATAGGAGGCCTCCAGAGCCCGGAAGTCCTGGGTCAGGGAGGCCATCTCCCGCTCCATCCGCGCCATCTGGTCGCCTGTCATCCCGCCCACCCGCTTGGGCTTGTCTTGACGCACCAGATCGGCCTGGCGGGTCGCCGCCAGCAGGGCCTTTGCGTAAGCGGAGGTGAAATTGTTGGCCGAGAGCATCAGTTCGGCCGCCTCCACCTGGCGCATGGGTCGCATCTTGCGCAAGACGTCGAAGGTCACCGGATTGACGGTATGGGTCTTGAGCAGATCGATGACCTCCGGCGCCACCCCTTCGAGCAGGCTCCGCCGGCGCTGGATCGCCTTCACATCCACATCCAGCGCCCGGGCCAGCTTCTCCTCCGAGACGCCGCGCTCGAGGGCGCGGACGATCATATAGTGTTCCTGGATGGTCGCCAGCCGGTTGACGCGCCGGTTGTAGGTGAAGGCCTCGTCGTCGTCGGCGACCAGGCAGCGCGTGTCGGTCTCGCCGAGGTCCTTGAGGATCGCCAGCCGGACGTGCCCGTCGAGCAGCATCCAGGCGCCGGGCGCCCTGGGCCGCGCCACGACCAGCGGCTCGATGACGCCGACCTCTTCCACGGAGCGGGCGATCCGACGATATTTGACCGAACGCACGACCTGGTCGGTGAGCCGCCGCATCGGCAGAATGTCGGCCAGAGGGAGGGTCTCGAGGCGGGTTTCGAACGCCGCCCGCACGGTCTCCGTCATATCACCGGCCCGCGACGCCGAGCCGCTCGGCAAGCGGCCGCGGCAGGGTGTGCATGGCCTCGGCGCGCAACAGGGTGACGAAATGGTCGTCGTCGAGAAGGCGGCGCAGGGCGTTGACGACGAAGACCAGCCGGCTCTGGGTCAGGGCCGCCTTCCTGACGAGGAGCTTCTGCCGGTCGGTTTCCTTGCGGTAGGCCCGCACGAGGGCGTCGGCCGTGACCCGCACACGGGGGCCGCCGCCGCCTTCCCGCGGCCCCGAGCGCCCGGCCTTGCCGCTGCTCTTGCGCTGTTCGATGATCTTGCGGATCGCCAGCACCTGGTTGCCGGGCAGAGCCTTGCGCTCATAGGCCTCCGCCAGGGCGTCCTGGACCTCGCGGTCACCGGCCCGGGCGATCTCCATGGCCACCGTATGGGGGATGACGCCGCGTTCGACCGCGGCGATCAACCGCTCCTCCCCGTTGTCGAGGAGGACGCAGATCGCCCAGATGTACTCCGGACTGAAATCGGTCTTGGCCGCGATCTCCTGGGTCGAGTAGCCGCGATCCTTCAGGGCGCCGATCTCCCTGACCAACTCCAGCGGCCGGTGCTGCCGGCGCGCCAGGTTCTCGACCAGGCTCATGACGAAGCAGTCCTCCTCAGAGGCCTCGGTGATCACGGCCGGGATCTCGGCCTGGCCGAGCGCCACGAAGGCTTCCAGTCGACCCTGGCCGCAGATCAGATCGTAGCCGCCGTCCGCGCGGGCGCTGACCGTGATTGGCCGCTTGAGGCCGAGGTTGGCGATGCTGGTCACCAGCTCCTGGAACACCCGCTTGTTGCGGAATCGAGGGTTCAGGACGGTGATGGCGGAGACGGGGATGCTGCGGATCTCGGGAACGACCTCCGTCATGCCGCCACCCGTATGGCCGCGCGTTGCGTGAGTTCGAAGAAGGGCTCGAGATCGTCGAAGCGGTAGGCGTCGAGGAAGACGCCGTTGGCCTCGCCCATCCGCACCCGGCCCATCGGCCCCACGTCGAGCCAGGGCAGGAGGTAGTAGTCGCGGACGCCCATGTTGGCGGCGTCCATGCGGACGGCGATGGTGA
>CAZGPS010000366.1:0-2213 GCA_964527675.1 uncultured Brevundimonas sp. | reverse complement strand
CGCGCCTTCGCCGAGCGCTGGGAGGTGGCCCGCCTGCTCGACGCCGGGGGCAAGTCCTATCGTGAGATCGCCGCCGAGGCCCAGGCCAGCCCGACCACGGTCGTGCGGGTCGCCCGGTTCCTCAAGGAGATGCCCCATCAGGGCTATCGCCTCGTCCTCGACCGCATCAAAGCCTGAGTAGAAAACATGAGTACCGTCCAGGGCCGGCTTCGCATCGCCGTCCAGAAATCCGGCCGTCTGTCCGACCGCAGCCTCGACCTCGTCCGCGACGCCGGCCTGCGCGTGGTCAAGGGCAACAACGACCTGCTGTACCGGGTCGAGAACTATCCGATCGACCTGCTGCGCGTGCGCGACGACGACATCCCGACCTTCGTCGCCGACGGCGTCTGCGATCTCGGCATCGTCGGCGAGAACGTGCTGGAAGAGGCGCGCAACGGCGGCCCGGTGGCGGAGGGCATCATGCCGCTGGGCTTCGGCCGCTGCACCCTCAAGATCGCCGTCCCGCCGACCCTCGCCTACGACGGCCCGGCCTCGCTGGAAGGCCTGCGCGTCGCCACCTCCTATCCCAGGATCCTGCGCCGCTGGCTCGACGAGCGCAACATCGGCGCCGACATCGTCACCATGCGCGGCGCCGTCGAGGTCGCTCCCCGGCTGAAACTGGCCTCGGCCATCTGCGATCTGGTCTCCACCGGCGCGACGCTGGAGGCCAACGGCCTCGACGCACGCGAGACCGTGCTGGAAAGCCAGGCCGTCCTGATCCGCTCGCCGTCCGCCCCCGAGCCCGCCCTGCAGCACCTGCTCGACAGCATCATCGAGCGCATGTCCGGCGTGGTCTCCTCCCAGGGCGCCAAATACGTCATGCTCAACGCCCCGCGCTCCGCGCTGGACCAGATCACCGCCATCCTGCCCGGCGCGGGCTCGCCCACCGTCATGCCCCTGTCCGGCCGCGACGACGCCGTCGCCGTCCACGCCGTCTGTCAGGAAGCTGTCTTCTGGGAGACGCTGGAAAAGCTCAAGGCCGCGGGGGCCTCGGCCATCCTCGTCCTGCCGATCGAGAAGATGATGTGATGCGCCTCATCGACTGGTCCTCCCTCGATGGTCAGGGTCGTTTTGACGCCGTGGCCCGCCCTGCAAGCCGGGGCGACCGCGACGTCGTCGACGTCGTGCGGGGCATTTTCGAACAGGTCGCCATCTCGGGCGGGGCCGCGGTGCGGCAGTTCAGCCTCGAGATCGACGGCTTCGCCCCCCGCCGCATCGCCATCACGCCCGAGGCCGTCGACGCCGCCCGCGACGCCCTGCCGCCGACCGCCACCCGGTCGCTGCGCATCGCCGCCGAGAACGTCCGGGTCTTCCACCAGGCCACCCGGCCGGAGGACACGCCCTTCTTCGAGACCACGCCCGGCGTTCGCTCCCGCCTCGTCTGGCGCCCCATCGGGGCGGCCGGCATCTATGTGCCCGGCGGCACCGCGCCGCTGTTCTCGTCGCTGCTGATGCAGGCCATCCCGGCCGCCGTCGCCGGCGTGCGCGAACGGGTCGTGGTCACCCCGCCGGCGAAGGACGGCGGGATCCACCCGGCGATGATCTACGCCGCCGCCGAGGCCGGTCTCGACGCCATCTGGCTGATCGGCGGGGCCCAGGCCATCGCCGCCCTGACCTACGGCGCCGTGTTCGACGACGGCGAGATCCCGCCCTGCGACAAGCTGTTCGGCCCGGGCAACGCCTTCGTCGCCGAGGCCAAGAAATACGCCGCCGCCCTGCCGCGCGGCCCCGCCGTCGACATGCCCGCCGGCCCGTCCGAACTGCTGGTCATCGCCGACCGCGACGCCGACCCGGAGATCGCCGCCGCCGACCTGCTCAGCCAGGCCGAACACGACGCCGACGCCCAGGTGATCCTCGTCTCCGAGAGCCGCGCCAACATCGAGGCCATCCTCGCCGAGGTCGAGCGCCAGCTCCAGACCCTGCCCCGCGCCGACATCGCCCGCGCCTCCCTCGCCGAGGGCCGCGCCATCCGCGTGCGCGACATGGCCGAGGCCTGCGAGGTCGCCAACCTCTACGGCCCCGAACACCTCGCCCTGCAGACCGTCGATGCCGACGCCATGGTCGAGCGCATCACCGCCGCAGGCGCCGTCTTCGTCGGCGCCTGGGCCGCCGAGACCCTTGGCGACTACGCCGCCGGCCCCAGCCACGTCCTGCCGACCGACGGCGGGGCGCGG
>CAZGPS010000365.1:0-2214 GCA_964527675.1 uncultured Brevundimonas sp. | reverse complement strand
GGAGGGCGTGTGGAAAACGGCTACGCGGGGCGGCCTGTCTCGTCGAAACGGTAAACCTAAAACAGCACCGGGCGAGGCCCGGCCGCCCCGCCCTCTCCCCGCCCGCTTTCGCAAGCGGCGCAGACGCATGCCTGCTGCCTGATCCCTCGCCCACCCCCTTGCAATTAGCTATTGTCCTAATTAGCCTCTTCCCTATGAACGCCCTGTTCAAGGCCCTCTCCCACCCCGTCCGCCGCCGCATCATCGAGATGCTGCGCAAGGGGCCGATGGCGTCCGGCGACATCGCCGCCGCCTTCGACATGAGCTGGCCGACCATCACCGGCCACCTCAACGCCCTGAAGGAGGCCGGCCTCGTTTCGCCCGAGCGCGACGGGGCCTCGATCCGCTACCGGCTCGAGATCTCCGCCGTCGAGGAGGCCCTCGCCTTCCTGCTGCAGATGACCGGCGCCCGCGCCCCCGATCCCGAAGAGGAGACCCGTCCATGACCCGCCTGACCGCCGCCGACCGCGCCACCGTGATGATCTCCCTGCTGATCGTGGCCGGAGGCGTCTGGATCGTCCTCGCCGGGCCGCTCGAAACCATGCCGTACCATTTCGGCGCCGACGGCCGGGCCGACGCCTGGGCCGGGCGCGAGGCTATCGGACTCGGCATCGCCCTGTCGGGCCTGCTGACCGGGCTGCTGGCCGGCGGCATGGGCGCCGCCGCCCGCCGCGCCGAAGACCCGGCCCGCGCCCGCTCGCTGCGCTTCGCCCAGATACTGATCCTGCTGACCCTTCCTGGCGTGACCCTGTTCGCCGCCGGCGTCAGCCTCGGCGGCCTGACCTCGATCGGCGGCGCCGCCCCCATGGCCGGTCTCTCCGCCCTCTTCCTGCTGATCGGCGCGGTGCTGGGCCGGGTCGGCCCCAATCCGGTCGCCGGGGTGCGCACCCCCTGGGCCTACAAGAGCCGCCTCGCCTGGGAGCGGTCCAACCGTCTCGCCGGCCGCCTCTTCTTCCTCATCGGCCTCGCCGGCCTCGTCGCCGCCCCGTTCGCGCCCCAGCCGCTCGGCAGCCAGATCGTGGTCGGCGCCGTCCTGATCGCGGCCCTGCTGTCCATCGTCGAGAGCTGGCGCGTCTGGCGCACCGACCCCGACCGCCAGCCTTTCTGACCTCGCACCCGGGACCGCCATGCTCAGCCTGATCCTCGCCGCCGCCCTCCTGTCCGACCCGGTCGCCACGCCGGTGACCCTTCCGTCAGAACCCGCGCCCCTGCACGGGACCCTGCTGACGCCCGAGACGCCGACCCGGGCCGTCGCCGTCATCCTGCCGGGCTCGGGTCCGACCGACCGCGACGGAAACAGCCCCCTCGGCGTCAGCGCCGGGACCTATCGCCTCCTGGCCGAGGGCCTCGCGGAACAGGGCGTCGCCACCGTCCGCATCGACAAGCGCGGCATCGGCGAGAGCCGCGCCGCCGGCCGCAGCGAGGAAGACCTGCGCTTCAGCCATCTGGCCGACGACGCGCGCGCCTGGGCCGCCGAGGCCGCCGCCCGCACCGGCCAGCCCTGCGCCTGGCTGATCGGCCACAGCGAGGGCGCCCTGGTGGCGCTCGTCGCCGTCGAGGGCGGAAACGACGCCGTCTGCGGCCTCGTCCTGCTGTCCGGCGCCGGCCGCCCGGCCCGGCTCGTGCTGGAGGACCAGCTCGGCCCGCAGCTGCCGGAACCCCTGCGCGCCCAGGCCTTCCACGCCCTCGCCGAGCTTGAGGCCGGCCGCACGGTGGCTGACACACCGCCGGCCCTTGCGGCCCTGCTGCGCCCCTCGGTCCAGCCCTATCTGATCTCCTGGCTGGCCCTCGACCCCGCGGCCCTGACCGCCGCCTGGGAGGGGCCCGTCATGGTCGGCTCGGGAACCACCGACATCCAGACCCCCGTGGTCGAGGCCGAGGCCCTCGCCGCCGCCCGCCCGGGCGTGCACCTGGTGCTGGGGGATGCCGCTGAAGTTGACCAGCACCACCACGACGGGCCGCAGGCCGTCCGGCCCCTCGTCGCCCCAGCGCAGGTAGGCGTAGAGGTTGCGGCCGGCGTCGTTGGCGTCCAGCCAGCGGAAGCCGTCCGCGTGGGGGTCGATCTGCCAGAGGGCGGGCAGCTCGTGGTAGAGCCGGTTGAGGTCACGGACCAGCGACAGCACGCCCGCGTGCTCGGGCCGCGGGCGCACCTCGTGGTCGGGCTGCGCCCAGCCG
>CAZGPS010000364.1:0-2248 GCA_964527675.1 uncultured Brevundimonas sp. | reverse complement strand
TAGCTCTGAGCGGGCTTACCCCTCATCCACCCCTCCGGGGCACCTTCTCCCCCAAGGGGACAAGGGTCGATCGACGGAGCGACCCCGCTTCACGCCAACTTAAGAGACCGTGGATCAGACTGCTCCCGAAGAAGGCGAACAAGCCTCCGCGCAACCGCGCTTCCCCAGGAAGTGGAACAGGCCGGGTGATGATGTCGAAGACGGTCCTCATCGTCGAGGATAACGAGCTGAACATGAAGCTGTTTCATGATCTGCTCGATTCCCAGGGGTATCGCACCCTTCAGACCCGCGAGGGTCTGCAGGCGCTCGCCCTGGCGCGCCAGCATCGGCCCGACCTGATCCTGATGGACATCCAGCTGCCCGAGATCAGCGGCCTGGAAGTGACCAAATGGCTGAAGGACGACGAGGAGCTGAGCCACATTCCGGTGATCGCCGTGACCGCCTTCGCCATGAAGGGCGATGAGGAGCGGATCCGGCAGGGGGGCTGCGAGGCCTATATCTCCAAGCCGATCTCGGTGGTGCATTTCCTCGAGGTGGTGCGCAAACATCTGGGGCCGGTCGAGGCGCTTGTCCCATGACCGCACGCATCCTCGTCGTCGATGACCTCGAAGCGAATGTGCGGCTGCTCGAGGCCAAGCTGACGATCGAATATTACGAGGTGCTGACGGCGATGGACGGCGCGACGGCGCTGGAGATCGCCGCGGCCGAGCGGCCCGACATCATCCTCCTGGACGTGATGATGCCCGGGATGGACGGGTTCGAGACCTGCCGGCGGCTGAAGGCCGATCCGGTGACGCGGCATATTCCGGTGGTGCTGGTCACCGCCCTGGACGGTCGCGAGGACAAGATCAAGGGACTGGGCGTCGGCGCCGACGACTTCGTCACCAAGCCGATCGACGACGTCATCCTGTTCGCCCGGGTCAAGTCGCTGGTGCGGCTGAAGGCGGTGATGGACGAGCTGCGCGAACGCGAGGAGAGCGGACGCAAGCTGGGGGTCGACACGGACGGGGCCGGACGGTTGCGCGGCTCGGGCGGCCGGGTGCTGATCGTCGACGACAACGAATTGCAGACCGGGAAGATGGTCACCCATCTGGCGGTCGAACACCGGCCCGTGGTCGAGGCCGATCCGACAGCGGCCCTGATCGCGGCGCGCGGTCCGGTCGATCTGATGATCATCAATGTCGCCAGCACCGGCTTCGACGGGCTGCGCTTCGTCGCCCAGGTGCGATCCAGCGAAGCCTCGCGGCGCACGCCGATCCTGGCCGTGGTCGATCCGGCCGACCGGCCGCGCCTGCTGAAGGCGCTGGAGCTGGGCGTCAACGACATCCTGCCGCGCCCGGTCGATTCCGAGGAGCTGATGGCGCGGGCGCGGACCCAGATCAAGCGCAAGCGCTATGCCGACTTCCTCAAGGAGAAGCTGGATTACAGCCTCGAGATGGCGGTCACCGACGCCCTGACCGGGCTGCACAACCGCCGTTACATGGCGGGCCAGCTGCAGGGCATGGTCGGCCGGGCCGGGCAGGGGGGCGACACTGTCGCCGTGCTGGTGATGGACATCGATCACTTCAAACTGGTCAACGACGGCTTCGGTCATGACGCCGGCGACGAGGTGCTGCGCGAGTTCGCGGTGCGGCTGGCGACCAATGTCCGGGCCATCGACCTGCCGTGCCGGCTGGGCGGCGAGGAGTTCGTGGTGGTGATGCCGGGCGCGGGCCTGGAGGATGCGACGCGGGTCGCCGACCGCATCCGCCGCGACATCGAGAACCAGCCTTTCCCGATCATGGGCGGGGCCGAGGGGCTGACCATCACCGTCTCGATCGGGGTGGCGGCGAGCGTGGCCGGGGATACGCCGGAGGCCCTGCTAAAGCGGGCCGACGAAGGGGTCTATGAGGCCAAGGCCCACGGGCGGAACCGGGTCATCGCGCGAGCGGCCTGAGGCCCTAGCGGCTCATCCAGGGCTTGGACTTGCCCGTCGCGATGCTGGCCGCCTGCTCGCGCTGGAAGCGGCCGCCGCGCGGCGGCCTGGGGCGGGCGTCGATGATCGCCTGCTTGAGGCGGAGCGCCCGCTGGATCGGCGTTTCCTGCGGGGCGTCGTCGTCGGGAGCGGTCATTCCGCAACCTACCACGTCGGACAATGAAAAACGCCCGGCCATCGCTGACCGGGCGTTCGAAAATCCAGCAAGGGCGAACCCTTACTTGATCTTGCCTTCCTTGAACTCGACGTGCTTGCGCACGACCGGGTCGTATT
>CAZGPS010000363.1:0-2263 GCA_964527675.1 uncultured Brevundimonas sp. | reverse complement strand
CAGGCCTTCGCCCGCGACCCCGCCCTGGTGCAGGACTTCTACAACCAGCGCCGCCGCCAGCTGGCGACCGTCCATCCCAACGCCGCCCACCACGCCCTCGCCGACCTCGCCGGCCGCTGGAACGGAAACCTGCTGCTGGTGACCCAGAACGTCGACGACCTGCACGACCGCGCCCACGCCGCGACCCCGCCTGCCCCCGGCTTCGACCTGCTGCACATGCACGGCGAGCTGCTCAGGGCGCAGTGCACCGTCACCGGCCGCGTCTGCGACGCCCCCGGCGACCTCGCTCCCGACCAGCCCTCCCCCTTCCACCCGCGCGGAACCCTGCGTCCGCACATCGTCTGGTTCGGCGAATTTCCGCTGCACATGGACCGCATCGAGGCCGCGCTGGCCGCCTGCGACCTCTTCATCTCGATCGGCACCTCGGGCGCCGTCTGGCCCGCCGCCGGCTTCGTCCAGCTGGCCAACATGACCGGCGCCCGCACGGTCGAGCTCAATCTCGAGCCGTCGCTGGGCCGCCGCCTGTTCGACGACGGCCTCTACGGCCCGGCGACCGAGGTGGTGCCCGCCTTCTGCGCCACCCTGTGACTACCCCCGCGGCCCGAACAGGATGATCGCGGCCCCGACCAGACAGACCACGCCCCCGATCAGGTCCCACCGGTCCGGCGCCGCCTTCTCGACCACCCCATCCACACCAGCGAGGCCACGATATAGACCCCGCCATAGGTCGCGAACGCCCGCCCCGCCGCCGCGCTGGGGACCAGCGTCAGCAGCCACGCGAAGGCGACCAGCGCCGCCACCCCGGGGATCAGCCACAGCGGCGACCGGTCCAGCTTCAGCCAGGCCCAGAAGGCGAAACAGCCGCCGATCTCCGCCAGCGCCGCCAGCGGATAGACCAGCAGCGCCTTCACCCCTCGGCCGCCTTCTTCGCCGCCAGCTTGGCCAGCACCCGGCCCCGCCCCTTGGCCAGGGCGTGGATCACGCCGCGGAACGTCGCCACCTCCTGCGCCGAGAACCCGGCCCGCCCCAGCATGACCCGCAGGTTCTGGCTCATCGACGGCCGCTTCTCCGGCGGATGGAAGAAGCCGCCCCCGTCCAGCTCGGCCTCCAGATGTTCGTACATCCCGACCAGCAGATCGTTCGACGCCGGCGGCTCGCCCTCGCGGAACCGCGGCGGCGGGGCGTCGAGGATCAGCGTCCGCCACTCATAGGCGTTGATCGCCACCGCCTGGGCCAGGTTCAGCGAATGGTGGCGCGGATCGATCGGGATCGTCGTGATCCCCTGGGTCAGGGCGATGTCGGTGGTCTCCAGCCCGGCCCGCTCGCCCCCGAACAGCAGGCCGATCCCCAGGCCCGAGGCCCGGTCGTCATACAACAGCCGCGCGGACTCGCGCGGCGTGCGCACCGGCATGCGCGTCTCGCGCGGCCGGGCCGTGGTCGAGAAGACGGTGTTCAGATCGGCGATCGCCTCGGCCACGCTGTCGAACACCTTGACCCCGTCCAGCACCCAGTCGGCCCCCGAGGCCGTGGCCCAGGCGCGGTCCTGCGGCCAGCCGTCGCGCGGCGCGACCAGCCTCAGCTCGGACAGGCCGAAATTGGCCATCACCCGCGCCACCGCGCCGATGTTGTCGGCCAGCTGGGGCTTGTCCAGAATTACGACGGGGGGCGTCAGTTCACTCAAGGCCTGAACTCAATCGTCGCCGTACATGGCCAGCCACGGATCCACCGTCCCGGCCTCGACCTCGGCGACCTTCACCTTGGGCCAGCCGATCTCGTCATCCGCCGAATCCCGCCACGCCAGGATGAACAGGTCGCGCAGCTCCGACGCCCCCGCCGCCAGCCGGTTGATCACGAACGTCCCGCCGCGCGCGTCACCCTCGCCGAAGCCGCCCGCCTTCTCCAGCCGATAGAAGGGCGTCACCTCCGCCAGGGTCGTCTTCAGATAGGCCGGAACCCGCGCCCGCAGGTCGAACCCGTCCAGCTGCGGCGCCGTCATCGCCGCTTCAATGGCGTCCAGCCGGGCTGCCCGCGCCGTGAACGCCCCCTCGAAGGCGCCGTGCGTCTGGCGCGACGTCGTGAAGCCCTCGGGGTTCGGCGTGTCGCGGTTCCAGCCGTTGTAGTGGATCGTCGTATGGTGCGGCTGCGCCCCGTCGCCGACGAAATGGCCCAGATAGCCCATGTCGCGCAGGATCAGCGCCTCGCGCCGCTGCCGGTCCTCGCGGTACCAGGCCCGCTTGCCCGGATCGGTCTCGCGCGCCTCGGC
>CAZGPS010000362.1:0-2264 GCA_964527675.1 uncultured Brevundimonas sp. | reverse complement strand
GACGGCCGTTCGGTCAGGGGCTCATAGACCAGCCGGGCGACGATCTGGCCGTGCTCCAGCAGGAAGGGCGTGTCGTGCGTCCGCACCTCCAGCACCCCCTTGGATCCTGCCCCGTGCGCCTCGTCGGTGCCGAAGCCCGGATCGAAGAAGCCGGCGTAATGGACCCGGAACTCGCCCACCGAGGGATCGATCGGCGTCATCTCGGCGGCCTGCATGACCGGGATCTCGACCGCCTCGTTCGAGGCCAGGATGTAGAATTCACCCGGATCCAGCAGCAGCTCGCCGCGCCGCACCATCAGCGGCTCCCAGAAGTCGCGCGGGTCGTGGCCGTCGATCCGGTCCAGATCGACCACCCCGGCGTGGCGTCGTCCGCGATAGCCGACGATGGCCCCGTCGGCGCCTTCCAGATCGACCCCGACGCTGCGCGTCTCCAGCTTCGGCGGATCGCCGGCCTTGAGCCGCAGCTGGTTCAGCCGCGTCCCCGGCCGCACCAGGATGGAGAAGGTCTGCGGCGCGATCTCCAGATACAGCGGCCCCTCATAGGCCTCGGCGACGTCGTCGAAGCTGGTCCCGCGGTCGGTCAGCAGCCGCACGAAGACATCGACCCGCCCGGTCGAGCTCTTGGGATTGGCCCGGGCGATCAGCCCCTTGGGCAGGCTCAGCCGCTCCTGCAGCCGGGCGATGTAGACGCAGCCCTTCTCCATCACATAGCCGGCCGACAGGTCGATGTTGTGCATGGCGACGTCGGCGATCCGGTCCTCGACCTTGCGCTGCCCCGGCAGGAAGGAGGCCCGCACCCGCCACGCCTGGTCCGACAGCCGCAGGTCGAGGCTGGCCGGCTGCACCTGGTCGGCGTCGAACGGCGTCTGCGAGACGATCGCTCCGCCGGCGATCAGGGCCTCGATGGATTGCGACGGCAGGATGCCGGGGAGGGAGGTCGAAAAGCTCTGCATCGCCTCCGATTACACGATTCCGCGCCCCATCTCCCCCAAACTGTTCGCCGCGTGGCGGCCCGGCGGCCTCGCCTCCCGCGCGCTCACGCTTGACCTGCGGCCCGCGAGGGCGACCATGGGCGGATGCACGACACGCCCGCCTATGAAGCCGAGACCGAAGGCGTCCTCGTCCGCGTCCGCCCCAGCTATCTGGCGGGCCAGTCCGACCCCGAGGCCGGCCGCTGGGTCTGGGCCTACCAGGTCGAGATCGTCAATCTGACGACCGAGGCGATCCAGCTGATGGCCCGCCGCTGGGTCATCACCGACGCCCAGGGCCGGGTCGAGGAGGTGCGCGGCTCCGGCGTGGTCGGCGAACAGCCGGTGATCCAGCCGGGCGACAGCTACACCTACGCCTCCGGCTGCCCGCTCGGCGCCCCCAGCGGCTCCATGGTCGGCGGTTATTCCATGACCGCGGCCTCGGGCCGCGCGTTCGAAGCCGCCATCCCGGCCTTCAGCCTCGATGTGCCGGGCGAGCGGCGGGTGCTGAACTGAGACGGCAGGCGGCCGGCAGCTTCACCCCATCGCCGTCATCCTCGGGCTTGACCCGAGGATCAGACCATCCCCTGTGCTCGGTGGAATAGTTTGCGGTCACCATTCGGGGCCGTCTTTGGCGCACAGTCCCGGCCCCACATCTGATCCTCGGGTCAAGCCCGAGGATGACGGTGGCGAGGGGGGTGAGGGGCTGCGTCAACCCGGATAACCGCAGCCCCGCCCCAGTCTCTCCGCCGCGCGAACGCGACGGGAGGCGGACGGCGGCTCCTCTAGGAGCCATTCGTGTCGGTCATTGGACCGAAAAGCGACGGGCGCGCGAAACAATGTCCGCGCGCCCGAAATCCGCGCTCAAGCAGCCGCTGACCGCGTCGGCGGCGTTAGCGCCCTTACTAGATGTACCGACGCAGCGACCGGGCCAGTTCGGTGGCCCCGTCCTTGCCGCCCTTGCGGACCTGCGGCTGGTAGGCGACGCGGGCGTGCTCCATACAGTAGACGCCTTCCGAGGCGCGGCGGCCGCAGAAGCTGAACTCGGTCGAGGACGGATCGCCGATCGGCCATTTGCACATGTGCGCGCCCAGGGTCATGACCGTGGCCGTGCCGGGCAGGTCGGGCATGACGGCCGGGACCTGGGCCGGACGCGGCTGGACCGCCTCGATGCGGCGCGGGGCCGACGGGGCCTGGGTCGGCGGGGCGGCGGGGCGCGGCCGCGACGGGCGGAAGCTGGCCCGGGCCGGCTGCGACGGGGCGGCCCGGCCCGACAGGCCGAGGCGGTGCACCTTG
>CAZGPS010000361.1:0-2271 GCA_964527675.1 uncultured Brevundimonas sp. | reverse complement strand
CCCTGTGCTGGCCGCCCCTTCCCGCCCAAACCGGGGGCGGAGGGCGGTCGACCGACCCGCTCTGCCAAACCGCGCGAGGGAGCTCCGCCATGCGGCGGCGACGGCGCCGGCTTCAAGCCTCGTGGCGGCGGCAGTCGCAGCAATCCGCCGGGCGGTTCGCGTCCGGGCGCCGGCCCGGCCGGCGGGCGCGGCAGCCCGCGCGGACCCCGCTCCAAGGGCTGAGCCATGCGGATCGTCGCCGGCAGTCTGAAGGGACGCAGCATCATCGCGCCGGAGGGGCTGGGCACGCGCCCGACCTCCGACCGCGCCCGTCAGGCCGTGTTCAATGTGCTGGAGCACGCGGCCTGGGCCGAGCCGCTGGACGGGTTGCGGGTCATCGACCTGTACGCCGGATCGGGGGCGCTGGGCTTCGAGGCGATCAGCCGGGGCGCGGCCTTCGCCCTGTTCGTCGAGACCGACGACGAGGCGCGCGGGGCCATCCGCGAGAACGCCGACGCCTATGAGGTGATGGGACGCACCCGGGTGCACCGGCGCAGCGCCGTCGACCTGGGCGTGCGCCCGGGCTCGGACGGCGAGGCCTTCGACCTGGCTTTCCTCGATCCGCCTTATCGCAAGGGGCTGGGCGAGCAGACGCTGCAACGGCTGCTGGAGGGGAACTGGCTCAAGCCCGGGGCCGTGGTGGTGTTCGAGCGGGGCTCGGATGAGCCCGAGATCGACACGCCGGGCTATCAGCGGCTGGACGCGCGCGACTATGGCGCCGCGCGCGTCCTCTTTCTCAGGGCGTCACCAACGGCGCTCTGAGACCCGGTTGTCGAGCTGGCTGCGCAGGCGCGCCAGTCCGTCGCGGTTGACCCGATAGGGTCCGCCGCCATGCGAGGCGATCAGCCCCTTCTTCTTCAGCTTCCGCCACACCGACAGGGTGCAGTCGGTCAGGCGGAAGCCGTCGCGGGTGAAGCAGTCGGCGCGCGCGAGGCTGCCGTTTTCGTCGCGGATCAGCACGATGCCGCCGCCCTGGGCCAGGGCGTGCAGCGTCCGCTGCTCCGCACGGGAGATGTTCATGGGAAGGTCCGGAAAGGCGTGAAGGGTCGCGCCGGCGCATGGCTCCGGGCCGAAATCTGAACCTGATCGCAAGCGCGATCAGGCCGATTTCGGCTGGCACGCCGACGTGCGGTTCAGAGGCTCTTCACGGTCAGCGCCGTGGAGGCCTCAGGCCTTTCGCGCAATCTCGGACATAGGCATCCCGGTGGGGTGGAAGGCGAGATATAGCGCAGGTTGCGGTTTCGCGCGAGTCAGGCGCGCAGGCGGACGGCGAGGCCACGGGCGGCGGCCGTCACCTCGGCCCAGGTGATCTCGAAGCCGGCCTCGTCGCCGAACCACGGATCGGCCACGGCCTGACCTTCGCGACCCTCGACGTGATCCAGCAGCAGGCTGAGCTCGGCCGTGGCGTCGGGCGGCGCCAGCCGGCGCAGATTGGCGAGATTGTCGTGGTCGAGGGCGATCACATGGGTGAAGCGGTGGAAATCGGCGACGCGCACCTGACGCGCGCGCAGACCGGAGATATCGACGCCATTGCGAAGCGCCGTGCGTTGAGCGCGCTCGTCCGGCGGTTCCCCCGCGTGCCAGTCGCCGGTGCCGGCGGAGTCGATGATCAGATTCAGGTCCAGTCTGCGGGCCTCGGCGCGCAGGGCGCCTTCGGCCAGCGGCGAGCGACAGATGTTGCCGAGGCAGACGAACAGGACGGAGGGCGTCATCAGCGCCGCCCGAACAGCTTTTCGAGGTCGTTGAGCTTGAGCTCGACATAGGTCGGGCGGCCGTGGTTGCACTGGCCCGAGTGGGGGGTGGCCTCCATCTGCCGCAACAGGGCGTTCATCTCGGGGGCCGAGAGGACGCGGCCGGCGCGGACGCTGCCGTGGCAGGCCATGGTGCCGCAGACCTCGCCGAGCCGTTCGCTGAGGGCGAGGGCCGCGCCGTGTTCGGCCAGGTCGTCGGCGATGTCGCGGATCAGGCCCTGGACGTCGGTGTCGCCGAGCAGGGCCGGGGTCTCGCGCACCAGCACCGCCCCGGCGCCGAACGGCTCGACGATCAGCCCCAGTTCGGCGAGCTCGTCGACGCGGGCGGAGACGCGCTCGGCCTCGGCGGGGTCGAGCTCGACCACCTCGGGCGTCAGCAGGGCCTGACGGGTGACGGAGCCGGCCGCCATCTGTACCTTCATCCGCTCGTAGACGAGCCGCGCGTGGGCCGCGTGCTGGTCGACGACGACGCGGCCGTCGC
>CAZGPS010000360.1:0-2275 GCA_964527675.1 uncultured Brevundimonas sp. | reverse complement strand
GGTTGTGGACGGCGACGCTCAGCACCTTCTTGGCGTGGCTCTGGCCGATCACATAGTCGTCGAGGACCTCGCGGATTTCCTTCGGGCTCGGGACGCCGTCCTTGGCCTTGGAGAAGGAGATTTTGTGCTCTTCACGGATGATGTCCATGCAGAGCTCGACGCATTCATCGCAGATGAACACGGTCGGCCCGGCGATGAGCTTGCGCACCTCATGCTGGCTCTTTCCGCAGAACGAGCAGTAGAGGGTACTTTTGGCGTCTGTGCCGGCGGCTTTGGTCATCGACCCTTCTCACTCCCGCGACGACCCCGATATGAGGCCATACACGCTTCCCTCGCGTTTGATTCCCGGACAATGGGCGCAAAGGTCTTCAAAAAATGACAATCACCCATCACAGCGCCCGCCACAACCCCGCGAAAGCGGAGCAGGAGGCGGAAGCGGACGGTTTACTGTTGAGGATGATCGCGGCGAATGTCTGACATGGGAAGCGACGCTCCATTTCGCCAGCGGCCTCGCAAGGGTCAGGCCATTGTCGCCTTCGACTTCGACGGCACCCTGACGATCCGCGACAGCTTCACGCAATTCCTGCGCTGGCGAGCCGGACCGGGAGCCTGGGCCCTGGGCCTGGTGCGTATGACCCCCGCCGTGGCGACCTATGCCCGCGACCGCGACCGGGGCCGGATCAAGGCCGCGTCAGTGCGCGAATTCCTCAAGGGTGTGGACCGCGCGACACTGGAGGCCGACGCTGCACGCTTCGCTGACCAGATATGGGACAGCTTTATCCGGCCCGACGCCCTCGCCTGCTGGAACGACTGGGGAGCCAGGGGAGCGCATCGCGTGATCGTGACCGCCAGCCCGGAGACCACGGTCGCCCCGTTCGCCCGCAGGCTGGGCGCTGAGGCCCTGCTGGGCACACGGCTCGTGTTCGACGAGACGGACTGCGTCACCGGGGCCTTCACCGGTCCGAACTGCCGTGGCGAGGAGAAGGTGCGTCGTCTGCACGCCGCCTACGGCCCCGATATGCGGCTGGCCGCCGCCTATGGCGACACCTCAGGCGATACCGAAATGATCCGGATCGCCGAGGAAAAGGGCTTCCGCGTCTTCACCGGACGGCCCTGACGGTCAGTGGCCGTCGGCGTCCACGTCGAAGACCACGGCCTTGCCGCGCGAGGTCGGGTCCCAGCCCGCCTCCATGACGGAGACGACGGCGTTGCGCACGGCGTCGACATTGACCTTCTGCTTTTCCACGTCCGGTCGGCCGTTCGGGCGCAGCGGCGCCGGAAACTGGACGATGGCCTCGCGCTTGAAATCCCTGAGCCGGAGCGACACGGCCATGCCTTCCCACTTGCCGCCGGCCTTGGGCTGGGGCTGGCGCCGGATTTCCCATTCGTACGTGTCGCCGTCGATCTCGACGGTTCCGCTGGATTCGCGCGTCTGCTGCATCGGGGGCTGATAGCACAAAACAAAAGGGCGCGCCGTCTCCGGCGCGCCCTTTCATCTGTGCCGGACATCAGGCTCAGACGGTTTTGACGCCGTCGCCCTCGGCCTGTTCGCGCCGGTCGTAGACGTGGTCGACGACGCCCCAGGCCTTGGCCTCCTCGGCGCTCATGAAGTGGTCGCGGTCGAGGGTCTTCTCGACCTCCTCATAGGTCCGGCCGGTATGCTGGACGTAGATCTCGTTCAGGCGGCGCTTGGTGTAGCGGATGTCGGCGGCATGCAGTTCGATGTCCGACGCCTGGCCGCGGAAGCCGCCCGAGGGCTGGTGCACCATGATGCGGGCGTTCGGCAGGGCCACGCGCTGGCCGGCGGCTCCGGCGGCGAGGATCAGCGAGCCGGCCGAGGCGGCCATGCCCATGCACACCGTCGACACCGGCGAGCGGATGTATTGCATGGTGTCGTAGATCGCCAGGGCCGAGGACACCTGTCCGCCGGGGCTGTTGATGTACATGCTGATTTCCTTCTTCGGGTTCTCCGATTCCAGGAACAGCAGCTGGGCGCAGATCAGCGAGGCCATGCCGTCCTCGAAGGGACCCGTCAGGAAGATGATCCGCTCGCGCAGCAGACGCGAGAAGATGTCGAAGGCCCGCTCGCCCCGGCTGGACTGCTCCACCACCATGGGGACCAGATTCATGTTCATCAGTTCGATCGGATCGCGCATTCGTGCCTTCTTGGATGCCCCGGTCACGGGTGGAATGGGCGCGACTCACGGGTCGCGCGCCTGTTGAGACAGATATCGCGTCGCCGGCCCGGTGACGCAAGGCGCGGCGAGAAAAGCAA
>CAZGPS010000359.1:0-2351 GCA_964527675.1 uncultured Brevundimonas sp. | reverse complement strand
GCCGATGTATTTCGCCAAGCGCGACGGCCGCTATGTCGATCTGTCGGGCCAGTCGTTCCGCGCCTTCATGGACGGCCGGCTGGACGCCCTGCCCGGCGACCGGGCCAACGCCAAGGACTGGGCCGACCATCTGACCACCCTGTTCCCCGAGGTGCGGCTGAAATCCTATCTGGAGATGCGCGGGGCGGACGGCGGGCCGTGGAGCCGTATCTGCGGCCTGCCGGCGCTGTGGGCCGGGGTGCTGTACGACGCGCCGTCGCTGGCGGCGGCCTGGGACCTGGTCAAGGACTGGGACATCGCCGACCACGAGCGGCTGCGCCGCGACGTCACCCGGCTGGGCCTCAAGGCCGAGGTCGCCGGGCGGTCGGTGCGCGACATCGCCGTCGATCTGGTGACCATCGCCAAGCACGGGCTGAAGAACCGGGCGCGGTTCTCGGGCGGCATGGTCGACGAGCGCGGCTATCTGTCGGAGCTGGAGGACATCGCCGACAGCGGCGTGACCCCCGCCGACCGGCTGCTGGAACTGTATCACGGCGACTGGCAGGGGGATGTCAGCCGCATCTACCGGGACTTCGCCTACTAGAAACCGCGCCGCCGATCGCACCGGGCCGGCCCGGAACGGCCGGGACGAGGGGCGGCCCGCCGGATGCTGATCCGGGCGGGTTGATCGGCGCCGTCGGTTCGCAGTTGATTGTTAATCGCATTGGACGAACAGTGCGCTTCACTCTCTCCCCGGGGGCCCCATGACGCCGACGCTGACGCCGATCCTGCATGTGCCCGATGTCGCCGCTTCGGTGGCCTGGTACGAGTCTCTCGGCTTCGAGGTGCTGGACGTCGATCCGCCCGACGCCGCGGCGCAATGGGCGCATCTGGCCTATGGCGCGGGGCGGGTGATGTTCCGGGCCTCTCCGGTCGCCGGACCGGCCTGCGTTGACATCTACATCCGCATCCCCGCGGTCGACGCCTTGCGCGAGGCCCTGCCCCGGACGGTGGAAGTGATCTCCGGACCGCAGGACATGACCTACGGCATGCGCGAATTGACGCTGCGCGACCCCAACGGTTTCGCCGTCACCTTCGGCGAGACCCTCGACCGTCCGTTTGAGTGCCGATAGTCTGGGGGCCGAAAGGCGCACTCCATGACCGGCAAAATCCACGTAGGCGTCGGCGGCTGGACCTATGAGCCGTGGCGCGGGGTCTTCTATCCGCCGGATCTGACGCAGAAGCGCGAACTGGAGTTCGCCTCGCGGGCGCTGACCTCGATCGAGATCAACGGCACCTACTATTCGACCTTCAAGCCGGACAGCTGGATGAAGTGGCGGGATGAGACGCCCGCCGGGTTCGTGTTTTCGGTCAAGGCCAGCCGCTACTGCACCAACCGCAAGGTGCTGTCCGACATGGGCGAGTCGATGGGGCGGTTCCTCGATCAGGGACTGACGGCGCTGGGCGACAGGCTGGGGCCGATCAATTGGCAGTTCATGGCGACCAAGAAATTCGATCCGGTCGATTTCGAGGGCTTTCTGAAGCTGTTGCCGAAGGAGAAGGACGGGGTGCGGCTGCGTCATGCGCTGGAGGTCCGCAGCGGCAGCTTCGAGACCGAGCAGTTCTACGACCTGGCCCGCCAATACGGCGTCGCCATCGTCTACGGCCAGGACGACGAGGCGCCGGAGTGGCCGACCATCGATCAGGATACGGCGGATTTCAGATACGCCCGGCTGATGTCCAGCCGCGAGGACGAGCCGACCGGCATGACCTCGAAGGAGCTGGACGGCATCGTCGAACAGACCCGCGCCTGGGCCAGGGGCGGCGACGTCTTCGCCTATTTCATCGCCGGGGCGAAGGTGCGCAATCCGGCGGCGGCGCAGGCCTTGATCGAAAAGCTGGGCTGAGCGTTGCGTCGGAGGGCCCGCGTCCTCACCTGATCGCCATCCCCCAAGGAGCCTTACGCATGCCCATCGCCACCCGCGCCTTCGCCGCGACGTCCAGCGCCGCCCCGCTGTCACCCTACAGCTTCGACCGGCGCGATCCGGGTCCGGACGATGTGGCCATCGAGATCAAGTTCGCCGGAGTCTGCCACTCCGACCTGCACATCGTGAAGAATGACCTGGGCAATACGACCTATCCGATCGTGCCGGGTCACGAGATCGCCGGCGTGGTCACGGCGGTCGGCGGCAATGTCGCGCGGTTCAAGGTCGGCGACCGGGTCGGGGTCGGTTGCATGGTCGACAGCTGCCGCCAGTGTAAACCCTGCCTCGACGGTGAGGAGCAGTACTGCGTTCCGGGCATGACCCAGACATACGGCTCGCCCGATCCCAAGGGCGCCGCGGTGGGCCAGACCATCACCCAGGGCGGCT
>CAZGPS010000358.1:0-2389 GCA_964527675.1 uncultured Brevundimonas sp. | reverse complement strand
TGACGCTCGGCCGGGGTCATGCGGCCATCGGCGACGTAGAGGGACTCGAGCTGGACCAGGGCCTTGAAGTCGGCGCGCAGGCGGGCGGCTTCGGTGCGACTGATGGAGCCGTCGCGGACGCCGGCCTCGATGCGGGCGTCGACCTCGGCGCGGCGCTGATAGAGCGGGCGGCGGCCGCGGCTCCAGTCGTCGTCGAGGACCGAGTCGTTCTGCTGGGCCGTCTGGCCGCCGAACAGGGCGCCGAGAATGGCGCCGAAGACGCCGCCGGGCTGATCCTGAACCGGGGCCTGGCCATAGCCCTGGTCGGAGCCGTAGGAGTCGGCGGGATAGAGCGGGCCGACGGTGGCGGTGGCGCCGGTGCAGCTGAGCACGCCATTGCGGTTGGTGATGCCGCCGCGGCAGTCGACGCTGCGAAGCGAGCTCCAGCGGAAACCGCCGTCCGTCTGGCACTCGGCCGAGATATAGCCGTTGGCCAGCTGCTGGACGTTGCGGCACGACGACGGGACGCCGGCCTGGCCGGACGGGTAGCTGCTGTAGGGGGTCTGGGCCTGGGCCGCGCCGGCGGCGCCCAGTGCGAAGGCGCCGGCCGCGAGGACGGTGAAGGTCTTGATGGCGATCATGGAGATGTCTTTCCGGGTGGGGTTGCCCTGTGCGGAGAGAACGGGGTTCAGGGAGGAAGGTTGCGCGGGGCTGTGCGGGCGCGCGCCCCCCTCCGCCACGCTGCGGGTGGTCCCCCTCCCCCTGCGGGGGAGGAATGCTAGACCGGGCGTATGACAGAGCTGCCGCTGACCGAGATCCTGATGCTGCTCGCCGCCCTGGTGGCGTCGGGGCTGGCGGGCGGGATCGTGGCCGGCCCGTTCGGGGTCGGCGGCGGGACGGTGATCGTGCCGGCGGTGTTCTACGCCTTCGAGGTGCTGGGCGTCGGGGGCGAGGGCAATCTGCATACGGCGATCGGCACCTCGCTGCTGACCATCGTCGCGACGTCATGGCGGTCGCTGGGGGCGCACCGGGCGCATGGGGCGGTCGACGAGGTCGTGCTGAGGACCTGGACGCCGTGGGTCGCCTTCGGCGCCCTGGTCGGGGCGGGCGTGGCCGGGGTCACCTCGATGGCGGGGCTGGCCGTCGTCTACGGCGTCTGTCTGGCGGTGGTGGCGGCGCAGCTGGGCCTCATGCCCGAGCGGTTCGTGCTGCGGCCGGACTTGCCGACGGGCTGGGGGCGGCGCGGGTTCGGGACGCTGATCGGCGGGTTGTCGGCGATGATGGGGATCGGCGGAGGCAGTTTCGGCGGCATGCTGATGACCCTGTGCGGGCGGCCGATCCACCAGGCGGTGGCGACGGCCTCGGGTTTCGGCGTGGCCATCGGCCTGGCGGCGACCCTGGGGTTCGTGGTGTTCGGCTGGGACGCAGGCGGACGGCCGCCGCTGTCGCTGGGCTACGTCAATGTCCCCGGGGCGGTGGTCATGGCGGTGCTGACGACGGCGGTGGCGCCGTGGGGGGCGAAGCTGGCGCATTCGCTGGACCGGCGCGTGCTGAGGAAGGCGTTCGCCCTGTACCTGCTGGCGACGGCGGTGGTGGTGATGGTGAAGGCGCTGTGAGGGGAGTGGCTAGTGGCTGGTGACTAGTGGCTGGCCGACGCCTGTGCAGTGGCGCGGTCTGCGTCGCCCGTCCGCAACCAGCGAAGCGGCTATCACTAACCACCAGCCACCAGCCACTCCTAAGGCCGCAGCGTCAGCTCGGCCGGGGTAGCGCTGAACGAAGACAGCCGTCCGAGGTAGCTCATGCCGAGCAGGGAGTGCGGCAGGCCGGTCTCGACGACCAAGGCCTCGACCCGTTCGACGCGGGCGCCGGCGACGGCGACGGCCTGGAGCTGGACCGGGGCGGCGCGGACCGGGCCGGAGGCGGTGACCACCGTGCTTGAGAAATCCGCGGGGGCGAGCCGGAGGCCGAGGCGGGCGGCGTCGTCGCGGGTCAGGGCCACGACGCTGGCCCCGGTGTCGACCATGACGCGAACCGCGCGGCCCTCGATCAGGGCGTCGGCCCAGTAGTGGCCGTCGGCCGCCTTGAGCACCTGGGCCGGCGCGCCGGTGGCGGGCGTGGAGACGGCGGGCGTGGCCGCCTGGGCCTGGCCGCGCAGGCCGGCCTGGTCCATCCACCAGGCGGTGGTCAGGGCCGAGGCGACGGCGACGGCCATGACGACCGCGGAGGAGGGATCGAACCGCATAGCCATGATCTCGCACGGGCGCGGTTGGGATGCGGTGAAGAGGGATGGTTGGCGGGGGGTAAACGGGGCTGGGAGTGGCGAGTGCCGAGTGGCGAGTGGCTGGCCAACGCCTGAGCGACTGCACGGTCCGCGTCACCCTTCCGCCGGCGGCGACGCTCAACCGTTAGC
>CAZGPS010000357.1:0-2394 GCA_964527675.1 uncultured Brevundimonas sp. | reverse complement strand
CCGGGCGCCCGACATGCCGTAGGGGTGGCCGATCGAAATAGCGCCGCCCGAGACGTTCAACAGCTCATTGGGGATGCCGAGGGTGTCGCGGCAATACAGCACCTGCACGGCGAAGGCCTCGTTGAGTTCCCAGATGCCGATGTCGTCAATCGTCAGGCCGTGACGCTTGAGCAGCTTGGGCACGGCGTAGACCGGGCCGATGCCCATCTCATCAGGCTCGCAGCCGGCGACGGCCATGCCGCGATAGGCGCCGAGCGGCTGCAGGGCGCGCTTCACCGCCTCGCCGGCCTCCATGATGACGCAGGCCGAAGCGCCGTCAGACAGCTGGCTGGCGTTGCCGGCGGTGATGAATTCGCCCTGCTGGATTTCCTCGCCCGAGCCGAACACGGGCTTGAGCGACTTCAGCCCTTCGAGGGTGGTGTCGGCGCGGTTGCCCTCGTCCTTCGAGAGGGTGATTTCCTTCCGCGAGGTTTCACCGGTCGCCTTGTCCACGACCACCATTGTGGTCGTCATCGGCACGATCTCGGCGTCGAGGCGGCCGGCGGCCTGGGCGGCGGCGGTGCGCTGCTGCGACTGCAGGGCGTATTCGTCCTGGGCGTCGCGGCTGATGTTGTAGCGGCGGGCGACGACCTCGGCGGTCTCCAGCATCGACATATACATGTGCGGCGCCAGCTTCAGCAGGTCCTCGTCCTTGCCGCGGTACAGGTTCATGTGCTGGTTCTGGACCAGGGAGATGGATTCCAGACCGCCGCCGACGGCCATCTTCTGCTGGTCGAAAATCACCTGTTTGGCGGCCGTGGCGATGCCCATCAGGCCCGAGGCGCACTGGCGGTCGAGGCTCATCCCCGCCGTGGTCACCGGCAGGCCGGCGGCCAGCGCCGCCTGACGCGCGACATTGGTCCCGGTCGAGCCCTGTTGCAGGGCCGCGCCCATGACCACGTCCTCGATCTCGGCCGGATCGACGCCCGCCCGGGCCACGGCGTGACGGATGGCATGGCCGCCCAGCTGCTGGGCCTGGGTGTCGTTGAAGGCCCCGCGATAGGCGCGGCCGATCGGCGTGCGGGCGGTGGAGACGATGACGGCTTCGCGGGACATCTCGGTAATCCTTGTTGAGCGCTGCGCACGCGGATTGAGCGCGGTCTGGTGGATGATTAGGCGATTGCCGCCACGTCAACGCAAGGGCTTCAGCCCTTGTGCGCCGTCTGGGCCTTGGTCAGTTCGATCATGCCCTGGGCCGCGCCCATCTCGGGCACGATCTCGCCGGCCCGGTCGGACACCTCGGCGAAACGGGCGGCGACCTGCTCGGGCGCGTCGTCGCCGGCGATCCAGGCGCCCTGCGTCAGGGTCACATAGGCGCGCTCGAAGCCTCCGGCCCCGGCGGCGAGGATGCAGCGGCTCGGGGCCTCCTCACTGACCAGATACAGCAGCCCGGGGGTGACCATCTCCGGCCCCAGCAGCTCCAGCGGAAGGCGCGCGCCGAGATCCTCGGTCATGCGGGTGTGGGCGGTGGGGGCCAGGCAGTTGACCCGGATGTCGTTCTTCGCCCCCTCGATCGACAGGGTCTGCATCAGGCCGACGAGGGCCATCTTGGCGGCGCCGTAGTTCGACTGCCCAAAATTGCCGTACAGGCCCGAGGACGAGGTGGTCATCACGATGCGGCCATAGTTCGCGTCGCGCATGTGGTCCCACACCGCCTTTGTGCAGTTGACCGCCCCCATCAGGTGCACGTCGACGACGAAGCGGAAATCCTCCAGCTCCATCTTGGCGAAGCTCTTGTCGCGCAGAACGCCGGCGTTGTTCACCAGAATGTCGACGCGCCCCCATTTGCCGATGACGGCCTCGACCATCGCCTGAACGGCTGCAGGGTCGGTGACGGAAGCGGCGTTGGACATGGCCTGGCCCCCGGCGGCCTCGATCTCGGCCACCACGGCCTCGGCCGCGGTGGCCGACCCGCCCGACCCGTCCCGTGCGCCGCCCAGATCATTGACCACCACGCGCGCGCCCCGTTTCGCCAGGGCGAGGGCGTGCTCCCGGCCCAGCCCGCCACCGGCCCCCGTCACGATCGCCACCCGGCCGTCGAACCTCATCGCCATCCCATTGCTCCCTGATGCGTTGAGCTGTCCTAGCAGGCGTCTGGTCCGGGGACAGCCCCGAACGAATGTGTTGGAATGGCGCCACAGTCGCCGCATTCCGAGCGGAAACCAGGAACCGGAACCGTACAATGCCGTTCGGCTCCGGAGCGCCCCGTGCAATGCGTGGGCATTCGGGCAACCTTGAGTGTGAGGAATATCATGAAGGTGAAGCTATTAGCCGGCGTCGCGATGGCGGGGCTGTTCGCAGCCGGCGCTGCGTCTGCCGATCCGAACGGTTGGTATGGCGCGATCGACGCGGGCT
>CAZGPS010000356.1:0-2399 GCA_964527675.1 uncultured Brevundimonas sp. | reverse complement strand
TTCCGTCCGGGCGGCGTCCACCAGGACCTGCCGATGGACCTGATCGACGACATCGGCCGCTGGTGCCACGAGTTCCCGCCGGCGCTGAAGGACATCGAAAGCCTGGTCACCGAGAACCGCATCTTCAAGCAACGCAACGTCGACATCGGCGTGGTGTCCAAGCAGCAGGCCCTGGAGTGGGGCTTCACCGGCGTGATGCTGCGCGGCTCTGACATCGCCTGGGACCTGCGCAAGTCGCAGCCCTACGAATGCTACGCCGATCTCGAGTTCGACATCGTCGTCGGCAAGAACGGCGACTGCTGGGACCGCTACCTGTGCCGCATCGAGGAGATGAAGCAGTCGGTGCACATCATGGAGCAGTGCATCCACAAGCTGCGCAACTGCCCCGGCGAGCCGGTCATCACCGAGGACAACAAGATCGTCCCGCCGCGTCGTGGCGAGATGAAGCGGTCGATGGAATCGCTGATCCACCACTTCAAGCTCTATACCGAGGGCTTCCGGACGCCTGAGGGCGAGGTCTACGCCTCGGTCGAGGCGCCCAAGGGCGAGTTCGGCGTCTATCTGGTGTCTGACGGCTCGAACAAGCCGTACCGCGTCAAGATCTCTGCCCCCGGCTTCCGCCACCTGCAGGCCATGGACTGGATGAACCGCGGCCATATGCTCGCTGACGTCTCGGCCATTCTCGGCTCGCTCGACATCGTCTTCGGCGAGGTCGACCGCTGATGGGATTCGCCGTCCAGCCCCTCTTCACGACGACGCAGGCGATCTGGTTCGCCGTGCTGCTGACGTTCGGCGTCGCGGTGCAGCTGGCCTTTTCGCCGCGCCGCCGCGCCGTGATGGGCGGGCTGAAATTCGCCGTGGCCTCGGCCGTGCTCGCCGCGCCGGCGGCCGCCGGGATCACCCTCGTGCGCGGGGCGTATCGGCTGGGCTATCTGGAGGAGGGCAGGGGCTTCTGGGAAGCCAATCTGCGCTCCGTAGTCTGGATGAGCGGCGCGATCTTCGCCGGCCAGATGGCGGTGCGTTATCTGCCGCCGATGGCCTGGCTGTCGCGGGATCTGAGAAACGCCGGCCGCGCCGTGTGGAGCGAGCGCCTGGGCCGCTGGATGGGTAAGCAACAATGAGCGTTCGTCGTCTCGCCAAGGAACAGCCCGCCTCGTTCGCCTTCTCGAAGGCGACGAAGGCCAAGGCCGACTGGTGGATCGCCAAATATCCGGCCGACCGGCGTCAGTCGGCGGTGATCCCGATCCTGTGGTTGGTGCAGAAGCAGGAGGGCTGGGTCTCCGAGCCGGCCATCCGCGCCATCGGCGAACTGCTGGGCATGCCCTTCATCCGGGTTCTGGAGGTGGCGACCTTCTACACCATGTTCATGCTGGCCCCGGTCGGGACCAGCGCCCTGATCCAGGTGTGCGGCACCACGCCGTGCATGCTGCGCGGGGCCGGCGAGCTGATGAAGACCTGCCGCGACAAGATCGGTCCCAAGGACGTGCTGAGCGCCGACGGCCGCTTCACCTGGCAGGAAGTCGAATGCCTCGGCGCCTGCGCCAATGCGCCGATGGCCCAGATCAACGACTATTATTTCGAAGACCTGACGGCCGAGAGCATGGCCCAGATCATCGACGATTTCGCCGCCGGCAAGAAGCCCCGGCCGGGCCCGCGCATTGATCGCGTCAACTCGGCGCCGGAAGGCGGGGCCCTGACCCTGACCGATCCGAAGCTGTACGACGGCTCGGCCGCCCAGCCGATCAGCAAGCTGCCCAACAGCGATCCGGTCCCGGCATGACGCGCCCAGACCTTTCAGACGATCAGGCGATCGCCCAATACCGCGCGGAGCTGCGTCTGGTCGGCCGCAACCAGCGGCTGGCCGGTTTCGCCCTGGTCATCGTCGGCGCCATCGCCGTCTACGCCTCCGGTTCGGCCGGCGCCGCGGGCCCGGCGATCCAGTGGGCCGGCTACGCCGCGCTCGCCTTCGGCTGGGCCCTGATGCTGGCGGCCATCTTCCTGCGCACCCGTTACCACCGCCGCCGTATGCGGGAGATGGACTGAACCATGGTCGGAATCCTCGAAGACAAGGATCGCATCTTCACCAACCTGTACGGGCTCCAGGACTGGGGCCTCGACGGGGCGAAGAAGCGCGGCGCATGGAACGCCACAAAGGACATGCTCGACCTCGGGCGTGACTGGATCATCGCCAACGTCAAGAACTCGGGCCTGCGCGGACGCGGCGGGGCCGGTTTCTCGACCGGTCTGAAATGGTCCTTCATGCCCAAGGAGCTCAAGGACCGGCCGCACTATCTGGTGGTCAACGCCGACGAATCCGAGCCCGGCACCGCCAAGGACCGGGAGATCATGCGCCACGATCCGCAGCTGCTGATCGAGGGCTGCCTGATCGCCAGCTTCGC
>CAZGPS010000355.1:0-2425 GCA_964527675.1 uncultured Brevundimonas sp. | reverse complement strand
TCATCTTCTTGCGTTTGGCGTCGCCCAGCCCCTGGGCGTCCAGCATCTCGCGCGCCCGCTTGCGGCCCTCGCCGCCGGGCAGGCCCTTGAGCGCACCGAAGAAGGCGATGGCGTCGACCGGGGTCATCTTCTTGTAGAGACCGCGCTCCTCCGGCAGGAAGCCGATCCGGTCGCGCACCTTGCGGCCGTCGTCGGCGCCCAGGATGGTGATGCGGCCGGCGCTCGCCGCCTGCAGACCCAGGATCATGCGGATGGTGGAGGTCTTGCCCGCGCCGTTGGGCCCCAGGAAGCCGCAGATCGACCCCTTCTCCACCTCAAAGCTCAGGTCGCGCACGGCCTGGAAGTCGCCGTAGCGCTTGCTGACTCCCTCAAGCGTCAATGCCGCTGTCATATGCCCTCACCCGTATCGACCCGTCGGACAGTGGTAATGTTGTCAAGGACGTTTGACAACCGCCGGCTTTGATCCTGCCGTGCGTTTGTCATGAAATCGGTGTCATGTTCACATCATAGAGTCGGCGCGCCGACCGGAATCCCGAATGTCCTACGATTACCCCGCCTCGCCTGTCGCCCCCCCGGCCGGATCGCGCCTGTGGACCGCCGGCGCCGGCACGGGCGTGGCCATCGTCGTGATGCTGGGGCTGGCCATGCTGCAGCCGCAGAGCGCGCAATATCTGCTGGCCGGAGCGGCGCTGGTCGCCGTGTCCAGCTGGGTCGTCACCCGGCGCACGACGGGCAGCGCCGTCGGCGCGCCGCGGCCGGCGCCCTCGGCCGAATCGGAATCTCTGGCGGCCGACCGGACCCTGCTCGACAGCCTGTTCGAGGCCCTGGCCGACCCGGTGCTGGTGGTGTCCGGGGGCGAGGCCGACGACATCGGCGACCGCCGGGTGGTGCTGGCCAACGCCGCCGCCCGCGAGTTGCTGCGGATCCCGCGCGAGGGGGCGCTGCTGGTCTCGGCCCTGCGCGACCCGGCGGTGCTGGAGGCGGTGGACGAGGCCCTGTTCGGCGGCATGGCGCGCAGCACCGACTACGGCGGCGTGGGCGCCCAGGCGCGGCACTGGCGGGCCCTGACCCGGCCGCTGGCCTCGGACGACGGACGGACCCTGGCCCTGGTGGTGCTGCGCGACGAGACCGACGTGCGGCGGATGGAGCTGATGCGCGTCGACTTCCTCGCCAACGCCAGCCACGAGCTGCGCACCCCGCTGGCCTCGCTGACCGGCTTCATCGAGACGCTGAAGGGGCACGCCCGCGACGACCCCAAGGCGCGGGACAAATTCCTCGACATCATGGCGACCCAGGCCGACCGGATGGGACGGCTGGTCGCCGACCTGCTGTCGCTGAGCCGGATCGAGCTGAACGAGCACATTCCGCCGGAGGGCCGGGTCGATCTGGCGCGCAGCGTGTCGGACGTGGTGGACGCCGTCAGCGTGCTCTCGGCCGAGCGGGGGGTGCGGATCGTCATGCCCGATCGCGCGGTCAGCGCCCCGGTGCACGGCGATCGCGACGAGATCGTGCAGGTGGTCCAGAATCTGGTCGACAACGCCATCAAATACTCCGCCGCCGGCGACACGGTCGAGATCATCATCCAGCCGGAAACGACGCTGGACCAGGCCGCTGCGCCGTGGTCCGGGGGCAGCCGGGGCGAGGGCGCCACGCGGCTGCCCCTGCTGACGCCCGACCGGGTGCCGGGCCTGCTCTATGCCGCCGTCACGGTGCGCGATCACGGGCCGGGCCTGGCGCGCGAACACCTGCCGCGGCTGACCGAGCGCTTCTATCGCGTCGAGGGGCAGAAGAGCGGCGAGCGGGCCGGGACCGGCCTGGGACTGGCCATCGTCAAACACATCGTCAACCGCCACCGCGGCGGACTGACGGTCGAAAGCGCCCCGGGCGACGGCGCCGCCTTCACCGCCTATTTCCCGGCCGCCAGCCGTCCCACCGCCGTCGTCGACGCTCCGGTGACGGTTGGCCGGACGGCGTAACAGAACTGTCACGGCGTCGTCGTAATCCGCTGACCATTCGCAGGCAGGTTCCGCCGCGAACGATCCGGGGGACCGGCGCGATTCATTTTCCCGGTTCCGGACCCGCATGACCTGGCTTTTCCCGCCCTTGCTGATCGTCGCCGCCGTCGTCGCCTATGGCGGCGGGCGCGCCCTGGCGACCCGTCGCCAGCAGGGGACGCGGGCCCATTCCCGCCCCGGCCAGCACGGCGCCTACGCCCTGATCTGGGCCGTGGTCCCGGCGCTGGCGGTGATCATCGGCGCCGCCTTCCTGGCCCCCGCCCTCGGCGCCGTGGCGACGGCGGCCGGCGCGGCCCTGGCGGCGGTGCTGGGCGCCCTGTTCGCCTTCAGCCGCATCCAGCCCGAGCTGCGGGCGCGCAACCGGGTCGAGGCCTGGGTCGTCGGCCTGCCGTTCGCCAGCTCGGTGGTCG
>CAZGPS010000354.1:0-2435 GCA_964527675.1 uncultured Brevundimonas sp. | reverse complement strand
TGGCCATGGGCGGACAGGGCGCCGGCGGCAAGCCGGACTTCGCCCAGGGCGGCGCCCCGGACGGCGGCAAGGCCGAGGACGGTCTGGCGGCGGTGCGGGCGGCTCTGGCCTAGGGCCTCGCCTCATTCTGGATGTCGACCGCGGCCAGCTTCCAGGCGAACAGGCCGCGCCGCTCCATGATCAGGGCCAGACGCTGGTCGGGATGGTCGCGGTCCGTAAGGGTGACGGCGAAGGCGTTGAGGTCGCGGTAGCCCCACGCCTGATGGATGTCGTCCTTGTCGGCGGCGTCGCCCGGTTCGGGCTCGTCGCGCACGGTGGGATCCGGCGCCTCGGCGGTGGTGACCATCTGCGCCACCACCTCGGGCGTCACGGCGGCGTCCACGGCTCCCGACAGCAGCATCGGCGCGAGGATCATGCCGAGGCCGCCCAGCCGGCTGTCGGCCAGGCGCGGGTCGTGGCGCATCCGGGCGGCCAGTTCCGCGGTCAGCTCGTCCTTCAGGCTCTGGCGCAGCGCCGGAAAGTCCACCAGCTGTTCGATCCGGGCCGCGTCCCCGGCCTTGGCGGCGCGGATCAGCGCCTGGGCGGCGAACACCGGCGCGGCGACCCAGGCGATAGCGAATACGGTCAAAGCCGCGACCGCCAGGCCGACGACGAGTTTCTTGCTCATGATACCCTCCGGCGTCGGAACGCCTCCCCACGGCTACGGTTGCCGCGAGTCGAGAGCACTGCCTAGCGTTGAGCTGCGGGCGCGGTCGGCGGCGGCGGGGCGGCCGCGCCGGAGACGGCCGGCGCACTCCCGTCGGGCAGGCCAATGTGAACCAGCTTCCATTCGAACGGGCCCTTGCGCTCGAAGGTGAAGACGGTGCGCGAACCGCCCTCGTCGGTCACGGCCATGCGGACGCGGTTGACGCCCCAGAAGACCGGCGCGGGCATCGGGTTTCCGCCCGCCTCGCTGACGACCGGGCTGGACCGCTGCGAGGCGTAGCGCCCTTCACCCCGCGTCAGGCCCGCCAGGGCGGCAGGGGTCAGGTAGGCATCGGCGTCCGCGACGGTGGCGGCCACGGCCGGATCGAACTGGCGGCGGACGGCGCCGATCGGATCCTCAAGAAAGGTCGGCGCCGGGGCCATCGCCGCCGGATTGCCAGACAACTGGGGCCGCAGCGACTGGCGCACGGCCCCGAAGTCGATCAGCCGTGACAGCCCCGCGACATCATTGGCGTCCGCCGCCGAGCGGATGCCGAAGAAGGCCACGGCCGGCGCGGCGAAGAAGCTGATCCCCGCGACGATCAGGGTCAGGACCAGCAGATTGCCGAACAGCTTCTTCACGAGACCCTCCAAAGGTTAACGCCATCAATGCATGAACGGCCCGTTCGGCTCAAACAAAAGCCCCGCCGGAGCGAGTCCGGCGGGGCCTTGGTGTCAAACGGCAGACGCCGGCTCGCTCAAGCAACAAGCCGCCGCGCGGCGAGCGATAGCGCCCTTTACGAGGCCGCCATCGCCGTCGTCAGGTTCTCGGCGACCTTGTCGAGGAAGCCCTCGGTGGTCAGCCAGCCCTGCTGGTCGCCGACCAGCAACGCCAGGTCCTTGGTCATGTGGCCGCTCTCGACCGTATCCACGACCACCTTCTCCAGCGTGTCGGCGAAGGTCGCCAGGGCCGCGTTGTCGTCCAGCTTGGCGCGGTGCTTGAAGCCGCGGGTCCAGGCGAAGATCGAGGCGATCGAGTTGGTCGAGGTGGCCTCGCCCTTCTGGTGCTGGCGATAGTGGCGTGTGACGGTGCCGTGGGCGGCTTCGGACTCCAGCACCTTGCCGTCGGGCGTCATCAGCACCGAGGTCATCAGACCCAGCGAACCGAAGCCCTGGGCGACCACGTCGGACTGCACGTCGCCGTCGTAATTCTTGCAGGCCCAGACGAAGCCGCCCGACCATTTGATGGCCGCGGCCACCATGTCGTCGATCAGGCGGTGCTCGTAGGTCAGGCCGGCGGCCTTGAAGTCCGCGGCGAATTCCTCGTCGAACACCTTCTGGAAGATGTCCTTGAAGCGCCCGTCATAGGCCTTGAGGATCGTATTCTTGGTCGAGAGATAGACCGGGAAGCCGCGGCCGAGGCCGAAGGCGAAGCTGGCGCGGGCGAACTCGGTGATCGAGTCATCGAGGTTGTACATGCCCATGGCGACGCCCGACGACGGGAAGTCGAACACTTCGTAGTTCTGCTCTTCGCCGTTGGCGCCGACCCATTTCATGGTCAGCTTGCCCGGGCCGGGGACGAGGAAGTCGGTGGCCTTGTACTGGTCGCCGAAGGCGTGACGGCCGACGACGATCGGCTGGGTCCAGCCGGGCACCAGGCGCGGCACGTTCGAGCAGATGATCGGCTCGCGGAAGACCACGCCGCCCAGGATGTTGCGGATGGTGCCGTTGGGCGACTTCCACATCTTCTT
>CAZGPS010000353.1:0-2445 GCA_964527675.1 uncultured Brevundimonas sp. | reverse complement strand
CCCTGGTCGCCGCCTTCATCCTGCCGCTGGCGGCGCGGCCGCTGGCCCTCGGCGCCGGCGTCCCGGTGGCGCCGCTGGTGATCCTCGCCCTGCTGCTGCTCGTCGTCCGGCGCGCCACCCTCGCCGCGCCGGCGCGGGCGCCCGCCTCCACCGCCGCAACCCTGTCCATGGCGAGGCCCTGATGGCTCCCGAACTGTCCCTGGTGATCTGCACCCTCGACGAATCCGGCTCGATCGGCCCGGTGCTGCGCGAGGCGCTCGGCCACCTGTCGCATGTCAGGGCCGAGATCATCGTCGTCGACGATTCCGCTGACGAACGCACCGCCGACGCCGTCCGGGCCTGCGCCCGCGAGGACGACCGCATCCGCCTGCTGCGCCGCCGGGGCGAGCGCGGACTGGCCACGGCCGCCGCCGCCGGCTGGGCCATGGCGCGCGGGCGGGTGATGGGGCTGATGGACGGCGACGGCCAGCACGATCCCGCCGTCCTGCCCCGCCTGCTGGCCGGGCTCGAGGCCGGGGGCGCCGACATCGCCGTGGCCAGCCGCTATGCGCCAGGGGCGCACACCGGCCTGACCGGCTTCCGCCACGGGCTCAGCCGGGCCGGCACGCTGTTGACCCAGGTGGTCACCGGCACGCCGACCACCGACCCCCTGGCGGGCCTGTTCCTGTTCCGCCGCGAGTGGCTGGACGAGGCGCGGCCGCGCATGTCGCCGGTCGGCTACAAGGTGCTGCTCGACCTCGCCCTGTCGGGGCGGCGGGTTCCGAAGGTGTTCGAGACGCCGACGGCGCTGCGCTCGCGCCTCGCCGGGGAGTCCAAGCTGGACCTGCGCGTCATCGCCGAACTGGCGGCCCAGCTGGTCGAGAAACGCTCGGGCGGGCTGCTGTCGGCGCGGTTCGTGCTGTTCGGGGCGGTCGGGGCGACCGGGGTGGTGGTCAATGTCGGCCTGTTGTCCGGCCTTGTCGCGGCGGGCGCGGACTTCTGGATCGCCCAGGCGGGCTCGGTGGCCGCGGCCATGACCAGCAATTTCGCGCTCAACAACCTGCTCACCTTCCGCGACCGGCGCCTGACCGGAGCGGCCTTCTGGCGCGGCCTGCTGGCCTTCTACGCGGCCTGTACGGGCGGGGCCCTGATCAACCAGGGCGTGGGCATGGGGCTGCACGCCCTGCACGCGCCCGCCGTGATCGCCGGCCTGTCGGGCGCCCTGCTGGCGGCGCTGTGGAACTATTCGGCGGCCTCGACCCTGGCCTGGGGCGACAAGACCGCCGCGAAGCCGGGACGCAGGACCGCCCCGCTGGCGACGTCGCGGCTGGCGATCAGGCCGGACTGAGCCCCGCCACGAAAAAGGCCCCGGCGTTTCCACCGGGGCCTCGCTCATTCAGCGTAGTCGCCGCTGGTTAGCGACGGCTGCGGCCGCGATCGCGATCACCACCGCCGCCTTCACGCTTGGGACGGCCGCCGGTGTCGTCCGACAGGGCCGGCTCGCCGCGTTCGGCGCGTTCGGCGTTGATCTTGTCGGTGATGTCCTCGCCGGTTTCCTGATCGACGACCTTCATCGACAGCTTGGTCTTGCCGCGATCGTCCATGCCCAGGAACTTGACCTTCACTTCCTGGCCTTCCGACAGAACGTCGGCCGGGTTGGCGACGCGTTCCAGGGCGATCTGGGACACGTGGACCAGGCCGTCCTTGGCGCCGAAGAAGTTCACGAAGGCGCCGAAGTCGACGACCTTCACGACCTTGCCGGTGTAGATCATGCCGGGCTCGGGCTCGGACACGATCGACTGGATCCAGGCCTTGGCGGCGTCGATCTTCTCCTGCTCCGAGGCGGCGATCTTCACCGTGCCGTCGTCTTCGATGTTGATCTTGGCGCCGGTCTTTTCGACGATCTCGCGGATGATCTTGCCGCCGGTGCCGATGATGTCGCGGATCTTGTCGGTCGGAACCTTGATCTGCTCGATCTTGGGCGCGAACTCGCCCAGCTCGGTGCGGGCGCCGTCGATGGCCTTGTCCATCTCGTCGAGGATGTGCAGCCGGCCGGCCGAGGCCTGGGCGATCGCCTTGCGCATGATCTCTTCGGTGATGCCCGCGACCTTGATGTCCATCTGCAGGCTGGTGATGCCTTCGCGCGTGCCGGCCACCTTGAAGTCCATGTCGCCGAGGTGATCTTCGTCACCCAGGATGTCGGACAGGATGGCGAACTCGCCCGAGGGCTCGAGGATCAGGCCCATGGCGATGCCCGAGACCGGACGAACCAGCGGCACGCCCGCGTCCATCAGCGCCAACGACGAACCACAGACCGTGGCCATCGAGGAGGAACCGTTGGACTCGGTGATCTCCGACACCAGACGGATGGTGTAGGGGAAGTCCTCCGAGGTCGGCAGCATCGGACGGATGGCCCGCCAGGCCAGCTTGCCGTGACCGATTTCCCGACGGCCCGCGCCGCCCACC
>CAZGPS010000352.1:0-2451 GCA_964527675.1 uncultured Brevundimonas sp. | reverse complement strand
AGCGGGCGCAGCCGGTCAGGGTGATCAGATAGCGGCCGTCCGAGGTCTCGGCGAAACTGGTTATGCGGCCGGCGCAGCCGATCGGGGACAGGCCGGGCAGGCTGTCCGACCCGGGATGCGGCTGGATCATGCCAATGATCCGGTCCCCGGCCATGGCGTCGTCGATCATGTTCAGATAGCGGGGCTCGAAGATGTTCAGCGGCAGCTGACCGCGCGGCAGCAGAATGGCGCCGGGCAGGGGAAAGACCGGAATGACCTGCGGCAGGTCGGCGGCCCTGACATAGCCCTGCGCCATGCGACGTTCCCTAGGCGAACAGGATGGAGGAAAGGCGGCGGCGGCCGTCGCGGGCGATCTCGGACGAAGGCCCGGCGGCTTCGAACACGACCAGCAGCTGCTTGCGGGCGGCCTGGTCGTTCCACTCGCGCTCGGCGGCGACGATGGCCAGCAGGCTGTCGACCGCGCCCTGCAGGTCGCCGGCGGCGGCCTGGGCCAGCGACAGGTCGTAGCGCGCCTGATGATCCGCCGGATCGGCGGCGACGCGGGCCTCCAGCTCGGCGCTCGCGCCTGCCGGAGCGGCCGAGGCGAGCGCCAGCTGGGCCCGGATCGACTGGACATGGGCGTTCTTCGAGTCGGCCGGCGCCATGGCGAGGGTCTGGCGGGCCTGGTCGGCGTCGCCGTCGGCCAGATAGACCCGGGCCATGCCGGCGATGGCGCCCTCGTGCCCCGGCTCCAGCGTCATCACCTGGGCGAAGGCCTGGGCGGCGCCGCCCAGGTCGTTCAGCGACAGGGATTCCTCACCCATCGCCATCAGCTGTTCGATGTCGGAATTGGCGCTCGTCCCGCCGCTCAGCTTGTCGATGAAGGCCTTGAGCTGGCTTTCGGGCACCGCGCCCTGGAAGCCGTCGACCGGCTGGCCGTCGACGAAGGCGTAGACCGTCGGGATCGACTGGACGCGCAGCTGGCCGGCGTAGGCCGGGTTCTTGTCGACATCGATCTTGACCAATTTGACGGCGCCGCCGGCGGCGCGAACGGCCTTTTCGATCATCGGCGTCAACGTCCGGCACGGTCCGCACCAGGTGGCCCAGAAGTCGACGAGCACCGGCTGGGTCTTCGACTGCTCGATGACGTCGGCCATGAAGCCGGCGTCGGAGCCGTCCTTGATCAGGTCGTCGGGAAGGGCGGTGGGGTCGGCGAGGCTCATCGGTCGATCCTGTGGTCGGAAAGGCGTAACGCGGCAGTCCGCAGATGGTCGCGGCGACCGTTCGTCTCAAGGGCCGGGATTCGGGGGCGGGGTCAGGACGGATCGCCTCCGGCGCCGGCAGGGCTCAGCTTCCAGCGGATCTTGGTTTCGGAATCGGTGCGGGCCGAACCGCGCACGACGATCTGCAGCGAGCGCCGGGTCAGGCCCTCGTCGATATGGACGGAGGGTTCGATGGCCACGTCGGGGCCGTCGGTGCGGAACCACCAGCCCCGTCCGGAATGGCCGCGCAGCAGGATTGAGCGCCGGTCGCGGGCCAGCGAGGCCTGGACGCCCGGCTCCAGCTGGAAGCGGATGGCGTAGGGGGCGGCGATGGCGCGAACCACGTCTTTCTGACCCGGCGCCGGGTGCAGCCGCTCCTCGGCGCGGAGTTCGTCCAGCCGCTGGTCGAGATACAGGCGGCGCTGGTGCAGCAGGCCGTAGGCGTGAACCCAGCCGTCATGTTCGGCCTCGAGCCAGACCGCGCCTTCGCCGTCCCGGCGATGGACCTCGACGTGCAACGGCCGGCCGATCAGGCGGTGCCCCAGCAGTTCGCCCTTCCAGCCGCCCAGCGGCGCGGCGGTCGAGGTCTCGCCGAGGGTCAGGGTCGAATGCCCGGGGGCGAGTCGCAGGCCCTGACGGTCGGCGGCGCGCGGGGTCCAGCCGCAGCCGGTGACGATCCGGTCCTTGCCGCAGACGATCTCCAGCGCCAGCGGCTGGGCGCAGGCGGCGGCGGACCAGGCCCCCCGGGCCGGGCCGGCGACATCGGCGGCGACAGTAAGCAGGGGGCTGCGGATGCGGGCCACGCCGCCGACGGTCCCGGTCGGCGGCTCGCTGTGGTCGACCTCGTCATGGGCGACGGCGGCGGCGATGCGGGCAGCGCTGGACGGACCGCCGCCCTGCAGGGTCATCAGCCGGCCGTCCGGCAGGGTCTGGAAGCGGGCGGCGGCGGTCAGGCGTTGGATGGCCGACAGAACGGCGGGCGGCGGGGCCTCGGACAGCTGGGACAGGGCGTCTTCCAGCGTCAGCAGGTCGAGCAGCAGCTCCAGCCCGGCCTCCGGACTGCGCGAGGCGTGGCCGCCGTCCTCGTCGACGGTGCGGGCGAGGGCCGAAGGCAGGGCGGCGAGGGCCCTGCGGCGCAGGCCGGCCCCGGGCGCGCCGGCGAGGACGCAGCCGGTGACGGCGGCGGCGACCAGGCGGGCGGCCCGGGCCG
>CAZGPS010000351.1:0-2463 GCA_964527675.1 uncultured Brevundimonas sp. | reverse complement strand
CAGTCGCCGAACTTGTTCGGCACCTTGTCCCCCCACGGCCCGACGCCGGGCGCATGGCTGGCCGGGCCGCGGTCGCCGCCGCGCACGATCTCATTGTCGTTCAGGCGGAAGGACAGCAGCACCGCCTTCTTCAACCACTGGTGCGTCGTCCAGACGCCGTCGGCGCCCCGCGAGGCGACGCGCGCCTCGCCGGCGTCCAGCATCTCGAGCGCCTGCCCGACCGCCTTGCGGACCTCGCCGTGCGTCGAGACGGAGATGTTGGCGCGATCCTCCCAGGCCGCCTCGATGACGGCCTCCAGATGCGCGTGGTCGGTCGTCGGGGTGGCGGTCATGCGGCGGCGTCCCTGAAAGTCAGGCCGGTGAGAAAATCGACGAGGTCGGGGGCGATGTGGTCGATGTGATCGCCCAGCGGCTTGCCATGGCCGTCCCCGATCAGGATCGTGGCCATGCCCAAGGCCTTGGCGGCCTCGAGGTTGCGCGGCGTATCCTCGAAGAAGGCGGCCGATCGCGGCTCGAATCCGAACCTCTGGATCATGCGACGGTAGGTCGAGGGCGCGGGCTTGGGCGTCAGATCCGCGTCTTCAATGGCGAAGATCCCGTCGAAACAGTCGGTCACGCCCAACCGGCCCAGCACCCGGCCGGCGTATTCCCGCGCCCCGTTGGTGAAGACGAACCGCCGCCCCGGCAGGCGCAGCAACTGCTCCCGCAGCACCGGATTGGGCTCAAGCCCCTCCATCGGCACATCGTGGACGTCGTGGAGAAAATGTTCCGGCTCGATCGTATAGTTGGCCATCAGCCCGGCCAGGGTGGTGCCGTGCTCATCAAGGAACTGCCGCTGCAGCACACCGGCGGAGTCCGGATCCAGCCCCACCGCCTCGACGACATAGGCGTTGATGCGCGCCTGGACGAGCGGCATCAGGCCCTGGTCTCGCGGGTAGAGGGTGTCGTCCATGTCGAACACCCAGGCCGTGACATGGGAGAGATCGATCAAGACGCCTTCACCAGGGTGCCGGCGCCGTGCTCGGTGAACAGCTCCACCAGCATGGCGTGCGGGCGGCGGCCATCGAGGATGACGACCGCCTCGACCCCGTCGCGGACCGCGGCCATCGCGGTCTGCAGTTTCGGAATCATGCCGCCGGTGGCGATGCCGTCCTCGATCAGCTTCGAGGCCTCGCCGACGGTCATCTGACGGATGATCTCGCCGTCCGCGCCCTTGACGCCAGCCACATCGGTCAACAGCAGCATCCGCTTGGCCTTGAGCGAGCCGGCCAGGGCCCCGGCGACGGTGTCGGCGTTGACGTTGAAAGTCTGTCCGTCCTCGGCCACGCCGATCGGGGCGATGACAGGCACCCAGTCGGCGTCAGACTCAAGCAGGCGCACGATGAGTTTGGGATCGACCTTCGTCGGCTCGCCCACCAGGCCCAGATCGACCTCATGCTCGATCATGCTGTCGGGATCGCGCTTGGTCCGGCGCGTCTTCTCGACGGTCAACAGGCCCGCGTCCTTGCCGGACAGGCCGATGCCGCGCACGTCCGCCTCGCGCCCGGCCATGGTGATCCAATGGGCGATCTCCTTGTTGACCGCCCCCGACAGAACCATTTCAGCCACCTGCATGGTGTCGGCGTCGGTAACCCGCAGCCCGTCGACGAAGCTGGTTTTCACCCCCGCCTTTTCCAGCATGGCGCTGATCTGCGGCCCGCCGCCGTGGACCACGACCGGATTCACGCCCATCAGCTTCAGCAGGACCACATCGGCGGCGAACTGCTTGGCCACGGCGCTCTCGCCCATGGCGTGACCGCCGTATTTGATGACCACGGTCTTGCGGTCGTAGATCTGGATATAGGGCAAGGCCTCAGCGAGGGTTTTCGCCGTGTCCCAGCCGCGATCTTCAGATTGGCGTTCTGTCTCGTCCATCCCGCGGGTCCGTAATGCCAAGCCACGGTCGTGTCATCATGAAACCGGACCCTCGCGCGCCCGTTCCGCCCTCATGAACGAACATGACATCGACGATCGCGACCTGACGCCCGCCGATCCGGCCGACCCGGCGTCCCTGCAGCGCCCGGATCCGACGCTCTGCCCCGAATGTCTGGGCGTCGGGGCGCTGCCCTCGGGGGATCTGTGTCCGGTCTGCGAGGGAAGCGGCAAATCCGGCAGCCGGGCTGGCGGCGGTTGAGCGCCCTGCCGGTGTTGATCCACGGGGGTCTGCAGTCCCCTGTAGCTTTATGGTCACGCTTCTGGTTGTTCGGGTCGCTTCGGCTCGACCTGCGAGAGCGAGGCTGTTATGAGGGGTCAAGCGGCGAATCTCGCGCCGTCTTGAGAAACTTAATTTGGGCTGCGGAGGGCCTCCACCCATGCGCGTAAAGACTTTCATTCTCGCGACCAGCGCTGCCGGGGCTCTGGCCCTGTCGGCCGGCGCTGCGTCTGCCGATCCGAACGGTTGGTATGGCGCGATCGACGCGGGCT
>CAZGPS010000350.1:0-2467 GCA_964527675.1 uncultured Brevundimonas sp. | reverse complement strand
GGGATCGAAGGTCAGGAACAGCTCGGGCGAGTTCGAGACCAGGGCCCGGTCGCCCAGCCGCCAGAAGGCGCCATAGGCGGCGGCGCGGCCCGCCAGTCGCAGCATGACGTCGAACGGATCCGCCCCGGGATCCAGCTGGCCCGACCAGGCGCGGGCGATATTGGCCTGGAACAGATCGCCGCCGGCGATGCGGGCGACCACATCCGCGACCGAGTCCAGATAGGCTTCGGCGGGCGCCTCGGCGGTCATGGACGGCGCTGGCGCGGCCGGCGTCGGCGCTTCGACCGCCCCGGACAGCCAGGTCTCGGCCCGATCCGCCGCCCGGGCGGCCGAAGCTGCGTCAGGGCCCCGGCCGGTCACGGCGATGGAGCGCTCCCGGTGGTCGAAGACCAGCATCGCAGGGTAGCGGGCCAGCAGCAGATCGGGCCAGACCTCGGGCCGCGGCCCGGTGGCAGGCCGGGCGCCCACGTCATAGGCCAGCAGTCCGACCACGTCGCATGACAGGGCCGGGTCACGCAGCAGGTCGAACCCAGCCTCGCCGCCGGTCCAGTCGGGGTCGGCGGCCACGAAGGACCAGCGACCCAGGGGGCCGCCGTCCGAGAGCAGGGCCAGGGCCCCGTCGCGCTTCCGCAGGCCGGTGGCAACGGCGAGCGGGTCCTGCCACGGGCGGACCCGCGTCTCGACGTTGACCAGCGGCGTGATCACGCCGACAGCCGTTCGCCGATCCGGTCGTGCAGGGTCGCATCGACGCCCAGCGCCTGTTCCAGATAGGCTTCCACCGATCCGTGCCGGGCGGTGATCTCGGCCATGGCGGTGTCCAGATAGACCGGCTCGACGCCGAGGAAGGCGACCACGGCGTCATGGGCGACGGGGCGGCCGGTCATGGTCTCGAGCTGGCGGGCGATGGCGGGGGCCCGTCCCGCCAGATCGACGGCGGCGTTGGTCAGCAGATAGTCCTCGACCATGTCATCCCGGTGCACGCCGAGCAGATGGTGGGTCAGGGCCGCGAGCAGCCCGGTGCGGTCCTTGCCGGCAGCGCAGTGAATCACCACCGGTCCGTCCGCCTCGCTGAGGACGCGGAAATAGCGGGTGAAGAGGTCGATGTGTGCGGGATCGAACGCCAGCTCGCGATAGGTGTCCGTCATGAAGCGGCGGCCCGCGTCGATGGTCAGGTCAGCCGTCTTCAGAAAGGTGATGTGCGGCGCCTCGGCGCCGTCGTCATGGGCGCTCTCGATGACCTGGCCGGCGAAACCGGGCGGCCGGCGCGAGGGCTGGTCGCGGCGCTCGCCGGGCCGGCGGAGATCGACCACGGCGGCGAGGCCCAGCCCGGACAGCCGCTCCAGATCAGCCTCGGAGGCGCGGGCGTGGTGGGCGGACCGGAACAGCCGGCCGCCGGCGATGCGGCGGCCGGCGGCCGAGGCGTAGTCGCCATAGTCGCGGAAATTATCGAGGGCGTCGAAGCGAAGGAGGCGGTCGGTCATGCCGTCTCTCTAGCCCAGCCCTGCGACGCTTCCCACCGTTCCGCTCAGGTGCGGGCGCCGCTCGCGCCGACCAGGCCCTGCATGGCGTCCAGATAGGCCACGAACGCCCGACGACCCTCCGAGGTCATGGCCGCCTCGGTCAGGGGCTTGCGTCCCTCGAACCGTTTGGTCACGGCGACGAAGCCGGCGTCCTCCAGTTTTCTCAGATGCACCGAGAGATTGCCGTCGGTCGTCTGCAGCCGGGCCTTGAGGGTGTTGAAGTCGGCCGTCTCCACGGCCGAGAGCACGGCCATGATTCCCAGGCGGACCCGCCCGTGGATGACCTCGTCGAGGCGATTGATATCGAAATCGTCCGCCACGCTCAGGTCCTCGCCGCCCGCATCAGCAGGAAGCCGGGCAGGGCCATCAGCAGGAACAGGGCGACGGCGTAGGCCAGGTATTGTTCGGCCGTTCCGGTCAGGGCGGCCAGCAGGGGCGCGGCGGCGAAGGAGGCGACCGCCAGTCCCCACAACGTCTTCGACCGCTGCATGGCGGCGGTGACCGCCCAGCCGCCGCCGTAGAAGACCATGATCACCGACGGGATCAGCGCCACACTCACCAGAGCCGCCTCCTCGCCCAGTCGCAGACCGACCACCGCCATCGACGCCGACAGGGCGAAGATGCTCCAGCCGACCGAGGCCCAGGCGGTGCCGGCGGCCCGGTTGGCCGACGTCTCGACTCTGCCGGCCCGCTTGATCGCCGGGATCGCCACCACCAGCAGGGCGAGGAACAGCAGCGTCGCGCCAAGCCAGACGAAACTCACGGCAGACCGGTCCAGCCCGGCCGCGCCGCTGACGACCGCCCAATGGGCGAGGCTGGCGACTCCATAGATCAGGCCCGCCCCGAACAGGATGGAAGCCCCTTGCATCGGCGCGCGCTGTCCCTCTTCGGCGAGCCGGCGCATCCAGGCGATGTCGGCGGCGGGGTCTTCGATCTTCTCGGTCATC
>CAZGPS010000349.1:0-2470 GCA_964527675.1 uncultured Brevundimonas sp. | reverse complement strand
TGCGTCTCCTTCGTCGCCGGGCAGTTCAGCGAGATGATGTCCATCCGCGCCAGCATCTGGTCCAGATCGTCCCAGTATGTCGCGCCCAGTTCCTCCGCGATCATGTCGGGGACGGGTTTGCGGTTGTGGTAGTGGACCTGCATGCCGAAGGCCTTCCCCCGCCGCGCCAGCGCCTGGCCGATGCGGCCCATGCCGACGATGCCCAGCCGCTTGCCCCACAGCTTGCGGCCGGTCATCCAGGTCGGGGTCCAGCCCTCGAACCGGCCCTCGGCCACCACCTGGGCGCCCTCGACGATACGGCGGCTGACGGCGAGGATCAGACCCATGGCGAGGTCGGCGGTGTCCTCGGTCAGGACGCCCGGGGTATTGGTGACGATCAGGCCCCGGCCCACCGCCGCCTCGACGTCGATGTGATCCACCCCGGCCCCGAAATTGGCGATCATCTTCAGCTGCGGGCCCGCCGCGGCGATCAGTTGGGCGTCGATGGCGTCGGTGATGGTCGGCACCAGCACCTCGGCGCGCTGCACCGCCGCCTCCAGCGCCGCCCGGTCCATCGGCGTGTCGGTCAGATTCAGTTCGGCGTCGAACAGTTCGCGCAGCCGCGTTTCGACCGCGTCCGGCAGCCGTCTGGTTAACACGACCTTAAGCCTGGGCGCGGACATTCAAAGCCTTCAATTCCGTGGATCCCTGCGTGTCTAGCAAAGCTCGCCCCCGCTTCCAAAGACTGGCTGCGACGATCGTCGTCGTCGCCGCCGCCGTGCTGGCCGGGGCCTTCCAGACCATGCCCGACGGCCGCCCGACGCCCAGCGGCCAGCCCGTGCCGCGCTGGCTGTCGCTGAAGTCATCCGAGGTCCACGCCCGCTTCGGCCCGGGCCTCGACCACCGCATCCTGTGGGAGTACCGCGTCTCCGGCCTGCCGGTGCAGGTGATCGCCGAGACCACCGAATGGCGCAAGATCTGCGATCCCCGGGGCGCGGTCGCCTGGGTCCACCGCAGCGTCGTCTCGGGCCGGCGCAGCGTCTTCAACGCTTCGGACGCCGAAGTCCCCATCCATGCGGCGCGCTCGGACTCCTCGCCTGTGCGCGCCCGGCTGTCGCCCCGCTCGCTGGTGGCGATGGACGAATGCGAGGACGGCTGGTGCCGCGTGCGGGCGCGCCGTCTGAGGGGCTGGGTGCGCCAGTCGGCCGTCTTCGGGACCCAGGAGCGGCCGCTGTGCAATGCGGCCCGTCCGGCGGGCGCGGGTCGGGGCTGAGACCGCCGTGCGACGGGGGTGGTTGAGCCCGCCCCCGGGCTCGTGTAACCCGACGGCCACACCGGCCATGAGCAGCGCCCCGCGCGGCTGGCCGCCTGAGATGCGAGCGTCCGTTGACCCAGCCGAATCCGTCCTCATTCGACTATGAAGCCCTGCTGGCCTCGGGCCGCGGCGAGATGTTCGGCGAGGGCAACGCCAAATTGCCGGCCCCGCCGATGCTGATGTTCGACCGCATCACCATGATCAACGCGGACGGCGGCGCCCACGGCAAGGGCTATGTCGAGGCCGAGCTGGATATCCACCCCGACCTCTGGTTCTTCCAGTGCCATTTCATCGGCGATCCGGTGATGCCGGGCTGTCTTGGCCTCGACGCCATGTGGCAGCTGGTCGGCTTCTATCTGGGCTGGATCGGCGGCCCGGGACGCGGCCGGGCCCTGGGCGTCGGCGAGGTCAAATTCACCGGTCAGGTGACGCCTGACATCAAGAAGGTGGTCTACAAGATCGACCTCAAGCGGGTCATCAACCGCCGCCTGGTCATGGGCATCGCCGACGGGGTGCTCGAAGCCGACGGCGTCCCCATCTATACCGCCTCCGACATGCGCGTCGGCCTGTTCGGGGCCGTTGAACCCGTCGGCGGCTAAATCCGTTCACAGACCGCGGGCAACGCGGCGATCAGAGTTCAAGAAGGAAGCACCATGCGGCGTGTCGTCGTCACCGGACTGGGTATCGTCTCCTCCATCGGCACCGGGCAGGAGGAGGTCACCGCCTCCCTGCGCGAGGCGAAGTCGGGCGTCCAGCACGCCGCCGACCACGCCGCCCATGGCTTCCGCTCCCAGGTCTGGGCTCCGCCCTCGCTGGGCGTGACGGCCGAGGACTGGGCCCCGCTGGTCGACCGGCGCGCCGCCCGCTTCCTGTCCAACGGCACCGCCTGGGGCCACGTCGCCTTCGAGGAAGCCCTCAAGGATTCGGGCCTGACCCCCGGGGAGATCCAGTCCGAGCGCATCGGCGTGATCGTCGGCGAGGGCGGCCCCTCGACCCAGATCATCCTCCAGGCCGCGGCCACCACCATCGAAAAGGGTTCGCCCAAGCGTATCGGCCCGTTCGCCGTGCCCAAGGCCATGGCCTCGGGCCCCTCCGCCGTACTGGCCACCTGGTTCCAGCTCAAGGGCATCAACTATTCGATCAGCTCGGCCTGCGCGACCAGCGCCCACTGCATCG
>CAZGPS010000348.1:0-2475 GCA_964527675.1 uncultured Brevundimonas sp. | reverse complement strand
CCGCGTCGCCGTCTTCTCCGCTTCCTTCGCCAGCGCCCCGATGCGGGCCGTTGCGTCCTTCTCCCGCGTCGCCCAGCCGTCGCGTTCGCGCGTCAAACCCTCGAGCCGCGCCTGACGCCCGGCGACCTCGCGCGCCTCCGCATCGCGCTCGACCCGCGCTGTCGCCGCCGCCCCGCGCGCCGCGTCGGCCGTCGCCCGCGCCGCCGTCAGTTCGGCCCGCAGGCCCTCCAGCGTTTCGGAGGGCGCTTCGGCCCCCTGCGCCTCCCCCAGCGCGGCCTGCGCCGCCTCGACCTCGGTCGCCAGTCGCGCCAGCGTCTCGTCCAGGGCCTGGGCCCGGGCCTCCTTGCGCGCCTGTTCCCGGCCCAGCGCCTCAAGCCGGTCACGGGCCGCGGCGACGGCCTTGTCCAGCGTGAACGGCGCGGCCCGAGCCGTCTTCACCGTCTCCTCGGCGGCGCGGAACGCCTCGGTCGCCGCCTTCAGCGCGGCCTGCGCCGTCTCCAGCGCCGGCTTGCCCGCGTCGATCTCCGCCTCCAGCTCCGACAGCCGGGTCCGCTGGGCCAGCCGCACCGCCGCCGGACGCGGGGCCTCCGCGCGCTGGACGAAGCCGTCCCAGCGCCACAGGTCGCCTTCGCGCGTGACCAGCCGCGCCCCGACAGGCAGGGCCCTCGCCAGTTGCTCGATCTCGCCCGCGGCCGCCACCCCGCACAGGGCGAGGCGGGCCTTCAACTGGTCCGGTGCGGAAACATGGTCGGCCAGCGGCGTGACGCCGGACGGCCAGACCGGGGAGGGGACCTCCGCCCCGGCCCAGTAGGCGGCCGCCTTTCGGTCCAGCGCCGCATCCAGATCATCGCCGAGCGCCGCCGCCAGCGCCGCCTCATAGCCCTTGTCGGCCTGTACCCGGTCGAGCGCCGGCGGATACTCCCGCTTGCCCTGAACCAGCAGCTGCGCCAGCCCGCGCGCCTCGGTCTGCAAGCGCCCCAGCCGATCCTCCGCCGCCCGCGCCGCCTGCCGCGTCTCCTGCTCGACCCGGGCCCGGTCGCCGCGATCCGCCTCCGCCGCCTCGACCGCCGCCCGCGCCGCCGCCAGTTCGGCCTGCGCCTGTTCCAGCGCCGCCTTCGCCGCCTCGATCTCGGGCGTCTCCAGCGGACCGAGGGCCTCCCGCTCGCGCTGCGCCGACGTCAGCTGCGCCTCGGCCCGCGCCACCCGCGCCTCGGCGTCCCGCTTGCGGGCGTTTTCGGCCGAGACCCGGGCCTCCACCGCCGCGACGGCCCCGGCCACCCGTTCGACCTCGGCGTCGGCGGCCTTGCGCGCGTCCTCGGCGGCGGCCAGCGCCGCCTCCAGTTCCGGTCCGCGCGCCGGCGCCGCGGCCATCTCGGCCTGCAAGGCCTCCAGCGCCGCGCCCAGCCGGGCCAGTTCCTCTCCCGCGTCCCCGGCCATGGCCGTTTCGCGCTCGATATCGGCGGCGATGCGGACGGCCTCGGCGGTCAGCCGCTCGACCTCGGCCCGCGCCGCCTGTTCGGCCATGTCCAGCCGGTCGCGCTCCAGCGAGGCCCGGTGCAGCAGGGCGCCGGCCACCGCATCCTCCTCGCGCGCCGGCTTCAGCGCCTCCCGGGCGTTCAGCGACGCCGTCTGCGCCCGGCCCGAGGCCGTCGTCGCCTCCAGCACCGCGCGGTCGGCCCCGGCCAGTTCCTTCGCCGCCGCCTCCGCCGCCAGCCGGGCGTCGTTCCAGCGCACGAACAGCAGGGCCGCCTGCAGGGCGCGGATTTCGGCCGAGATCTTCTTGTACTTCTCCGCCTGCCGGGCCTCGCGCTTCAGGCGGGTCAGGGTCGTCTCCAGCTCGCGGCCGATGTCGTCCAGCCGCTCCAGATTGGTCTCGGCCGCCTTGAGCCGCAGTTCGGCCTCGTGCCGGCGGGTGTGCAGGCCGGCGACCCCGCCCGCCTCCTCGAGGATGCGGCGGCGGTTCTGCGGCCTGGCGGCGATCAGCTCGCTGATCTGGCCCTGACGCACCAGCGCCGGACTGTTGGCGCCGGTCGAGGCGTCGGCGAACAGCAGCTGCACATCGCGCGCCCGCACCTCCTTGCCGTTGACGCGGTAGGTCGAGCCCTGGCCGCGATCGATGCGGCGCGACACCTCGATGATGGCGCTGTCGGTGAACGGCTGCGGCGCCCGGCGCTGGGCGTTGTCGATGGTCAGCGAGACTTCGGCGTGGCTGCGCGGCGGGCGGTTGGCGGCGCCGGCGAAGATGACGTCGTCCATGCCCTGGCCGCGCATGGCCTTGGCCGAATTGGCCCCCATGACCCAGCGCAGGCTCTCCAGCACATTGGACTTGCCGCAGCCGTTGGGGCCGACCACCCCGGTCAGGCCCGGCTCGATATGCACCTCGGCGGGGTCGACGAAGGACTTGAAACCGACGAGCCGGAGGCGCTGGAACTGCATCCTGCTAGCGGATCACCGGCCGTCGAGCAGCGGCTGGAT
>CAZGPS010000347.1:0-2484 GCA_964527675.1 uncultured Brevundimonas sp. | reverse complement strand
CGTTCTCCTCGACCTTGCCGCGGCTGCCGCCCCAGTTGGCGTGGGTGACGCGGATGACCCGGTCGGTCAGCACCTCGGAAACGACGGCGACGTGGCCGCGGCTCATCCGGCCGCTGGGCTGGAAGGCGAGGACCGAACCGGTGCGCGGACGTTCGCCGGTCTGGAAGCGATCGCGGGCCTGGGTCCACCAGGTATGGGCGTCGCCGAAAATCTCGATGCCCGAGAACATCCGGGCGAAGGTGACACACTGCCAGTAGGGCTCTCCGGCCTTCGCGACGGGGGCGACGCCGCCCAGCGCAAAAAATCCGAGGGTCGCCGCAACCGCGGCGGCTGTGAGCCGTTTCATCATGCTGGCGTTTGTCCCGACTGCCTCTGGACTCAGCCTTAGACGATAGTTTCCGAGGGTTGAAGAACCCTTTCAGGCGAATTCGTCCCCGCGTCCCCCTTCGGACCAGCGGAGCCGTTGCGCGCCGCCAGACCTCTCAAGGCCTTGCGGGCCGGGCGTTCGACGAGGTGGTAGGTCAGGGCCGCGGCTGCCGGAATCGCCGCCAGAACCGCCAGCCACACAATCACGTGAAGTCGTTTGTCCTCCGCCCCGGTCAGCCGCGCCGCGACATTGACGCCCAGCAGCAGCACCGGGGCGCACACCATGTAGATCGAATAGGATATCTCGCCGAGGTAGACGCCGGTCTTCGAGGCGAAGACGCCGGCGCGGTCATTGTCGACTCCGGCGAGGCCGAGGATCAGCCCCCCGGCCAGCAGCACCACGATCGGATCCCACAGGCCCAGCGAGGCGCTGACCAGCAGGCCGGCCCCGCAGGCCAGGGCGATCCACCCGCCATGGCGCACGGGCGCTCGGCGGTGGATCAGATACAGGGCGCAGCCGAGAGCGAAACACGGCACGATCCTGAGCGCGCCCCAGCGGAAGGTCGCCTCGGTCAGGGAGAAGCCGGCGACCGGCTCGAACACCGCGTACAGCGCCACTGCGCCGGCGGCGGCGAGGGCCGTGGCCAGCACCGGCCGCTCGCGCATCCGCCAGGCCACAAAGGCGAAGGCGGGGAAGCTCAGATAGGCGAACCACTCGGCCGAGATCGACCATGACGGATGGTTGAAGGCGGCGCTGGAGGCCAGGCCCCAGGCGTGGGTCAGGCTCAGATGCGCCGGCAGCGAACGCCAGTCCAGCAGACTGTCGCTGACCGTCAGCCCCGCCACCGTGGCCCCGACGCCGAGGGCGATCATCCCGGCCAGGGTGACCAGATGCAGAGGATAGACCCGCGCGATCCGCGCCCACAGGAAGCCGCGATAGCTGAACCCGCCCGCGCGACCGCGCCCGGCGGCCTCGAGATAGACGTGGCTGAGGATGAAGCCTGACAGGACGAAGAACACCTCGACGCCCAGATAGCCCCTGGTCACCGCCACAGGGACGAAGCCGATATCGAGGTGCGGCCAGGCCGTGAACAGCACCACCCACAGGGCGGCGAGGAACCTCAATGTGGTGAGGGCGCGCAGGTCGGGCGGCGTCTGGACGGGCGTCATGGGCCCGCAGACTGCAGGTTCAGACTATAGGAACCGTTAAGCGCCGCACTGCGAGGGTTTGGTCTCGCCCGGGCCGTACATGGCGCACGACCGGTCGATCTCGCCCTGGATCATGGCGCAGGGATTGGCCGTATTGCACGGGGGATGGGTCGCCGGGCTGACCATGACGCACCGCTCGACCAGCCGCGCCGCGGCCTCCGCGCCGATTTCGGCCAGACAGGATCCGGCCACCGCCGGATCGACCTCTTCCTGCGGCGGGGCGTCGACCGGCATTTCGGGCGGCGCCGCCGTCGCCTCCGCCGGGGCCGTCGCGGGCGCTTCAGCGGGCGGCTGGCAGCCGGCGACCATGACGGTCACGGCCAGCAGGGCGAGAACGGTGCGGCGCATCAGTCACTCCGATCGGTCACGAAGCCCACCATAGGCATGGTTCGCTGCGGTGCGAAAGCGGGACGGGCGAGACTCACCCGGCGCGCGACTCCGGCCCGATCCGCCGGAAGGGATAGCGGTCGCGGATATGGGGGCCGAAGAACCGGCCCTTGGAAAAGGCCTCGCGGAAGGCGGCGTTCACCTCCGGCGGCACGCCCTCGTATTCATAGACCTCGCCGCTGACGAAGGTGACGCGCAGGCGTCGCCCGGGTTCGTCATAGCTGAAGCGGCGGATGACGCTGGAGGGCATGCAGGCTGAACGCCGCATCGCGCCGACGGCTCCGGTGCGGAACCGTCGGCGGCGGGATCAATCGCGCAGCGAGTCGGGCACCAGGCCGCCGTTCTCGGCCAGCTTGCGCCAGACCGCCTTCGACAGGGCGATGTTCTGTTCGGCGCTGCCGTGCGGCCCGGCGTTGACGCCCAGCTCCTGCGCCAGCTCCTTGCGCGCCTCGGGGCTGGAATCGAGACCCAGCAGCTTCAGCAGGTCGACGATCGAGGTGCGCCAGTTGCCGGCGCCCTCGC
>CAZGPS010000346.1:0-2501 GCA_964527675.1 uncultured Brevundimonas sp. | reverse complement strand
CGACCTGGTCGAGGCCGAGGCGACCATGGAGCAGTTCGATCTGCTGCGGCGCTACCTCCACGGCCGCCATCCGGGCGGCGGCATGAGCGCCATGGGCTGGTCCGACTATGTCGCCATGGTCGAGGATACGGCTGTGCGGACCCATCTGATCGAGTACCGCCTGCCTTCGCCCGACGGCGGGCCGGGAGATCTGGTCGGGGTGTGCCTGACTGACCTGCTCTCGGACGGGCTGTCGATGGTCTACAGCTTCTTCGATCCAGCGCTGGAGGCGCGCAGCCTGGGGCGGTTCGCCATTCTGGATCATATCCGCCAGGCGGCGATCGTCGGGCTGCCGTTCGTCTATCTGGGCTACTGGGTCCGGGGCTCCAAGAAGATGGATTACAAGGCCGGGTTCCGACCGCTGGAGCAGCTGACCCGGCTGGGCTGGGAGCGGCTGATCGATCAGCCCGCGGCGGGCACCGAGGTCTCGTAGCCGGCCGGCGCCAGGGTCGGCCCTTGTCCCGTCCATGGGCCCGGGTCCACCCCGCCTCCGAACTTCACCAGCGCATCCACCCGCTTCTGGATCGACGGGTGGGTGGCGAACAGGCCTTCGAGGCCGACGCCGTCCGGCTGGTTGTCGAGGAACAGCTGCTGCAGTTCGTCCGGCCCCTTGAGCGACGACCGGCCCTCGACCTTGCGCAGGGCCGAGATCATGGCGTCGGGGTTCTTGGTCAGCTCGACGGCGCCGGCGTCGGCAACGTATTCGCGGGTGCGGGAGAGCATCATGCGGATCACGATGGCGAGGGCGAACCCGACGGCGGCGAAGGCGATGCCGATCAGGATCAGCGGCCCCGCGTTCTTGTTGTCCTTGCGCCCTCCGCCGCGGGAATAGATGAGGCCGCGGAAAACCATCTCGGCGATGACGCTGATGATTCCGGCGAAGATCGAGGCGATCACCATGGTGCGCACGTCCTTGTTGATGACGTGGGTCAGTTCATGGGCCAGCACCGCCTCGAGCTCGTCGCGGGTCAGGGTGTTTACAAGGCCGCGGGTGACGGTGACGCTGTACTGGCCTTCGTGCAGTCCGGTGGCGTAGGCGTTGAGGCTGTCGTTATCGATCACGCGCAGGGTCGGGGTGCGCAAGCCGCGCGATATGGCGAGGTTTTCCAGCAGGTTATAGAGATCGGGTTCAGACTTCCTCTCAACCTTGCGGGCTCCGGTCATCATGTCGATCATGGCCTGGCTGCCGAAATAGGAGATGGCGAACCAGACGGCGGCGACGCCGAGCGCCAGGGGCACGGTGCCGCCCAGCCATGAGGCCGCCAGCGCCATGTCGTCGCCGAGACCCCGGCCCGTCCCCGGCAGGAAGCCGGTACCCATCAGGACCAGCTGGATCCCGTAGATGATGCCGACCATCAGCACCGGAAAGCCGGCGAGCAGCAGGATCGAGCGGGTGTTGTTCGCCCAGATGTGGGTCTGAAGACCGACAGCGGCCATCAATTCAGCCCCTTACGCCGTGAAGCTGACCTTGGGCGGCGCCGCGGTCATGGCGGCGCGGTCGCCCTCGCCGACGTCGAAGAAGGGCTTGTCGGCGCCGAAGCCGACCATGCCGGCGAACAGGACGGTCGGGAACTGGCGGCGCACCGCGTTGAACTCGGAGACGGCGTTGTTGAAGAAGCGGCGGGCGGCGGCCAGCTTGTTCTCGATGTCCGACAGTTCGCGCTGGAGCTCGAGGTAGTTGGTGTTGGCCTTGAGGTCGGGATAGGCCTCGGCGACGGCGAACAGGCGGCCCAGGGTCGCGGTCAGCATGTTCTCGGCCTGGACCTTGTCGTTGACGGAGGTGGCGCCGGCGGCGGCCGCGCGGGCCTGGGTGACGGCGTCGAGGGTGGCGCGCTCATGCGTGGCGTAGCCCTTCACCGTCTCGACCAGATTGGGGATCAGGTCCTGGCGCTGCTTCAGCTGCACGTCGATGTCGGCGAACGACTGGTCGGCGCGCTGATCGAGGGCGACCAGCTTGTTGTAGGCGCCGACGATGACGAACAGCACGACGGCGACGATGACGGCGATGACGATCAGGGTGGTCAGCATGGCGGTCTCCAACCTCGGCCGATGATCGGCCTTTCAGCAGTATGGGGTCGGGCGACGCCGCCCCAAACTAAAATCGGCGTAACCGGGCCCCTCTCCCATTGGGAGAGGGCTTGAGCGCCCGGGAGCGCAGCGAGCGGCCTGGCGCGAAAGGGTGAGGGTCGCCCGCCGGCCGGGAGCCGGTGCGGCGGCTTACGCCGACGGATACAGTCGACCCTCATCCGGCGCTGCGCGCCACCTTCTCCCAATGGGAGAAGGATTCCTTGGGTCGAAATCGGCGTCACCGGAACTTCCTCAACCCGCGCGGCCCCTGCCGGCCAGCCCCCGCGCGTTTGCCCAGCCAGTCCTTCCAGTCGGGCCAGTTGCGGCGGCGGCCGCCGCCGTCGACCCATTCGGGGCCGGGGGCGCTGTCGCACACGGCGACGTCGGCGAGGCCG
>CAZGPS010000345.1:0-2513 GCA_964527675.1 uncultured Brevundimonas sp. | reverse complement strand
CTTTCGTCATTCCGGGCGAAGGGCCGCTTGGCCCGAAGACCCGGAACCCAGCGGCGCCGAAGGCGAAATGGGTCCGCCGCGCTGACATCGACAATCTGAATCCGTGACAGGTTCGCGCTCACGCGCGCCGCTGGGTTCCGGGTCTCCGCTACGCTGCGCCCGGAATGACGAAAGTGAAGAAGGTGCATCTATCAAACGAAAATGGGCGACCCGAAGGCCGCCCGTTCCGTCGTTTAACGCTGTCGTCGCCGATCAGGCGGCGGCCTTCTCCGGGGCGAACTTGCCGTAGAAGGTCTCGTTCTTGGCGGCCATGTCGCGCAGCAGTTGCGGGACCTTGAACCGGTCGCCGTAGGTCGCGGCCAGGCGGTCGGCGGTTTCCACGAACTTGGCCAGGCCGATGCCGTCGATCATGCTGATCGGGCCGCCGGTCCAGGGCGCGAAGCCCCAGCCCAGAATGGCGCCCAGATCGGCCTCGCGCGGATCGTCGAGGACGCCCTCGGCCCAGCAGCGGGCGACCTCGACGGCCTGGCGATACAGCAGGCGGGTCTTCAGCTCGTCGATTTGGGCGAAGGCGGTCGCCTCCTCGGGCTTGTCGATGCCCTTGGTGGTCTGCTCCAGGTCGCTCAGGCCCTTCCAGATCGTCTTGGGCTTCTGGTCATAGTCATAGAAGCCCTTGCCGTTCTTGCGGCCGAAGCGTCCGTCCTCGACCATCTTGGCGACGATATCAGCGCCTTCCGACGGGACATATTTGTCGCCCAGATCCAGCGCCGTCTGTTTGGCGATCTTGTAGGACAGGTCCAGGGCGACGTCGTCGTGCATCTCCAGCGGGCCGCGCGGCATGCCGGTCATGCGGCCGATGTTGTCGATCAGGGCGGGGGCGTAGCCCTCCTCCAGCATGGCCAGACCCTCGGCGACATAGGTGCCGAAGCAGCGCGAGGTGTAGAAGCCGCGGCCGTCGTTGACGACGATCGGGGTCTTCCTGATCTTCATGACGTAGTCGAGCGACTTGGCGATCGCGGCCTCGCCGGTCTTTTCGCCGAGGATGATCTCGACCAGCATCATCTTGTCGACGGGCGAGAAGAAGTGGATGCCGATGAAGTCCTCGGGCCGGACCGAAGCCTCGGCCAGGCCGGTGATCGGCAGGGTCGAGGTGTTGGAGCCGAACACGGCGCCGGGGGCCAGCTGGGCCTCGGCGCGTTTGGTGACGTCGGCCTTGATCTCGCGGTTCTCGAACACCGCCTCGATGACGAGGTCCGAACCCTTGATCAGGTCGTAGTCGGTGGTGGCGACAACCGAGGCCAGCAGGGCGTCGAACTTCTCCTGGGTGATCTGGCCGCGCGACAGGCGCTTCTTCAGCAGGTCGGCGACATGGGCCTTGCCCTTGTCGGCGTCCTCCTGGGTGCGGTCGATCAGGATGGTCTCGATGCCGGCGAGGGCCTGCACATAGGCGATGCCCGCGCCCATCATGCCGGCGCCGATGACGGTGACCTTCTTGGGATCGGACTTGGGCACGCCGGCCGGGCGGACCGCGCCCTTGTCGAGCTCCTGCTTGCTGAGGAACAGCGAGCGGATCATGGCCTGGGCCTGGGGCGTCATCAGGGTCTTGATGAAGTAGCGGGTCTCGATGCGAAGGGCGGCGTCCATCGGCACCTGGGCGCCTTCATAGACGGCCTTCATCAGGTTCAGCACGGCGGGGTAGTTGCCGTAGGACTGCTTGCGCAGCATGGCGTTGCCGACGAGGAAGTTCTGGATGCCGGCCGGGTGATAGGGGCCGCCGCCGGGCAGTTTGAAGGACTTGTCGTCCCACGGCTGGACGGCCTTGCCGCCGCCCTTGATCCACGCCTTCGCGGCGTCGACCTCGCCGCCCTTGGCCACGACTTCGTGCACCACGCCGGCGCCCTTGGCGTCGTTCGGGCGCCAGGACGAGCCGGCGCTCATCGCCGTCATCGCCGCCTGCACCCCGATCAGGCGGGTCAGCCGCTGGGTGCCGCCGCCGCCGGGGAAGAGGCCGACCTTGATCTCGGGCAGGCCGAGCTGGATCCTGTTGTCGTCGCCGACGACCCGGTAGTGGCAGGCGAGGGTCAGCTCGAGACCGCCGCCCAGCGCCAGGCCGTTGATGGCGGCGGCGACCGGCTTGCCGCAGGTCTCCAGCGCGCGCAGGGCGCCGTTCAGCTTCCAGCCCGCGTCATAGGCGTCCTGCAGCGAACCCCCGGCCAGCATGCCGCCGGCCATGTCGCCGAGGTCGGCGCCGGCGCAGAAGCCGCTCGCCTTGCCCGAGGTCAGGACCGCGCCCTTGATGGCGTCGTCGGTCTTCACCCGTTCGACCCACTGCGGGATCTCGGCCATCACGCCCGAAGTCAGGGTGTTCATCGACCGTCCGGGGACGTCGAAGGTGATCAGGGCGATGCCGTCGGCGTCGACGTCGATCTTGAAGTTTTCCATGGTCAAAATCCCTCGGCTCAGACGCGTTCGATGACGGTGGCGGTGCCCATGCCGCCGCCGATGCACAGGGT
>CAZGPS010000344.1:0-2517 GCA_964527675.1 uncultured Brevundimonas sp. | reverse complement strand
GCCGATCAGCAGGCTGTCGCACTGGGTGAAGTTGCGCACCCCCGTCGCCTTGGGATGCACCGACACCAGACCGCGATAGGTCGAGTCCGACTTCCCCGCCGACACCGCCTTGGCGATGATCCGCGACTTCGAATTCTTGCCCAGATGGATCATCTTGGTGCCGGTGTCGGCCTGCTGATGTCCGTTGGTGATGGCGATCGAATAGAATTCGCCCGAGCTGTCCTCGCCCTTGAGGATGCAGGACGGATATTTCCACGTCACCGCCGAACCGGTCTCGACCTGGGTCCAGCTGACCTTCGACCGGTCGCCGCGGCAGTCGGCGCGCTTGGTGACGAAATTATAGATGCCGCCCTTGCCCTCGGCGTCGCCGGGATACCAGTTCTGCACCGTCGAATATTTGATCTCGGCGTCGTCCAGCGCCACCAGCTCGACCACCGCCGCATGCAGCTGGTTCTCGTCGCGCATCGGCGCCGTGCAGCCCTCCAGGTAGGAGCAGTACGACCCCTTGTCGGCGATGATCAGGGTGCGTTCGAACTGGCCCGTCTGTGACGCATTGATGCGGAAATAGGTCGACAGCTCCATCGGGCAGCGCACGCCCGGCGGGATGTAGACGAACGACCCGTCGGAAAAGACGGCGCTGTTCAGGGCCGCGAAATAGTTGTCGGAGACCGGCACCACCGAGCCCAGATATTTGCGCACCAGCTCGGGGTGTTCGCGGATCGCCTCCGAGATCGGCATGAAGATCACCCCGACCTTGGCCAGCTCGGCCTTGAAGGTGGTGACCACGCTGACGCTGTCGAACACGGCGTCCACGGCGTAGCGCGCCGCCCCCTCGACGCCCGCCAGCACCTCCTGCTCCTTCAGCGGGATGCCCAGCTTGGCGTAGATGGCGAGGATTTCCGGATCGACCTCGTCCAGCGACTTCAGCCCGACCTTCTCCCTCGGCGCCGCGTAGTAGAACAGGCTCTGGTAATCGACCGGCGTGTATTTCACCGACGACCAGGTCGGCTCCTCCATCGCCAGCCAGCGTTCATAGGCGGCCAGCCGCCACTCCAGCATCCACGCCGGCTCGCCCTTCTTCTCGCTGATGAAGCGGACGATGTCGGCGTTCAGCCCGCGCGGGGCGTATTCCGTGTCGATGTCGCTGGTGAAGCCGTGCTCGTATTTCTCGAGAGCGGCGACCGCGTCGATGGTTTCCTTGACCGCGGCCATCAGGCGACTTCCTTCGCCCGCGACGCCGTCCGCTCGCGCTGTTTGGCGTAGGCCTCGACCCAGGCGGCGGCGAAGCGCGTCCAGTCCGACTCGACCGTTCCCCAGCCGCCGGAAATGCGGATGCCGCCGGTGGCCATGTCGACCTTGCCGGTCGCCAGGATAGCCCGCGACGGCCTGGTCTTGCCCGACGAACAGGCCGAGCCGGCCGAGACCATCAGCCCCATCAGGTCGAGGGTGATCAGTTGCTGCGGGCTCTCCCAATCGGACACGGCCATGAACAGGGTATTGGGCAGACGCTCCGCGCCCTCGCCGATGATCGTCGCCCCGGCCGCCTTGACCACGGCCTCGGCCGCGTCGCGCCAGACGGCGTGCCCCTGGATCGAGACCAGGTCGCGCGCGGCGCAGACCGCCGCGGCGCCGAAACCGGTGATGCCCGGCACATTCTCGGTCCCGGCCCGCAGGCCGCGTTCCTGTCCCGAGCCGTGCAGCATCTGGACCGCCTCGCGCCCCTCGCCCATCACCAGGGCGCCGACGCCCTGCGGTCCGCCCAGCTTGTGCGCCGACAGCGACAGGCTGTCGGCTCTCAGGGCGCGGATATCGACCGGAATCTTGCCCGCCGACTGGATGGCGTCGACGTGCAGCCAGCCGCCCGCGGCGCGCACCAGCCTGGCCGCCTCGACGATCGGCTGGATCACGCCGCTCTCGTTATTGGCGTGGTGGATGGCCACCACCGCCTTGCCGGGCTGCCCGAGCAGTTGCCGCAGCTTGTTCAGATCGACCACGCCGTGTGCGTCCACCGACAGCATCTTGACCGGCTTGCCCGAGGCCGCCGCCGCCTCGACCACGCACGGATGCTCGGTCGCGCCGACGATCAGCCGCTCGCAGCCGGCCGCGATGGCGCTGAGAATCGCCTGGGCGTTGGATTCCGTGCCGCCGCTGGAGAACACCACCGCCGTCGGATCGGCCCCGACCAGATCCGCGACCTGCGCCCGCGCCGTCTCGACCCGCGCCCGCGCCCGCCGCCCGGCCGCATGCACCGCCGACGGATTGCCGTTGTCGGCCAGGGCCTTGGCCATCACGTCCTGAACTTCCGGACGAACCAGACCCGAGGCGTTGTAATCCAGATAGACCGCGCTCACGCCGCCACTCCCACTTCATTCTCCGGGGCCTCGCGCCGCCGCGCGCCGGTGCGGTTCAGCACCACGTCCTCCAGCGATACGGCGGCCAGATAGCGGTGGATCTCGTCGCCGAGGTCCTCCCACAGATTGTGGGTGATGCAGCGCTCCCCGGCCATCATGCAGCCCT
>CAZGPS010000343.1:0-2524 GCA_964527675.1 uncultured Brevundimonas sp. | reverse complement strand
TCATCGGCCCCAAACGGTCCCGCTTGCGGGACGTTCCCCTCACGCGTTCGTGATCGAAAATCCGCAAGCCGCGTCACACCCCTGTCATCCCGTCCTCGCGGCCTGTCCACAGGCTCATCCCCGGTCTTGAAGACGATTCGCCCAGAAAGTGATCGTCAACCCCGTTGACGGTTGGTTAGCCATCTGCGCCCCATATGTGGGCTTGGGGAGCGCTTCGGCCACTAGATGATGTGGTCGGCGGCGCAAACGACTTAATCGAATTCAGTTCAGGGCAGTGACCATTATGGCCGGCGGCGAAGCGTTGAAGACAGTGGATTTCCAGACGGTTGCGGCCGCGGACGCCGCTGACCGACCCGTGCTCAAGGTGGTCCCGTCCATCCAGCTGGACCGGTCCCGCGACGACCTGCTGACCGATTTCGGCAAGAAGACGCTCGAAGACCGCTATCTGCTGCCGGGCGAGTCCTATCAGGACATGTTCGCGCGGGTGGCCACGGCCTATGCCGACGACTCCGACCACGCCCAGCGCGTCTACGACTATATGTCGAAGCTGTGGTTCATGCCGGCCACCCCGGTGCTGTCCAACGGCGGCGCCGACCGCGGCCTGCCGATCTCCTGCTTCCTCAACGCCGTCGGCGACAGCCTCGACGGCATCCAGAGCGTCTGGAACGAGAACGTCGCCCTCGCCTCGAACGGCGGCGGCATCGGCACCTACTGGGGCGGCGTCCGCTCCATCGGCGAGAAGGTCAAGGGCGCGGGCCAGACCTCGGGCATCATCCCCTTCATCCGCGTCATGGATTCCCTGACCCTGGCCATCAGCCAGGGCTCGCTGCGCCGCGGCTCGGCCGCCGTCTATCTCGACGTCCACCACCCCGAGATCGAGGAGTTCCTCGAGATCCGCAAGCCGTCGGGCGACTTCAACCGCAAGTCCCTGAACCTGCACCACGGCATCAACATCTCCGACGAGTTCATGGAGGCGGTCCGCGACGGCAAGTCGTTCAACCTCGTCTCGCCCAAGGACAAGGAAGTCCTCAAGACCGTCGACGCCCGCACCCTGTGGCAGAAGATCCTCGAGATCCGCCTGCAGACCGGCGAGCCCTATCTGATCTTCTCCGACACCGTGAACCGCTCCATGCCGCAGCATCAGCGCGAGCTGGGGCTCAAGGTCCGCCAGTCGAACCTGTGCTCGGAGATCATGCTGCACACCGGCGTCGACCACCTGGGCAAGGACCGCACCGCGGTCTGCTGCCTGTCATCGGTGAACGCCGAAAAGTTCCTGGAATGGCGCGATCATCCGACCTTCATCGAGGACGTGATGCGCTTCCTCGACAATGTGCTGCAGGACTTCATCACCCGCGCCCCGGGTGAGATGGACAACGCCGTCTACGCCGCGATTCGCGAGCGCTCGGTGGGCCTGGGCCTGATGGGCTTCCACACCTTCCTGCAGGCGCAGAACGTGCCCTTCGAGAGCGCGCTGGCCAAGTCGTGGAACATGCGCCTGTTCAAGCACCTGCGCCGGCATTGCGACGCCGCCAGCCGCCGGCTGGCAGAAGAGCGCGGCCCTTGCCCGGATGCGGCCGAGCGCGGCGTCATGGAGCGGTTCTCCCACAAGCTGGCCATTGCGCCGACCGCGTCGATCTCGATCATCTGCGGCGGCACCAGCGCCGGCATCGAGCCGATCCCGGCCAATATCTACACCCACAAGACCCTGTCCGGCTCGTTTGCGGTCAAGAACCCCTATCTGGAGAAGGTTCTGGGCGAGAAGGGCATCGACACCTCGGAGGTGTGGAACTCGATCCTCGAGCACGAGGGCTCGGTGCAGCATCTCGAAGGCCTGACCGACGACGAGAAGGCCCTGTTCAAGACCGCCTTCGAACTGGACCAGCGCTGGGTCGTCGAACTCGCCGCCGACCGCGCCCCCGAAATCTGCCAGGCCCAGTCGATCAACCTGTTCATCCCGGGCGACGTCGACAAATGGGATCTGCACATGCTGCACTGGCGCGCGTGGGAGACCGGGGTGAAGTCGCTCTACTACCTGCGCTCCAAATCGGTGCAGCGCGCCTCCTTCGCCGGCGCCGAGGACAAGGCCGAGGTCGAGATCGACCTCAACCAGCCCGACCTCTTCAGCGCCGCCCGCACCGACTACGACGAGTGCCTCGCCTGCCAGTAGGGGCGTCACCCAGCCTTCTCCCCTTGGGGGAGAAGGTGGCCCGGAGGGCCGGATGAGGGGTAGGCCGGCTCCGGATCGGCCGCCAGCCGGTCACCCTCAAACATCCCCCTCATCCGAGCGGCTTCGCCGCCCACCTTCTCCCCCGAGGGGAGAAGGAACGGGACGCGCCCGGACCCCCATGACGCTGTGCTTACAATTGGCGAATCTATAGTCTAGTTATCGGAAAATAGTCCGGCGTTATCAACGCGCTGACCTTTTCTCGATCCGTTTTAGCTGTACTAGGGCGGGCCTCCCGTAAAATGCTCCCATCCCGTCGAAGGGGAGGGCGTCGGATCCACGTTCCTCGATGGCGGCGGG
>CAZGPS010000342.1:0-2525 GCA_964527675.1 uncultured Brevundimonas sp. | reverse complement strand
GCCCGGGCTATGGCGATAAACGCGCCTGTAATAAGCGGACCGGACCCGGGTGCGATTCCCGGCGGCTCCACCATTTCCTCCCGTGTATCGGCGGGCGGTGCGGGGCCGACTAGCATCGACGGACGTGTAAAGAGGACTGCTTTCGCCCGTCCTGGCCCACCGTATCGGGCCATTTTCTAACTGCGAACGATAACTTCGCTGGAGAAGTCGCTCTCGCCGCGTAAGCGGTTCGGGTGATTTCGAACACTTAAGTCCTGGGGGATCAGTTCCTCAGGCGGGGCCGCCGGGAGCCTGCCAACAGAATCCCGGCACTTTCCTCATCTGTTTACCGTCTCGCCATCTTCCGCCCGCGACGCCGCACGGCTAAACCCTCGGGCTGGAAGCCGAGGAAGCTGATGGCCGACGAGACCCCGCCAGTCGACGAGATGCACTATGAGCAGCTGGCGCAGGACGCCCTGCGCGGCGTCATCCGCTCGGCGCTGGAGCGCGCGGCCCTGCCCGACGGCATTCCGGGCGCGCACCATTTCTATGTGACGTTCAAGACCCGCGCGCCGGGCGTCAGCGTGCCGCCCGACGTCATGGCCAAATACCCCGACGAGATGACGGTGGTGTTGCAGCACCAGTACTGGGACCTGAAGGTCGAGGCCGACCGGTTCTCGGTGATGCTGAAATTCGGCGGCCTGCCGAAGGTGCTGTCGATGCCCTATACGGCGGTGACGCGGTTCTACGATCCGTCGGTGCAGTTCCTGCTGCAGTTCGAGGCGCCGATGGAGGTTGAGGAGACCCCCGTCGAAGCCGCCGCGGCCGAGGCGGCCGAGACTCCGCCGTCCACCGGCGACGATGGGCCCAAGGTCGTCTCGCTGGACCAGTTCCGGAAGAAATAGGCCCACGCCGGCCCGCCGACATGAGGACCGCGAAATGTCGTTGACGGTGGACGCGGACGGCTGGTCCCGGGCCGCCTGTCATTGCGGGACGGTGCGGTTGCGGGTGCGACTGAGCGACGGGCTCGCCAGCGCGCGGCGCTGCGACTGTTCGCTGTGCCGGATGCGCGGGGCGGTGGCCGTCACGGCCGGGCTGGGCGGGGTCGAGGTGCTGGAGGGGGCGGAGGCGCTGACGGAGTACCGGTTCAACACCGGCGTGGCGCGGCATTTCTTCTGCTCGAACTGCGGAATCTATACGCACCACCGACGGCGCTCGAACCCGAACGAATACGGGGTCAACGCCGCCTGTCTGGAGGGCGTGAGCCCGTTCGACTTCGCTGAGGTTCTGGTCAACGACGGGGCGAACCATCCGAGCGACGGCGGCGGCGGGGTGGTCGGGGTGTTGCGGTATGAGCGGCTGCGGGACTGATCCGGCGCCGTAACCCCACACACCCCACTCGCTGCGCAGCGGGCCCCTCCCTCTCCCTATGGAAGAGGGGTTAGTTGCGGGGGAACACCCGAATGGTGATCCGTTCGCGCTCGCCCGGCTGACGCTCGACCAGCAGGCGGGCGACCTGGGCGTCGTCGTGGAACAGATAGCCCTTGATGGCGTCAAGCAGGGCCTTGGCGAGGTTGTCGAGGTCGATGTGCGGCGGATCGCCGACATGCTCCATGCGGATCTCGACCACGAAATCGCCCCAGGACGGGCGTGAGGCCCACTCCTTGCGCATGAATTCGTAGACCAGCGGCTTGTAGTATTTGGCCTGGGTGGTGAGGCCGTCGATGGTGATCTCGACGGCGTCTCCGGTCTCGCGCAGACGGACCTTGCCGGTTCCGATCCAACCCGCCGTCAAGGGCGGCACCCGGGCGGGACTTCGCCGATCAGGGTCGCGGAGCGGATGGCGACGGGCGGGGCCAGCTGCTCTTCCGCGTCGGCGGGCGACATCTGGATGCGGCGGGCCACGTCCAACCCCTCAACGACGCGGCCGAAGGCGGCGAAGCCCTGACGGTCGGGATTGCGGCCGCCGCCGAAGTCGAGGCTGGGCGTGTCCTGCGTCACGATGAAGAAGCTGGAAGTGGCGGTGTCGGGACCGTCGCGGGCCATGGAGATGACGCCGGCCGTGTGGCCGAGGCCGGTGTCGCGGGTGCGCTCCAGCGGGATGGGCGGCCGCAGGGCGTCATCGGAGCCGCGCGGCGTGGCGGCCTGGATGACGTCGATGGGGTTGGGGTTGTCGTTGGTGGCGCTGACGACGGTGCGGAAGAAGGTCCCGCCCGCGTAGTCGCCGTCGGTTACATAGCTGAGGAAGTTGCAGACGGTCAGGGGCGCGCGCTCGAGCTCCAGCTCAAGCACCATCCGCCCGGCGTCGGTCTCGAGCACCACGCGCGGGTTGTCGGCGCCGTTCGCCATGGTGGCGCAGGCAGAAAGCGCCAGCGCCGCCGCCGTCGTCATCATCGTCCGCATCGCCGGCTCCTCCGCCTTGTCCCCTCGCCTCTCCGTGCTACACCGCCGCGCATCCTCCCGTCACGCCCGAAGAGCCTCGCCGACATGAGCAACGCCCGCACCGAAACCGACACCTTCGGCCCGATCGAGGTCGCCGCCGACCG
>CAZGPS010000341.1:0-2536 GCA_964527675.1 uncultured Brevundimonas sp. | reverse complement strand
GCCAGACGCCCTCCCCCGCGACGGGATGAAGGGCATTGTACGGGAGGCCCGCCCTAGGACAGACAAAACGGTTTGAGAATCAGCTATGTCGTTGATTATGCGCCGTAATATTTTGATAACCAGACTATATAAACGCGGATTGTAAGCACAGCGTCATGGCGGCTTTCCTTCTCCCCTCCGGGGGAGAAGGTGGCTCGCGGAGCGAGACGGATGAGGGGGATGGTTGAGGCAGGTCGTCTGTCAGCAGGTCCGGAGTCGACTCACCCCTCATCCGCCCCCTCCGGGGGCACCTTCTCCCCCAAGGGGAGAAGGAAGTTCAGTTCGGCCTCCCCACCACGGCGTCGACCGAGCCGCTGGTGACCGGGTGATAGCCCGGGCGGGCCCCGGCGTAGATCCGCGTCGCGATCGGGCGGCCCCAGTCGCCTTCGGCCCACAGGCTGGTGAACAGGGGCAGGACGAATTTGCGCCGGCCCTGGGTGGTGAGGAATTTCTCCAGCGTCGGCACGGCCGGCCCATAGCGGTGCTGGACCGCGATCTGCAGCCAGGCGTGGACCAGTTCGGCGTTGCCTTCCTCGCGCAGCTTCAGGGTCGCCTCGAGGTCGGCGAGCTGGGCCGGGGTCAGCCAGTCGGCGCCGTCGGCGAGACCGGCCGGACGCCAGGCGAGGAAGCGCTGGCGTTCCTGGGTCGACCAGCCGGCCCACGGAATGGCCGAGGCCGGGCCCTTGTCGGCGAAGAAGGCGCGGGCGGCGGCGTCGACGGGCGTGAAGGCGTCCGACACCGGCGGAACCCAGTTGGACGGCATGCCGGGCTGGTAGATCCAGGCGTCCATCATCAGCCGGTCCTCAAGGTCGCGAGTGGTCACCAGATGGGTTCGGATGTCCTCGAGGAAGCGCTCGGTGGTCATCGGCCGGAAGGCGTTGCGCTCGAAATAGCCCTTGAGCCAGGCGTCGAACCGCTCGCGGCCGACGATGCGCTCGATGGTGGTCAGGAAGGCGGCGCCCTTTTCATAGGCGATGTCGGTCATGCCGTCGTCCGGGTCGCGGCCGGCGAGGTCGAGCTTGAGGCGGGTGTCGGCGGGCGGCAGGTCGGCGAGGGTCGACTGCAGATCGCCCCAGCCGAGCGACTGCAGCATCAGCGCCCGCTCGCGGCCCTCGACCGCCTCCATGATGCGGTTCTCGAAATAGACGGTGAAGCCCTCGTTGAGCCAGAAGTCGGCCCAGGTGGCGTTGGTCACCAGATTGCCGGACCAGCTGTGGGCCAGCTCATGCGCCACCAGCGAGACCAGCGAGCGGTCGCCGGCGATGATGGTCGGGGTGGCGAAGGTCAGGCGCGGGTTCTCCATCCCGCCGAAGGGGAAGGAGGGCGGCAGGACCAGCAGGTCGTAGCGGCCCCAGCGATAGGGGCCGTACAGTTGCTCGGCGGCGTCGACCATGTCGCCGGTGGGGACCAGCTCGTCATGGGCGGCGTGCAGCATCGACGGCTCGGTCCAGACGCCGGTGCGCTCGTCGATGGCCTGGAAGGCGACGTCGCCGACGCCGATGGCGATCAGATAGGGCGGCACCGGGTTGGTCATGCGGAAGCGGGTCGCCATGCGGCCCGGTCCGGCGGCTTCGGGGGCGCCGACGGCCTCGGCGCTCATGACCACCTTGAGGGCGGCGGGGGCGACGATGCGGGCGTCCCAGGTCTGGCGGATGCCCGGGCTGTCCTGGGTCGGGATCCAGGTGCGGGTCAGGATCGCCTGGCCCTGGCTGAACATATAGGGCTTCTGGCCGCCGGCGGTCTGGGCCGGGGTCAGCCACTGCAGGGCGGCGGCGTCGGGGCGGGTGGCGTAGCGGATGACGATGCGGCGGCGCTCGCCGGCGGCGAAGGCGGGGAAGTGGACGGTCAGGGGCTGACCCATGATCGGGTCGGAGGCGCCGGTCCCGAAGCGCAGCGGGGCGCCGGCGGCGTCGCTGACCGACTGGATTTCGAGGTTGCGGACGTCGAGGATGATGTGGTCGGCGCCCGGCTCGGCGGTGATGTCGAGGGCGGCCGAACCGGACAGGGTCTTCGCCTCGAAGTCGGCGGCGAGGTCGAGGGCGACATGGACGACGCGGGCGATCTCAGGCCGGGCGTACGAATGGATGTCGCGGACGTAGTCGACCGGGGCCGTGGCGGTGGTGGTGGCGGTGACGGGCGTGACGGGCGCGTCGGCGCCGGGCATGGTCATGGCGGCGCAGCCTCCGAGGGCGGTCACGAGGGCGAGGGCGGATACGAGGCCGAACGGGCGGATCATCGGGGCGTCCTTTGCGGGTGTGCGCGGAGAACGCCCCGACGGGCCGGAAAGATCAACCCCCGGCGTCGGGCGTTGGTCTCAAATCCGGACCGGCGCCGGCTCGAGGTGGCGCGCCCTGAACAGGCGGCCGTGCTCGGCGACGAGGACGAAGCCCAGGGCGGACAGGCCCATGACGGCCATGCCGAGGGCCAGGGGCGCGACGGGGCCGTTGAACTGCTGGCCGATGAGGGAGCCGAGGGGCGAGCGGGCGGGGGTCGAGAT
>CAZGPS010000340.1:0-2546 GCA_964527675.1 uncultured Brevundimonas sp. | reverse complement strand
GCTGGTGTTCAACACCACCGAGGGCAAGCAGTCGCTGCAGGACAGCTTCAGCCTGAGGCGCACCGCCCTGATGATGAAGATCCCCTATTACACCACGGCCGCGGGGGCGCTGGCGGCGTCCCAGGCCATCGGGGCCATCAAGGCCGGGGATCTGGATGTGCGGCCGATCCAGGACTATGCGCACTGAAAGGCGCGATCGAGGTGTCCGTGATCGACCGGGCCTTGATCCTGCTGGCCTTCGCGGAACTGGCCGCGTTCGGCCTGTTCTGGTTCGACAAGGCCCAGGCGCGTGATCACGGCTGGCGGGTGCGCGAAAGCACCCTGTTGCTGGTCGCCCTGGTCGGCGGCGTAGGTGCATGGATGGGGCAACATCTCCTGCGTCACAAGACACGCAAGGAGCCGTTCAGAACGCGGCTGAAGGTCGTGATCGCAGTACACCTGATCGGGGTGGCGGCGGTGTTCTGGTGGCTGCTGCGCCCGGTCGGATAGCAGTTCTTGCCGGAAGTTTCACAGCGGCCAGTCCGTGACGATTTCGACCATGGGATCACTGCAAGAGCGACCGCAGTCCGGATAGTTTGACCATGCGAAAGTGTGCAGAAACGGCGGAGAGCGCCGCTTCCTCCCTTCCGACCGTCATCTTCTGGGGAGGTGATGGGCGAGAGGGGCCAATCTCCCACGTCCGATTCTGACGCACCGACGCGTCACACTCGCGCCACGGAACACTATCGTCTGCGCAAATATCGCGGGCCGGAGACCTGGGCGCAGGTTCGAAAGGCCTATGTCGCCGGGGAATCCGCGCCATCGGTGGCGCGACGGTTCGATGTCGGCCTGTCCAATCTGCGCCGTCGGGCCATGGCCGAAGGCTGGACCCGCGCGCGGATCGCCGAACGGCTGGACCTCAGGCCGTTGCGGGGCGGGGCCGACGATCCCCCGCCGGCATTGCGGGCCCTGGCCGAGCTGGAGGCCCTGCCGGAGGTCCCCCGGATCGGGGCCGATGCGGCGATCATGAAGGCGGTGCGGCGCGCGGCCTGGCTGGTCAGCCAGGGACAGGCGGCGGAGGCGGGGCCTTGCTGCGGGCCGCCGAGGCGCTGGACCGGATGAAATGGGCGGTGAAGTAGACCGGAACTACTCCCCGTCGACGCGATCGCCGGGTTCCAGACCCGCCGGGCAGGCGCCGATCCAGCGACCGTCGGCCTTCGACTCCATGGTCGCCGACGCCTCGCCCGCGCCGGGGTTCGTGACCGTCATCCGCATCGTCATCGAAGAGCGCGTGTCTGAGCCCTTGATGACAAACTTCATATCCGTCCGAGCGCCGGCCCGCTCGCACGCGGCCGAGATCGCGAGCGCGCCCCCCGCCCGGCTGACGGTCTTGTTGCAGCCTTCGGACTGACTGGTCACGGCCTCGCGGACCTGTTCGTTCGCCTCCTCGCCCATGCAGATCTGGTAGTTGTCCGGCACGCCGTCAGCCGTGCTGCGAACCTCCCACAGGCCGGGCTTGAAGCGGGGCAGGCCGGCGGCGTCAAACGACAGGCTGGAGGCCTTGCCCGCCGGGGCGGCGTCGGCGGGGTCCGCGCCGGAAGAGGCGGCGGGCCTGTCGCCGCAGGCGGCGAGTGCAAGAATGAGAACGGGGAAGAGGGCGAGAGCGCGCATCGGGAATCCTGTCGATTTCTGTGCGCGACGGTAATCGTGGCCCCCCGCGCCGCGGGGGTTTTGCGACCAGCCTTCGACGAAGACGCCCTAGATCCCGGCGGCCGGATCCGGCTCGGCGACGGCGTCCCGGCCCTCGACGATCCGGGCGGCGGCGAGGTCGGCGGTGACGTTGCCGATGGTGCGGAAGATGTCGGGGATGACCTCGACCGCCAGCAGCAGCGGCAGGACCTGGATCGGCACGCCCATGGCGAGGCAGATCGGGGCGATGGAGACGAAGAAGCTGACCTGCCCGGGCAGGCCGACCGAGCCGATCGAGATGGCGATGGCGGTCAGGCCGCCGGCGATCCAGGCCGCTGGATGGATGTCGACGCCGTGCAGATGGGCGACGTAGATGACCACGGCGAGGTTGGCGACCGGGCTGGTGAACCGGAACACCGCGACCGCCAGGGGCAGGACCAGGCCCGCCGTCGGCGTCGACACACCCAGGGCGGTGCGGGCCTGTTCCACCATGGCCGGGAGGCTGGCGAGCGAGGACTGGGTCGAAAAGGCCACGACCTGGGCCGGGATCACGCCCCGTGCGAAGCGGGCGAGGCCGATGCGGCCCCACGGGACGACAAAGGCGTAGATCAACAGGATCAGGCCGATCTGGGCCAGCACCACCAAGGCGACGTAGTGGCCAAGGGTGCCCAGGGCGCCGAGTCCGGCGTTCAGCCCCACGCCCATCGACAGGGCGAAGACGCCGATGGGGGCGGCCAGCAGCACCCAGTGGACGATGGTGATCATGGTCTCGGACACGGCCTCGAAGAAGCTGACCAACGGCGCGCGGCGGCCGGGGCTGAGGCGGGTGACGGCGAAGCCGAAGGCGATGGCGAAGACGACGATGCCGAGGATGGCGT
>CAZGPS010000339.1:0-2567 GCA_964527675.1 uncultured Brevundimonas sp. | reverse complement strand
TGTCCCGTGAACACGGGGTTCTGGATTCACGGCAGTTCATGGAGGACGCCAAGGTGCGGCGCCTCCCCACCCACGCCGGCTGGTCGCCCTATCCCTCCAACGACGATCGCGAACAGGCCTATCTGAAGACGCTGAAGCCGAAGTCGGAAGGCCAGGCCGAACTGATGACGGCCATCGACAACCACAACATGGTTCTGGCCCTCGGTCCCGCAGGCACGGGCAAGACCTATCTGGCGGTCGCCAAGGCGGTCGAGGCGCTCGAGGCCGGCAAGGTCGGGCGCATCGTCCTGTCGCGTCCGGCGGTCGAGGCCGGCGAATCGATCGGCTTCCTGCCGGGCGACATGGAAGATAAACTCGCTCCGTATCTGCGGCCGCTGTACGACGCGCTGTCGGACCGGCTGTCGATGAAGCGGGTCAAGGCGCTGATGGCCGAGGGGCTGATCGAGATCGCGCCAATCGGCTATATGCGCGGCCGCACGCTGAACAACGCCTTCATCGTCGTCGACGAGGCCCAGAACTGCACCTATGTGCAGCTCAAGATGCTGCTGACGCGGCTGGGCTGGCACTCGACCATGGTGGTGACGGGCGATCCGCAGCAGTCCGACCTGCTGCCCGGCATCTCGGGCCTGTCGGACATCGCCCTGCGGCTGGAGCCGGTGCCGAACATCGCGGTGGTCACCCTGGCCGAGCAGGATATCGTCCGCCATCCGCTGGTGGCCAGCATGATCGGGGTGCTCTGACCCCAGGCGGGATCAGGCCGTCGCGGGATTCGGCGCGGCGGCCTCTTCCTTCGCCAGGGCGATGCCTTCCGGAGAGCCGCTCGCCGGCGGCGGGAGCCGCCCGCCGATCCGGTCGATGAAGGCGAACACGAAGGGATTGAGCGAGATCGACAGCAGGGCCGCGGCCAGGATCAGGTCGCGTGTCTCAGGCGTGATGCCGCCGAGGCTGACTCCCAGCGCGGCGAGGATGAAGGAGAACTCACCGATCTGGGCGAGGGAGGCGGCGACCGTCAGGCTTGTCGCCCGGTCCAGCTTGAACATCGTGGTGATGCCCAGGGCGGCGATGGACTTGCCGACAATGACGATGCCCAGCACGCCCAGCACCGCCAGCGGTTCGCGCAGCAGGATCGTGGGGTCGAACAGCATCCCCACCGAGACGAAGAACAACACGGCGAAGGCGTCTCGCAGCGGCAGTGACCGCTCGGCCGCATTGTGGCCCAGCGGCGAGCTGTTCAGCACCAGCCCCGCCAGGAAGGCGCCGAGGGCGAAGGAGTGGAACAGCTGGTAGGCCAGCCAGGCGATGCCGAGGGCGATGGCCAGCACCCCCAAGGTGAACAGCTCGCGTGAGCGGGTGTGGGCGATCTTGATCAACAGCCACGGCAGGACCCGCGTCCCGACCACCAGCATGAAGGCCACGAAGCCCGCCACCTTCAGCAAGGTCCAGCTGATCGACTGGGCCAGCATCAAGGGCGTCGCCGCCTCGCCCGCCCCGGCCACCAGCAACGGCAGGATGACGAGGGCCAGAACGATGACGAGGTCCTCGACGATCAGCCAACCCATGGCGATCCGGCCGACCTCGGCCTTGACCTGCTTTCGCTCCTCGAGCGCCCGCAGGAGCACCACGGTCGAGGCCACCGACAGGGCGAAGCCCATCAGGAGGGCTTCGAGATCGTCCATGCCCAGCAGCCGCCCGAGCCCCCAGCCCAGCCCCGTGGCCGCGGCGATCTGCACCAGGGCGCCGGGGACGGCGATCCTGCGCACCTTCATCAGGTCGGCCAGCGAGAAATGCAGCCCGACGCCGAACATCAGCAGGATGACGCCGACCTCGGCCAGCTGGGGCGCCAATTCCACGTCCGCGATGAAGCCGATGGTGTGGGGCCCGACCATGACGCCCGCGACCAGATAGCCGACCAGCGGCGACAACCTCAGCCGGTTGGCCAGCATTCCGAACACAAAGGCCAGAACGAAACCGCCGACCAGGGTCAGTATCAGGCTGTCGGCATGCGGCATCGGCGCTCCTTGCGGCGGGCGGGCGTCTTGGTCGGGGAGCGTCACATTTGCGGTCTGCAACGCCCCTGCGCAACCTTCGATGCCATCGAACGTGGGACGATTGCCCCTTCGCGACAGACCCTCGGGCTGCTAACCGGACGGCCTCACCTTTCAGCGACCCGAATGAAAATCCCACGTATCGCCCTGGCCGCCTACGGCTTCGCCCTTCTCATCGTCATTGTCGACCAGCTGACCAAGGCCTGGGTGCTCTCCGGCCTCGACCTGCGCGAAGTCGGACAGGTCGCGATCTGGCCGCCCATCTTCAACTTCACATGGGTGGAGAACCGCGGCGTCAGCTTCGGCCTGTTCGGCGACGGCTCGGCAAGGTGGATGCTCAGCGTCTTCTCGGTTGCGGTGGCCGGCGTTCTCGGCTGGTGGGCGCTCAAGGCCGACCGCCGTCTTCTGGTCAGCGCCATCGGCCTGATCATGGGCGGAGCCATCGGAAACGTGATCGACCGGATCCGTTTCGGCTTCGTCGTCGACTTTCTCGACTTCTCCGGGACGGGCGTCTTTCCCTGG
>CAZGPS010000338.1:0-2569 GCA_964527675.1 uncultured Brevundimonas sp. | reverse complement strand
CCGCCCAGCGGGTGCGGCTGGCGCACCACCCGCAGCGTCCGGCCGTCGGGCAGGGACCAGCTGTCGTCGGGCGCGGCCTCCGAGGCGCCGTAGAAGTCCAGCTCATTGGCCTTCCATCCGGCGTAGTCGATGACTTCGGGCAGCAGCCGGCGCTGGCGCAGCCGGTCCAGCAACTCGGCATGGGTCGGTCGCTCGTCCAGCCAGGCCGGGTCGATGTTGAACAGGGTCTGGAAGGCGGTGTTGTGGAAGGCCAGCCGCTTCGACGGGCCGAAGATGGCGACGGCGTCGGCGAGGTGGTTCAGCGTCTCGTCATGGGCCTCGACGTGGCGCCGCAAGGTGTCGCGCGTCTCCTCCGCCTCGGTCATGTCGAGGGCGAAGGCCAGCACCGCCCCGGCCCCGCCGGGGGCCGGCTCGGCCACGATCCGCCAGGCCCGCCGCCGCCCGCCGCCGGTGGTCCAGCGGAAGCCCTCCTGACGCTGGTGCAGCCGTCCGGCCTCGGCGACGATGGCGTCGGCCCCGCGGTCGAAGGTCAGTCCCTTTTCGCGCGCCGCGTCGATGTTTTCGGCCTTCATCTCGGCCAGCCACGCCTTGTTGGCCCAGGCCAGCCGTCCCGCCGCGTCGGTGATCCAGGTCGGGGCCGGATAGGCGTCGGCCAGCAGGCCCAGGCCGCTTTCCGCCGCCGTGCCGACCAGCCCCAGCCGCGACAGGCGCAGCCAGGCCGCCCCCGCCGAGGACCGTCCCTCGACCGCCCAGGCCCCGCCGACGCCGTCCAGCACCGCGTCGAAGGCCTCTCCCTGGTCGATCAGTCCGTCCAGTCGCGGGCCGGCCACGGCGCGGATGGCGTCCAGCACCACCAGCGCCGGATCGGCGCCGTCTGCCTCGCGGCCGCCCAGTTCGCGGGTAATGGCGCTCCAGGCGGCGGGCGAGCCCAGCCGGCAGGTGTGGCCGTCCGGCGTCAGCGCCAGCCGGGCGTCCTCGAACGCCGCCAGCGCCCCGTCCCGATCAGCCAGGGCGGCCCGCGCGATGGACAGCTCCGCCTCGGCGTCGCGGGCCCGCGCAGCCAACCGGCCGCGCAGTCGCGCGCCCCATGCGCTGAGCGCCAGCGCCAGACCCGCGGCGCCCGCGGTCGCGACATAGGCGATGTCGGCTTCCGCCATCGTGATCGTTCAGCTCCCGCCCTGATTCGGTAACCATACCTGATGGGGGGCGTGAGGCGAGGGGTTGGAGTGGCGAGTGGCGAGTGGTTAGTGGCGAGTGATTAGTGGCGAGTGATTAGTGATTGCAGCTTCACGGCCTGCGGAAGGGCGACGCCCCAGTCCGGCTCCGCAGGCGCTGGCCAGCCACTAACCACTAACCACTCGCCACCCCGCCCGGACCCCATGACCCCCTGGACCACCCAACCCGCCCCCTCCCTCGAGGACTTCGCCCGGCTGGCGCGCGAGGCCTTCGACGACCTGCCCGAGCCGTTCCGCTCGCTGGCCGGCGATGTCGTCATCCGCATCGACGATTTCGCCGACGAAGAGGTGCTGGCCGGCTTCGGCATGGAGGACCCGTTCGAGCTGACCGGCCTGTATCACGGCGTCGACGTCGGCCGCCGCGAGGGGCTCGGTCCCGCCCCCGAGGCGTCGCGCATCTTCCTCTACCGCCGCCCGATCCTCGATGAATGGTGCGAGCGCGGCGATGTCGGCCTGTCGGAGATCATCGCCCACGTCCTGATCCACGAAATCGGCCACCATTTCGGCCTCGACGACGACCAGATCCACCACATCGAGGACGGGGCGGACTGAGCCACGGTCTTCCTTCTCCCCTTGGGGGAGAAGGTGCCCCGGAGGGGCGGATGAGGGGTGAGCTGACTCCGGACCGGCTGTCAGCCTGTTCGCCGCAAACATCCCCCTCATCCGGACGGCTCCGCCGCCCACCTTCTCCCCCGGAGGGGAGAAGGAAGCCGTTTGCTGCGCTGCAAGTCCGCCGCCAGCCATCATAATCTCAGCAGACAACCTACTGTTTTTCATCAGCCTCGCCTCCGCCCCAGCGTCCTGAACCCGCCACAGGACGCGGCGGTGGTACGATCGCCCCGATCTTTGACAATCGAACCCTTCACCGCCCCTCCGGGGTTTCCGAAACGGACTCTTCGGACTCTTCGGACTCTCTTTTCCGTTTTTTACCCGGATAAAACCAGCCCGCCGCCCCCGCCTTAAATCCTTCCCCATCTGTGGTATAAGCCGCGCCTCCCGCCACCCAAGGACGTCCCCTTGAGCCTGACGCTCGACCTTTCGCGCACGCCCGCCGTCGACAAGCCGGCGGTTCCCGTCAACCTCTCCGGTCTGACGCGCGCCGGCCTGCGTCAGGCCCTGATCGACGCCGACATCTGCCCGCCGGAGAAGGCGAGGATGCGCGCCAGTCAGGTCTGGGGCTGGATCCACCACTACGGCGTCACCGACTTCGCCGCGATGAGCAACATCGCCCGCGACACCCAGACCAAACTCGCCGAGGCCTTCACCCTCGCCCGCCCCGAGATCGTCGAGCGCCAGGTGTCAAACGACGGCCCGCGCAAACGGCTGAGCCGCCC
>CAZGPS010000337.1:0-2574 GCA_964527675.1 uncultured Brevundimonas sp. | reverse complement strand
ACCGACGCGGCGACGGAGGCCTTCGTCACCGAACTGATGAGCCGGATGACGCTGGAGGAGAAGGTGGGTCAGACGATCCAGGCCGACATCGCCTCGATCAAACCCGAAGACCTGCTGACCTATCCGCTGGGGTCGATCCTGGCGGGCGGCAACTCCTCGCCCGGCGGCGACGAGCGCGCCTCGGCGCAGAAGTGGGTCGAGCTGGCTCAGGCCTATCGCCGCGCCATCGCCCAGCGGCCGGGCGCCAAGGTGCCGATGATCTACGGCATCGATGCGGTCCACGGTCACAACAACATCGTCGGCGCCACCATCTTCCCGCACAACATCGGCCTGGGCGCCGCGCGCGATCCCGACCTGATCCGCCGCATCGGCGAGGCGACGGCGCTGGAAGTCGCGGTGACCGGGGCCGACTGGACCTTCGGCCCGACCCTGGCCGTGCCCCGTGACGACCGCTGGGGCCGCGCCTATGAAGGCTATGCCGAGAACCCGGAGGTGGCCCAGAGCTATGCCGGGCCGATGACCCTGGGCCTGCAGGGGACGCTGTCGGCCGATCATCCGCTGACCCCCGGCCATATCGCCGGCTCGGCCAAACACTTCCTGGCTGACGGCGGCACTACGGGCGGCAAGGACCAGGGCGACTACGCCGGGTCCGAGCAGGACCTGATCCGCACCCACCTGTCGGGCTATCCCCAGGCGATCGACGCCGGCGTGCTGTCGATCATGGCCAGCTTCTCCAGCTGGAACGGCGTCAAGCACTCGGGCAACGAGACCATACTGACGGACGTGCTGCGCGGCCCGCTGGGCTTCGACGGCTTCGTGGTGTCGGACTGGAACGCCCACGGCCAGCTGCCGGGCTGCTCAAACGAGAGCTGCGCCCTGGCCTTCAACGCCGGCATCGACATGTTCATGGCCCCCGACAGCTGGAAGCCGCTGTACGAAAGCACCCTGGCCCAGGCCAGGTCGGGCGAGATTCCGATGGCGCGTCTGGACGAGGCCGTGCGTCGCATTTTGCGGGTCAAGGTCAAGACCGGCCTGTTCAACGACAGCCGCCCTGTCGAGGGGCGTCTGAACGAACTGGGCTCGCCGGCCCACCGCGCCCTGGCGCGTGAGGCGGTGCGCAAGTCGCTGGTGCTGCTGAAGAACGAAGGTTCGGTCCTGCCGATCCGTTCGGGCGCGCGGGTGCTGGTCGCCGGTCACGCCGACGACATCGGCCAGGCCTCGGGCGGCTGGACCCTGACGTGGCAGGGCACGGGCAACACCAACGCCGACTTCCCCAACGGCCAGTCGATCTGGGGCGGCATCCGCGAAGCCGTCGCGGCCGGCGGCGGTCAGGCGACGCTCAGCGCCGATGGATCGTTCACCCAGAAGCCCGACGTGGCCATCGTCGTCTTCGGCGAGACCCCCTATGCCGAGTTCCAGGGCGACGTGGACACGCTGGACTTCCTGCCGACCGAACCGCTGGAGACGCTGAAGCGGCTGAAGGCGGCGGGCATCCCGACCGTGTCGGTCTTCCTGTCGGGCCGCCCGATGTGGACCAATCCCGAGATCAACCAGTCCGACGCCTTCGTCGCCGCCTGGCTGCCGGGCACGGAAGGCGGCGGGATCGCCGACGTGCTGGTCGGCGATGCGGCCGGCAAGCCGCGCCACGACTTCCACGGCACCCTGTCGTTCAGCTGGCCCAAGGACGCCAAGGGCGAGCCGCTGAACGTCGGCCAGCCCGGCTATGACCCGCAGTTCGCCTACGGCTACGGCCTGACCTATGCGCGCGGCGCCCGCGTCGGCGCCCTGTCGGAAGAGAGCGGCGTGGTCAGCGCGGGCAGCAGCCTGGATCGCTACTTCGTCGACGGCCGCTTCATCGCCCCCTGGTCGCTGATGCTGCGCGACGCCGGCGGCGAGTTCCGCCTGGGCGCCGAGAAGAGCGGGGCCAGCCCGCGCGGCGGCGTGTCCGTGCGCTCCACCGACGGGGCAGGCCAGGAATCGGCCCGCGCCCTGACCTTCTCGCAGGGCGGCGGACAGGCCCTGATCGCGGCTCAGCCGGTGGATCTGATCCGTCAGTCGAACGGCGAGATGGCCATCGCCTTCCGCTACCGCGTCGACGCCCGGGCGCAAGGCCCGGTCTTCCTGACACTGGGCGCCGGATCGGTGGACATCACCAGCCTGCTCAACGCCGCGCCGGTCGGCGAATGGCGCACGCTGAAGGTGCGGCTGTCGTGCCTGCGCGACACGGGCGCCGACCTCGCCGCCGTCGACCAGCCCTGGGGCCTGCGCACCGCCGCCGACTTCGCCGTCACCGTCGAAGACATCCGCCTCGCCTCCAACGAGGGCGACGCCGTCTGCCCGACGCGGTAAATCACGTCAGACAGAACAGGGATCACCAAATGAAGGTTGGATAGATGGGCGCTATCGCGTCCATCTACTGATACGGGTTCACGACCTGAGCCCGCATGCGAAGGCTTTCAAGGTCGCGCATCGCAAGCCCAGTGACGTTATCGACAGCATTTAATGAGCGAACTGAGATTGACGATGGTGGGTGATGTAGGGTTCGAACCTACGACCCGCTGATTAAGAGTCAGC
>CAZGPS010000336.1:0-2575 GCA_964527675.1 uncultured Brevundimonas sp. | reverse complement strand
GCCGCATCACCTGGGACAGGTAGCGCGACTGGTCCAGCGTCGGCAGGACGGCGGCCTCGGCGGCGAGCGGAGTGGGGACGAACAGGCGGATCACGCGGCGAATCTAGTGCGTCGTCCCCGGGCTGGATAGGGCCGCCGCAGGCCTTGCGACGGCAATCTCCCATCTTTCGCCGAGGTCGCGGATCAGGGCGCGCCACATCTCCCCGGCCTGGTGCAGGGCGTCGTCCAGCACAGCCGGCGGGGCGGCGTGTGCGGCGTCGCCACGCTCTGCCCGCGTCGGGCTTGGCGACCATCCGGTCAGATGCAGCATGACGGCGAAGCCGGCGATATAGGCGACGGGCACATACCAGCCCCGCCGCAGCCAGGCGCCCACTGAACGGGTCTTCGGGAACAGCGTCGACACCGCCACCCCGGCGGACGAGCCGAACCACATCATCGAGCCGCCGAACCCGACCGCGAACGCCAGTACGCCCCAGTCATATCCGCCCTGTTTGAGCGCCAGCGCCGTCAGCGGAATATTGTCGAACACCGAGGACAGCACGCCCAGGCCGAAGGCGGTGCGCCAGCCGGCCTCGGGCAGCCGGTCCACCGGCATCAGCGAGGCCGTCGCCACCAGTGCGGTCAGGAACAGGGCGCTCTTCAGCGCTCCGCCCAGCACCGACAGCTTCGGCAGACGGATCGGCGCGGTCAGGATCAGCGCCGCCCACAGGCCCATGCCCAGCCACGGCGCCCGGTCCTGATGCTGCGGATACCAGGCGTTGCCGGCGAAATTCACCGCCAGCAAGGTCAGCAGGATGAACAGGACGATGCCCGCCCGGACGCGGTCGATACGCGGCGCCCCCGCCGGCACGTGCCGCTGAATCGGCGCATAGCGATGCTGCTGGATGGCGGCGGGCAGGCCGAACACCAGCAAGGCTGCGCCCGCGGCGATGAAGGCCTTCAGCACGGCCAGCGGCGAGACGCCGCTGATCCACATCATCGTCGTGGTGGTGTCGCCCAGCACGCTGCCGGCGCCGCCCGCATTGGCCGCCGCCACGATCGCGGCCAGGTAGCCGACGCCGACCTTGTCGTGGAAGACGTGGCGCGCCGTCACCGCGCCGATCACGGCGGCGGCGATATTGTCGAGGAAGATCGACATGGCGAAGACCAGGCCCAGCAGGGCGAGCCCGCCGGTCCAGTCGTCCGGCAGGAGGCGCGGCATGGCCTCGGGGATGTTGCTGCGCTCGAACTGGCTGGCCATCAGGGCGAAGCCGGTCAGCAGCAGACCGAGATTGCCCAGCAACACCGCCTCATGCCCGGCGTGGGCGCTGAGGTCGGCCAGCCCCGGGCCATGCGCGAAGCCCGTGACCAGCAGCTTGTACGTCGCCGTCGCCGCCAGACCGGTCAGCGCCGCCAGCAGCGGCCGCCGGTGAAATACGGCGACTCCCGCCAGCGTCAGGCCGAATAGAACGAATTCGACCGGCGTCGCGCGCAGGCCGGCCGCCGCCGCAAGGGCGGCCTCTCCCAACGAACTCATGAAACTGCATCCCCCGATGTCGGATGCAGACTGCTAAGCTTGACTGTTAACGGTCTACCGCGAGACCGCGACGCGGGCCGGATTCACGCCGGCTGTTGCGCGAACGATGCTATTCCTCCGTCGTCAGAGCGTCCGCCGCGCACGGGCCCGATCTCCGACGGGACGGATCGGGTCCCGGGCCGCCGCGTTCCTTCCGCAAGCCCAATCGCGCGAGATCCGACATGCCGTGGCTGAACACCTGGGCCGACCAAGGCTCCACGACGGCGGCGGCTCTGGACGCCTTCGACAGCCTGCCCATCGTCACGCCCGAAGCCATGATCGGCGCGTGGCGCGGTGGCGAACTGCCCACCGGCCATCCGCTGGACGGCCTGCTGGCCTTCTACGGCTGGCGCGGCAAACGGTTCGTCGACGCCGAGCGGGTCGACCCCCTGCTGTTCGATCGCGACGACGAGATTCTGGCCCTCGATCCCGCGCGGCTGCCGCTGGGCCTGGCGCTGGCCCTGCCGCGCATCGCCCGGACCGACGCCGCCCGCGGCCTGTTCCGCCTCGTCCAGCCGCTGATCAGCACCCGGCGGCCGAAGGCGCGCTTGCGGGCAGTCGCGCATCGCGGTCTCGTCTCGGCGGCGATGATCTATGACGACCTGCCGATCATCGACCATTTCCGCCAGATCGACCCCGACCGCGTCCTGGGCCTGATGGACCTGCGCCCGACGCCCCAGCCCTTCTTCTTCCTGCTGACCCGCGAGCCCTAGAGCGTCCGCGCGATCAGCAGCTTCATGATCTCATTGGTCCCGCCGTAGATCCGCTGCACCCGCGCATCCTTGTACAGCTGGGCGATCGGATACTCGTTCATATAGCCGTAGCCGCCGTGCAGCTGCAGCATCTCGTCGATGACCTCGCCCTGGATGTCGGTGACCCAGTATTTCGCCATCGAGGCCGTCGCCGCGTCCAGCTTGCCCTGCAGATGCAGGCCCAGGCAGTGGTCGACGAACACCTTGGCCACGGTCAGCTTGGTCTTCACCTCGGCCAGTTTGAACTGGGTGTTCTGGAAGTCGATGA
>CAZGPS010000335.1:0-2585 GCA_964527675.1 uncultured Brevundimonas sp. | reverse complement strand
ACGGTGATGTCGATCTCGGCGTTCTTCATATAGGCGCTCATCTTCGCCTCGTCGTAGTGGGGCGACGGGGCCCCTTCGATCGCCGCGACATGGGGGCCGAAGCGGATGGCCAGACGGTCGCGGTCGACCGGCTCCTCAGTCTTGCCGACCGCCATCACCACACGACCCCAGTTGGCGTCCTCGCCGGCGAGGGCGGTCTTGACCAGCGGGCTGTCGGCGATCGACTTGGCCAGTTTGCGGGCCGAGGCGGGGCTGGCCGCGCCGTCGACGGTGATCTTGACGAATTTGGTCGCCCCCTCGCCGTCCCGCACCAGCTGATGGGCGAGGTCCAGCATCACCCGGTCGAGGGCGCGGGAGAAATCCTTCAGCCGGCGGTCGCCGACCCGGCCGATGCGCGGCGCGCCCGAGGCTCCGGTGGCGAACAGCAGGCAGGTGTCGTTGGTCGAGGTGTCGCCGTCGACCGTGACGCTGTTGAAGGTGGTCCGTACATGCAGGCCCAGCATGGCGCGCAGCACGTTCGGGTGGATGTCGGCGTCGGTGACGATGAAGGCCAGCATCGTCGCCATGTCCGGGGCGATCATGCCCGAACCCTTGGCGATCCCCGCGATCCGGACCTTGTGGCCGTCGATCTCGCACTCGGCGAACGCGCCCTTGGGGAAGGTGTCGGTGGTCATGATCCCCTGACCAGCCTTCAGCCAGGCGTCGGGGTCCAGCCGCGCCTCGATGTCGTTCAGCCGGGCGGCGATCTTTCGGTCATCCAGCACCACGCCGATCACCCCGGTCGAGGCCAGCATGACGTCGCGCTGGCGGCAGCCGAAGCGTTTGGCCACCTCGGAAGCCGTGCGCCGCGCCGCGTCGGCCCCGGCCTTGCCGGTGAATGCGTTGGCGCAGCCGGCGTTGACCACCAGGGCCCGCACCTCCGAACCGCCCTCGGGCGCGTCCAGATGGCGGCGGCACCAGTCCACCGGGGCCGAGCCAACCTTGTGCCGGGTGAACACCCCGGCGCAGCTGGTGCCGCGGGCGAAGCTGAACACCACCAGGTCGTCGCGCTCGTGCTTGTAGAAACCGGCCCGGGCCGTGGCGATCTCGACCCCCGCGATCGGGGGAATGGCCGGAAAGGGCACGGCCAGCGGAGAAATCTCCAGACCCGGCTTGCCGGGGGCGGCCGGGGCGGCGGGCCGCGCCGGGGTGGTGGCGCGTTTCAGCGCCGTGGCCAGCGGGTCCAGCGCCTTCTCCAGCGCCTGCTCGATCTTCTGGCCGGCCGAACCCCGGCCGGTCTCAGGCGCCCGGCTCATGTCGCCTTCGCCGGCGGAGCGGCGGTGACGGGCGTGGCGGCGGGCGCGGGCGTGGCCGGGCCCTTCTGCGGGGCCGAGGCCGGCTCCGGAGAGGTTGCAGAGCCGTTCAGCAGAACCTCGACCTCGGCCTTGCCGCGCAACTGCTCCAGCAACTGGCGCACGCCCTCATAGGTCAGGTAGCGGACGATCTGGGGCCGCGCCTGCTCCAGTGTGGGCGGCGTCTCCTTGCGGCGATCCTCGACCCTCAGCACGGCCCAGCCGCCTTCGGTCTGGAACGGCCCGACGGTGGAGCCCGCCGGCCGGTTGCGCAGGGCGTCGGCATAGGTCTGGGGCAGCACATCCAGGGTGGCGTAACCGAGATCCCCGCCCGAGAACCGTGTCGCCTCGTCGATCGACCGCTGCTGCGCCACCGCCTCGAAGGCCGCGCCCTGGGCCAGCAGGCCGATGACCGCATCGGCCTCCTCGCGGGTGCGCGACAGGATCAGGCGGCTGCGGATTTCTTCCGAGGTCTCGGCCAGCCGGACCTGCTCGCGATAGATCGTCTCCACGGCCTTGTCGTCGATCGTGCCGTTGACGACGGTCTCGACCAGCATGTCGCCGAGGATGCGTTCCCGCGTCGCCGCCAGCCGACGCTGCGCCAGCGCCGAATTGTCCAGCCCGCGCCGCTCCGCTTCCTTGGCCAGCAGCTTCTGGTCGATAACCTCGTCCAGCACGCGCCTGAACAGGTCCGAGGTCACGTCCAGCGGCTCGCCTTCGCCGACCAGGCCTTGCGCCACCGCCTCACGCTTGACATCGGAGGCCCAGATTGTTTCGTTTTCGACCTCCGCCACCGAGCGGTCGCCCGGCTCCGGAGCCCGGTCGGAGCCGCCGCCGCGGCCACAGGCCGAGACGGCGAGGACGACCGCGAGCACCACCGGGAACAGGGCTCGGGCCATAATCCGGGACTGGGTGAGGCTCATTTCGGGGCAAGCTCCGTCACGGGCGCCAAAGGCCCTCGCGTTGACAGGGATAGGGCCGGTGCTTAAGTCCCGCCTGCGCCCAAGTCGAGGGATTTTCGAACGTTGCGCGACCCTTGCGCGCGCCTGGTTCAGGCGCGTCGGGCCGCCGCCGCCGGGGCCTCGCCCGGCGCACCATCGCCGCCGCTCCTTCGGGACCGTTCCAGTACCCAGAGCTCCAGCCGCTCGCCCGCCTTCGGATCATTCATGCTCGGCATAGCCAAGAAGTTTTTCGGCTCTTCCAACGACCGCAAGGTCAAGGACTTCATGAGCCGGGTTCAGAAGATCAACGCGC
>CAZGPS010000334.1:0-2586 GCA_964527675.1 uncultured Brevundimonas sp. | reverse complement strand
TGATCGGCCGGCCAGATCGCGCGGCTGACGCCCGCTGCGCCGCCGCCGCCGCCGCCGGGGCGCGCGCCGGAGAGGCCGAACGCCCCGGCTCCACCCCCGCCCCCGCCGCCGACCGCGATCACCTCAACGGTTCGCGCCCAGGCCGGCGCCTCATAGCTTCCGTCCTCGTCCAGCACTGTCACCACGCGGCGGACGGCGCCGAGACCGAAGCTGACCCGCCCGGACGTGCGGTCCACCGAGCAGGCGTCGCGCCAGTCGCTCCCGTCCGCGCTGACCTTGAGCCGGAAGTCATCATCTCCGATCAGGCCCAGTTCGGCGCGACCGCCCCATCCGCTCTGGAACAGCAGGGACAGGACATCGCCCGGTCCTTCCTTGTTGAAGGTGAAGCGCAGATCGCCGTCGCCGCCGGCCCCCGAGTCCAGCGCGGTCCACAAGGCCTTGTTGAGCCGCGCAGCGAAGGGATTGCCGGCGTCGGCCGTGGTTCCGATTCCGAGACGGGTCAGGCCCTGCACAGAATCGAGACGCGCGCCCAGCGGAACCCAGACCCCGCCGTCCCGCACCATCAGCTCGCCCGCATCGGCGACGAAGACGACCAGCCCGTCGGGCGCCTCAACAGCAGCCCAACCGCCCGCCTCGGCGCGGATCAGCGCGCCTTCCGGCCGCCCGGTCCAGGCGGCGCCGGTGGCGGACGACGGCAGGATATAAAGGGCCCCATCGGGCGGGTCGTCCGGCTGTGTCGAGAGGGTCCGGCTGACCACCGCCGTCTGCACCAGGGCGTCGAGCCGGGTCAGGGCCTCGTTCAGCGTCACATGTTTCTGCATCTGGCCCGCCGCCAGATAGGGCAGGCCAAGGCGGGCGGTCTGGTCGTCGCTCATCAATGATCTCCGAAACTTCTGTCGGGATCAGTGTGCGGCCGCCCGCTCCTGTGGCGGGTTGTTGACGCTGGCGAGCCACCTCAGCGTCATAAAATCAGGTGGTTAGCCCAAAATATTATGACAGGAAGCGCCGAAAACCTCGCACTGGATAACATCGTTCAGTCGTGCAGATAGATGACCCGCCGCAGACCCGGCCTGCGTTTCATCTCGGCCAGATGCCGGTCATGCTGGCCGGAAGCGCGCGCCTCGCGCTCATTGGCCTCCACCCAATGGGTGCTCTCGATGTCCTTCTGCAACGCCCTCGCAGCCAGCAAATGGCCCTGGAAGAACATGTCGACCACGTCGGGGGCGAACGGAATGACTTCCCCCACCACCGTCGTGGCGCTGTCGAGGCCCAGATAGCCGGCCATTCGCGCGATCGTGCCCGGAGACGCCTTGGCCCGGACAGCCTGCGTCAGCAGCCAGGCCGAAGCCCCGACGCTATAAACCGTGCCCACCACAGGAACCCAGGTCAGCAGGCCGTCCAGCCCGATGCCGAATGGACCAATGCCGACCGCCCGGTCGGAGAGCTTCTTCACGCCCTCGACATTGGCCCAGATTTTCTCGATATCGCCGATGGTCCGTCTGGCCATGCAAACCCTTCCCCAAGCGAGACCGTAACGCGCCATGACGACCCCCGTTCAACACGAAAGGCAAGGCCGGCGAGAGCGGGCGCGCCCGTGGGCCCTCGCCGGGCCGGTGGACGCCGGGGTCCGGCTGGTGTTCGCCGCGCCGCTGGGTCTCGCCCTCGTCGCCCTGAGCGGGATAGGCCACCGTTGGATCGATATCCTCGCCCAATTCACCGCCCCCGCCCTGATCGTCACGGCGGGGCTGACGGCGGCGACAGGGCTGATCCGCCTCAAGGCGGCGGCGCTGCACGGCGTTGTCGCCTGTATCGCCCTGACGATCGCCGTGGCGCCGCAGTGGTTTCCGACGGGCCCGGAACCCCAGCCGGGCGCCCCGGTCCTGCGGCTGTATTCCGCCAATCTCTACTATCTCAACGACGACGTCGCCGCGATCCGCGGCTCCATCGTCGAGGCCGACGCCGACATCGTGGTGCTGATCGAACTGGGCCGCGACGCCGCTGTCCAGGCCGACGCCCTGCTGGAGGGGTATCCCTATCGCGTCGCCTCCATGCGGCTGGACCAGACGCGCGGACCGTCCCGCTCGGTGATCGGTTCCAGACATCCGCTGGAGGCCCTGCCCGACCCTCCCGACGGCCTGCATTCCGTAGCGGCCGTGGCGCAAACGCCCCTGGGACGGCTGAATGTGGTTGGCGTACACCTGACCCGGCCCTGGCCCTTTCAAGAGCAGTGGGGCCAGATCAGCCAGACAATGGCGCTCCAGGCCGTGGTGGACGGCGTGACGGGTCCCGTAGTCGTCGCCGGGGACTTCAACAGCGTCTCCAGCGCCCGGATCGGCAAACAGATCCGGGGCGACCTCAGACTGCACCCCGCGCCGGGATTTCCGGGCACCTGGCCGACCGATCTTCCGGCGCCGCTGGCTCTCACCATCGACCAGGTCTACGCCTCGCCGGACCTCGCCTTCGCCGGGCGGCGACTGGGACGGCCCACCGGCTCCGACCACCGTCCGGTGGTGACCCGGATCACCCGCGCGGCGCACTGACCAGCGCGGCCAGGCGCTCCGCGTGCCCGGTGGTTGGTAAATCGTC
>CAZGPS010000333.1:0-2590 GCA_964527675.1 uncultured Brevundimonas sp. | reverse complement strand
GCTGGCCCGCCCTGTCGGCCCTGCCCGAGCACGGCGGCCAGGGCATGCCCTCGGTCGTGGCCATGGCCTTCGGCCAGATGACGGCCGCGGCCAGCGCCGCCTTCTCGATGTATCCGGGGCTGACGGCGGGCGCCTACTGGGGCCTGAACGCCAACGGCTCGGATGAGCAAAAGGCGATGTATCTGCCCAAGATGGCGACGGGCGAATGGGGCGGCACCATGAACCTGACCGAGCCGCAGTGCGGCACGGACCTGGGTTTGATCCGGACGAAGGCGGTCCCGAACGGCGACGGCAGCTACAACATCACCGGCCAGAAGATCTGGATCAGCTCGGGCGAGCACGACTTCACCGACAACATCATCCATCTGGTGCTGGCCCGGATCGAGGGTGCCCCGGCCGGGATCAAGGGCATCAGCCTGTTCGTCGTGCCCAAGGTGTTCGTCAATGAGGACGGCAGCCTTGGCGAGCGCAATGCGGGCGCGGCCTGCGGCGGCCTCGAGCACAAGATGGGCATCCACGGCAACGCCACCTGCGTCATGGACTACGACAACGCCAAGGGCTGGCTGGTCGGGACCGAGAACAAGGGCATGGCCGCCATGTTCGTGATGATGAACGAGGCGCGTCTCGGCACCGGCCTGCAGGGTCTGTCGATCGGGACGGCCGCCTATCAGGCCGCCGTCGAGTTCGCCCATGACCGGCTGCAGGGGCGGTCGCTGACGGGGGCCAAGAACCCGGACGGCCCGGCGGATTCCATCATGGTCCACCCGGACGTGCGGCGCATGCTGCTGGAGGCCAAGGCCTTCGTCGAGGGCGGCCAGGCCTTCACCCTGTGGACCGCCCTGCAGGCCGATCTGCAACATTCGAACGACGAGGCCGAGGCCCAGAAGGCCCGCGACTACATGGGTCTGATCACCCCGGTGCTGAAGGCCTATCTGACCGACAAGGGCTTCCACGTCGCCTCGCTGGCCATGCAGGTGCACGGCGGCAGCGGCTACACCGAGCATTTCCCGGCGTCGCAGTATCTGCGCGATGCGCGGATCACCATGATCTACGAGGGCGCCAACGGCATCCAGGCGCTGGATCTGGTCGGGCGCAAGCTGCCGGCCAACGGCGGACGGGCGATCATGAGCTGGTTCGCCGACATCGACGCCTTCGTCAGCGAGAACGGCGGCGAGGGCCCGATCAAGCCCTATGTCGACGGCCTGGCCGACGCCAAGAAGAAGCTGCAGGAAGGCACCATGTGGCTGATGCAGAACGGCATGCAGAACCCGGACAATGCGGGCGCGGCGAGCACCGACTATCTGAACATCTTCGGCCTGACGGCGCTGGCCTATCTGTGGGCGCAGATGGCGATCGCGGCGCAGAAGCAGATCGACGCCGGTTCGACCGATCCGTTCTACGCCAACAAGCTGATGACCGGCCGGTATTTCGTGGAGCGCATCCTGCCGGACACGGGGGCGCATCTGGCCAAGCTGAAGACCGGCGCGGACGTGCTGATGGCGATGCCGGCGGAGGCGTTCTGATTTCTTCTCCCTTCCCCCTTGATGGGGGAAGGGCCGGGGTTGGGGGTGACAGCCTGTCCGGATGAGGTGTTGTCAGAGCCCCCTGCTCCGACCGCCTTCACCCCCATCCCAACCCTTCCCCCATCAAGGGGGAAGGGCTTTTGATTGCGGAGTGAGCCCATGAACGTCCTCAACGTCCCCGAGCCCGATTTCATGCAGGAAGAGGAGATCGTCCTCTTCTCCGACAGCGTCGGCAAATGGATCGACGAGCATGCCTCGCCCGAGGCGGTGCAGTCGTGGCTGGCCAACTCCAGCGTGCCGCGCGAGCTGTGGAGCCAGTCCGGCGAGGCCGGCCTGCTGGGGCTGTCGATGCCCGAGGAAGACGGCGGCATGGGCGGGGATTACCGGCATGAGGTGGTGCTGATGCGCCAGCTGGGCTGGAAGGGCGCGGATCACTTCGGCATCTCGCTGCACAATGCGATCGTCATGCCCTACATCTGGCACTACGGCACCGCCGAGCAGAAGGCGCGCTGGCTGCCGCGGCTGCAGTCGGGCGAACTGGTCGGCGCCATCGCCATGACCGAGCCGGGCGCCGGGTCCGACCTGCAGGGGGTCAAGACCACCGCCATCAAGACCGGCGAGCAGTATGTGGTGAACGGGTCCAAGACCTTCATCACCAACGGCCAGCTGGCGAACTTCATCATCGTCGTGGCCAAGACCGATCCGTCGGAAGGGGCCAAGGGCACCAGCCTGATCGTGGTCGAGACCGACGGCGCCGAGGGCTTCGAGCGGGGCCGGAACCTGCACAAGATCGGCATGGAGGGGAATGACACCTCCGAGCTGTTCTTCAACGATGTGAAGGTCCCCGGCGAGAACATCATCGGCGGCGGCGAGGGCCAGGGCTTCATCCAGCTGATGCAGCAACTGCCGCAGGAGCGGTTGAACATCGCGGTGCAGGGCGTGGCGGCGGCCGAGCGCGGCCTGAAGGAGACGCTGGCCTACGTCAAGGAGCGCAAGGCCTTCGGCAAGCGCATCATCGACTTCCAGAACACCCAGTTCAAACTGGCCGAGGTGAAGACCAAGCTGAC
>CAZGPS010000332.1:0-2593 GCA_964527675.1 uncultured Brevundimonas sp. | reverse complement strand
GCCTATGTCTATGCGATGAAGATGCACGGCTCGCAGCTGCGGGCCTCGGGCGATCCCTATTTCGCCCATCCGATCCAGGTCGCCGGCATTCTGACCGACTACAAGCTGGATACGGCGACCATTGTCACCGCCCTGCTGCACGATGTGGTCGAGGACACCTCGGCCACCCGCGACGACATCGCCGGCATGTTCGGCGAGGAGGTGGCCTCGCTGGTCGAGGGAGTCACCAAGCTGTCGCGCCTGGAGCTGCAGGCCGAGCACACGCGCCAGGCCGAGAACCTGCGCAAATTCATCCTCGCCATCTCCAAGGACGTCCGCGTCCTGCTGGTCAAGCTGGCGGACCGTCTGCACAACATGCGGACGCTCAAATACGTCAAGCCGGAGAAGCGCGAGCGGATCAGCCGCGAGACGCTGGAGGTCTATGCGCCGCTGGGCCGGTCGATCGGCATCCATTCGATCGCCTCGGAGCTGGAAGAACTGGCCTTCGAGCACCTGAACCCCACCGCCCGCACCGCCATCGAGCGGCGGCTGGAGGCGCTGAAGCTGGAGCATGGCCGGGCCATCGACGGCGTCTCGCGCGAGGTCGAGCGGGTGCTGGAGGAGGCGGGGGTGCACGCCCATGTCTTCGGCCGGCAGAAGACGCCCTATTCGATCTGGCGCAAGCTGCAGCGCAAGTCGGTGGGCTTCTCGTCGCTGTCGGACATCTACGGCTTCCGGGTGATCGTCGAGGCCGAGGACGACTGTTACCGCGCCCTGGGGGTGATCCACCGCGCCTGGCCGATGGTGCCGGAGCGGTTCAAGGACTTCATCTCGACGCCCAAGTCGAACAACTACCGCTCGCTGCACACCACGGTGGTCGGGCCCTCGGGGCTGCGCATCGAGATGCAGATCCGCACCGACGCCATGGACCGGGTGGCCGAGGACGGGGTGGCGGCGCACTGGGCCTACAAGAACCAGTCCTACGGCTTCGACAAGGAGGCGATGGAGAAGGACGGCGGGCGCGACCCGCTGCAGAACCTGCGCCACCTGGTGCAGGTCATCGAGCACGGCGAGGGCGGCGAGGACTGGGTCGAGCACGCCAAGCTGGAGATGTATCTCGACCAGGTGTTCGTGTTCACGCCCAAGGGGGCGCTGATCACCCTGCCGCGCGGCGGCATGCCGCTGGACTTCGCCTACGCCGTCCACACCGAGGTCGGCGACACGGCGGTCGGGGCCAAGATCAACGGCGAGCTGAAGCCGATGCGGACCCAGCTGCAGAATGGCGACGTGGTCGAGATCATCCGCGGGGCCAAGCGCGAGATCCCGGTCGACTGGCGCTCGCTGACGGTGACCGGCCGGGCCCGCTCGGCGATCCGCCGGCATATCCGCACCTCCGAGCGGGGCGAGTTCCAGAAGCTGGGCCGCGCCACGCTCGACCAGACCCTGACCCGGGCCGGCAAGACGGATGTCGAGCTGACGCTGCGGCCGGCGCTGGAGCAGCTGGGTTTCGCCAGCGACGAGGACCTCTACGAAGCCCTTGGCCGCGGCCGGCTGTCGGCGGCGCGGATCGCCGAGATCCTGTTCCCCGCGCTGAAGGGCCGGCTCAAGGCGGGGCCGGACCGCAAGCGCATCGGCGACGAGCACGCGCGGCTGTTCGTGCGCGGCGGGGGCCTGACCCCGGGCGTCAGCGTGCATTTCGGCCACTGTTGCTCGCCGGTGCCGGGCGACCGGATCGTCGGCATTCTGGAGCCCGAGGCGGGGCTGACGGTGCACACCATCGACTGCCAGCGGCTGGCGGAGTTCGCCGACGATGATTCGGTCTGGCAGGATCTGCAGTGGACGCCGCAGGCGGAGCAGGGGGCCGTGGCCTCGGCCCGGGTCCGCGCCACCATCAAGAACGCCCCCGGCGTGCTGGGCCAGGTGGCGACCATCATCGGCGAGGCGGGCGGCAACATCCTGAACCTGGTGATGAGCCATCGGCAGCAGGACTTCTTCGACGTCGACATCGACATGGAGGTCGAGGACGCCAAACACGCCACCGCCATCATGGCGGCGCTGCGCACCAATCCGTCGGTCGACACGGTCGAGCGGGCGCGCGGGTGAGCGCCGACGGCGCCAACACGGCCCAGATGGCGTCGCCGTCCTATCGGCTGGCGGCGCTGGACGAGGAATTCCTGCTCGGCGATTCAATGCGTGGCGTGCGCTTCCTGATGGAGTACGCCAAGGCCGAGGAGGCGTTGCGGGCCTGGGGCGTGCGTTCGACCCTCGTGGTGTTCGGCAGCGCCCGGATCGGCGAGAACGGCGATGGCGAGCACCAACGCTGGTACGCCGAGGCCCGGGCGTTCGGGCGGCTGGCCTCCGAGCGGGGCGGGGCCCTGCACGGCGCCAACGGCCAACCCCGGGACAACGTCATCACCACCGGCGGCGGACCGGGGATCATGGGCGCTGCGAACCGGGGCGCCGCCGACGCCGGCGCGCCGTCGATCGGCTTCAACATCACCCTGCCGCACGAGCAGGAGCCCAACCCCTGGTCGACGCCGGAACTGACCTTCCGCTTCCACTATTTCGCCATGCGCAAGATGCACCTGGCCATGCGGGCCAATGCGCTGGTGGT
>CAZGPS010000331.1:0-2641 GCA_964527675.1 uncultured Brevundimonas sp. | reverse complement strand
GCACGATATAGGTCAGGGCCTCGCGCTGGTCCCAGCTGTGGTTGCCCAGGGTCAGACAGTCAGCCCCGGCCATGAACAGCTCGCGGGCGGTGTTCTCGGTGATGCCGAAGCCGCCGGCGGCGTTCTCGGCGTTGACCACGACGAAGTCGAGTTTCAGGTCTCGCTTCAATGCGGGCAGGTGGTCGGACAGGCCGTCACGGCCGGACTTGCCCACCACATCGCCGAAAAACGCCAGTCTCATACGGTCTGCCTCATGGGAGGGCTCTATAGCCGCTCTCGGTCAGAACGCCATGCAGGCGGATATCGTGCGGCTCGAGCGGCAACTTTTCCAGTTCCTGCCCGGCAAAGGCGAGGCCTATGCGGAGGACGTCCGGCAGGGCGGCGAAGGTCCGGTCGTAGTAGCCGCCCCCCTGCCCCAACCGCCCGCCGTGGGCGTCGAAGGCCAGCAGGGGGGTGACGATCAGGTCCGGCGTGACGGTCGCGGCCAGGGGAAACGGCGCGGGCACCCCGGCCTCGTCGAGTTCGAGCGGTTCGCCCGGCGACCAGCGGCGGAAGACCATAGGGGCGTCGCGCTGGATGACCACCGGCAGGCAGAGCGACCGGCCGGCGCGCGCCAGCGTCAGCGACAGGGCCTCGGCGTCCAGCTCGGAGCCGATGGCGCGATAAACGGCGACCGTCTCGCCGGGCGGGAGGTCGGCGACATGCTCTGCCGCACGCAGGGAGGCTTCCGGGTCGAGGCCGGCCAGCCGCTTGCGCGTGGCTCGCATGGCGGCCCGGAGTTCGTGCTTGTCGATCATGTCGGACAGGTAGCGCATCGGCGGCCCCCTCCACCATCCTTCGGATGGTCCCCCTCCCCCAAGGGGGAGGAATGCTTGCGCGCAACAGCGCACAAGGGAGGGAAAGGGTGGCGGCGCCGCAAGAACCGTGAAGGACGTTTAAATCCTCTCGACCTGGGTAGCCAGGTGGGCGCCGTATGCCCAGGCCCACGGGCCTGATCAGGGACAGCTCCCTTCGAGTGAATTAAGGTCGCGAGGAAATGTTGCCTTCGACGAGGGCCGCAGCAGGACCCGCCGTTGAACAAGATAGTCCCTCCGCCGGGGCGGAACAATGGCGGTCCGCTTCAGTCCCGTACGAAGCGGGACGGCGCGGGCTCGTCGATCCGCTGCATCTCCAGCGCGTCCCCGGTCAGGCGCAGGCGCAGGCGGTCGTCGGTTCCGACGGCGAACAGGCCATCGGGGGTCAGCGGCGACAGCAGGGCGTCCCCGCCAGTCTTGCGGCGCCAGACCAACCGGCCATTCTCGAACACGATGTTGCGTCCGCCATAGCTGCCGGCCAGGGCGCGCAGACGCGCCGGCGGCAGATGAACCGGATGCAGGCGCGCCTCGATCGCCACACGCGCCCATTCCCAACCGGCGCGATCCACCGGATCGGCCTCGCTGCGAGCGACCAGGGTCTCCAACGCCTTCGCCATCGCGGCGTCGAGCGCGGCTTCCGGAGCCACGGCGACATCCGGGCTGACGCCGACGGCCTCCCAGTTCCCGCCGGACACCGGATGCACCGGACGGCCGTAGGAGACGCTCAGCATGAAGCCGGGCGCGATGGGAAAGAAGGTGTTGTTGTTGGCGGCCCCGCCCGTGGTCGCGCCGATCAGGGTTCCCAGCCGGAACTGCTGGACGTCATAGGCGAAGGCCTCGGCCGCCGATCCGACCCGCCGGTCGATCAGGACATAGAGCGGCTTGCCGCGCACGCGCCCGGCGGGAAGGCTGTCGAGCGTGCGCGACTGGACCGGATCCTTGCCCGCCTCGAGGAAGGTCATATCCAGCTGATCCGGCGCCATGAAATGGCTGAGCAGGTAGCGCACCGCGGCGTGGTCCCCGCCGCCGTTGCCGCGCAGATCGATGATCAGGGCGTCGCCGTCCCGCAGAAAGCGCATGGCGTCATCGTAGGCCTGACCCGTGCGGTCGGCGATCCAGTGGAATTGGCTGATGCGCAGGTAGCGAAGGTTGCCGGGCAGGATACGCGTCTCGGTCAGGCCATGATTGCTGCGCAGGGCAGCGGCGGCCCATATGGCCTCAAGCGCGGGGCTGTCCCCAGAGTCTGCGTCCGCGCCGACGGCCGCGGCGTACTGGTCAGGCGAGTGATTCAGATACATGTGTCCGTCCCCGCTGGACTCCCGCAGGTCGGCCGTGACCCGCTCGACGAAGGCGCCCGCGTCGGCGGTGTCATAGCGTCCGCTGGCCAGCCCTTCGTTCAGCCGGTCGCGGATGATGGCGACGCGGTCGGGAAAGACGTACCGGCTCTCGACGATCCCGACGATCGCCGCGATGGCGGCGGTCCGCTGACCAGCACTCAGGGGGGCGGCGGCTTCCGCCCGGGCGACAGCCACAGGCGCCGCCCGCTGGGCCAGGGCGGGCGTCCCGGCAAGGCAGGCCAGGGCGCAGACAGAAAGCAGGAAACCGGTCCGGCTCATCAATCGACTCCAAGATTGGGGGAGGAAGCCGCCGCGAGGCGGTCGGCGAGAGGTCGACGGTCAAGGGCTTCGAGCGCCCGGATCAGGATGTCCGCGAAGGGTTGCCCCCCACCCTCATCCAGGCAGAGGGAGGCGGCGTCAGTGCCGGCCCAGCACCGCTCCAGCCGGGGA
>CAZGPS010000330.1:0-2696 GCA_964527675.1 uncultured Brevundimonas sp. | reverse complement strand
GCGCGCCGTCTGGGTGCTGGGCAATGAATATCTGCAGGAGGCGGCGCCGTGGACCGCCTTCAAGACCGATGTCGATCGCGCCGCCGTCGGCGTCCGCACCGGGCTGAACCTCGTCGCCCTGTTCGCCCGGCTGGCGGCGCCGGTCATGCCGTTCTCGGCGGAGAAGATCGCCGCCTCGGTGGGGGCGACCGACCTGTCGTGGCCGAAGCCGGGCGAGGCGCTGCTGGACCGGCTGCCGCGCGGCCGGGCCGTGGCGGCGCAGGGCGTGCTGTTCACCAAGATCGAGGACGCCCAGGTGGCGGAGTGGAGCGAGCGGTTCGGCGGGGCCGAGGCCTGAGCCTTCCCGGCGCACAATGAAAAAGGCCCGGATCGCTCCGGGCCTTTTGTCTAGGGGGTCTGTGTCGCCGGCGGCGCCTCGGCCGGTGTGGCCGGCGTCGGGGCGGCGGGCGCGAGGCTGTCCTGCCCGCGCAGGCCCTTCAGGTGTTTGGCCGCCTCCGCCTCGCCGATGTCGAGGAAGGCCGGGGCGGCGGCGTTGAATTCCTCCATCCGGTCGGTGCGCACGATCACCGAGCGGGCGCCGTCCCAGATCATGTGGAGGGCCACATACAGGACCACCACCAGGCCGACGTAGCCGATCCAGCGGTGCTTGCTCAGCAGCTTGGCGATATAGGTGGCGGCGACCCCCATCAGGGCGATCGACAGGATCAGGCCGAAGACCATGATCCACGGATGGTCATGGGCGGCCCCGGCCACGGCCAGCACATTGTCCAGCGACATGGTGATGTCGGCGATCATGATCTGCAGCAGGGCGGCGCCGAAGGTCTTGCGCTTGAGGCCCAGTTCCTCGGGCGAGGGGCCCTTGCCGTGTTCAATGGCGAGGGCCAGCTCCAGCTCGCGTTCGGCCTCAGCCTGGTCGTGGGTGCGCTGTTCCTGCAGTTCGCGCCACATCTTCCAGCAGACCCACAACAGCAGGACGCCGCCCGCCAGCAGCAGGCCGATGATGGCCAGCAGCTGCACCGTGATCAGGGCGAAGCCGATGCGCAGGACGACAGCGGCGGCGAGGCCGATCAGAATGGCCTTGCGACGCTGCTCCTGGGGCAGGGCGGCGGCGGCGAGGCCGACGGCCACGGCGTTGTCGCCGGCCAGCACCAGATCGATCATCAACACCTTGCCGAGGGCGGTGGCCTGGCTGGCGAGTTCGGGCGAAAGAAATTCCATGATCGGCGTCTAGGGCAGGAGGGATGGGCTGGGCAAGATGGAAGGGCGGCGTCAGCTTCCGCCGCGCGCCCGCGTCGACTCATAGAGCGCCACGGCGGCGGCGTTGGAGACGTTCAGGCTCTCGAATCCGCCGGGCATGGGGATGCGGGCCATGACGTCGCAGTGCTCGGCCACCAGCCGGCGCACGCCGTCGCCCTCGGAGCCCATGACCAGCACCGTCGGCCGGCCGTCCAGCGCCTGTTCCAGCGTCAGCTCGGCGTCCCCGTCGAGGCCCACGGCGCGCCAGCCGAGATCGGCCAGCTTTTCCAGCGCGCGGCTCAGATTGGTGACCCGCGCGCAGGGCAGCCGCTCGGTGGCCCCGGCCGAGGCCTTGGCCAGGGCCCCGGCGAGGGCGGGGGAGTGGCGGTCCTGCACCACGATGCCCCTGGCCCCGAAGGCGAGGGCGGAGCGGAAGATGGCGCCGACGTTCTGCGGATCGGTCAACTGGTCCAGCATGACGATGACGCCGCCCTCGCCCGGCCCGGGGGCGGGGTCGGCGAAATCCTCCAGCGCCACGCCTTCCAGCGGCTGGACCTTGAAGGCCAGACCCTGATGCACCGCCCCGGGCGGCAGCATCCGCTCCAGCGCCTGGCCCTCGATGATCTCGATCTTGTGGCCATGGGCGGCCTTGTCGCGCTCCAGCTCGGCGGCGCGATCGGCGGTCGCCAGCAGCCGGCCCATGCCCTTGCGCGCCGGATTGGCGAGGGCGGCGAGGACCGGGTGGCGGCCCCAGACGAAATGGTCGGCGTCGATCTTGCTGCCGCGCGGGCCGCGCGGGGCGGAATCAGCCGACCGCGTCGGCGGATTGGGGTTCCAGCCGCCGCTCTTCGGCGGGCCCTTGTCGGCGCCCCGGTCAGCTCCGCGCGGGCCGTCCGCACGCCCGCCGGGCTTGCCTCCGAAGGCCGGCTTCTTGACCGATTTCCGGTCGTTGCGTTCTGGATTTCTCGACACTATAAGACGCCCTCCGATTTGGAGCCCTGAGGGCTTTCGGGTCTGGCGCCCCTCCTAAACCAGGCGACGCGGGACACCGAGAGCTTTTGTTGTTTCGCCCGCCGAAAGGTGGACGAGGCATCGGTCCGACGGTTCGAAAAGCGCGTTGGGGGAATGTCCCGAGCGGCAAAGGGGGGGGACTGTAAATCCCCTGCGTAAGCTTCGCAGGTTCGAGTCCTGCTTCCCCCACCACGCGCTTTCGAAACGACGGTCCGGACCCCATATCGGGTCGGCGGCGAAGGGCTCAGGCGCCCGACGCCGTCTCCGTGCGGGTATAGTACAATGGTAGTACAGCAGCCTTCCAAGCTGAATATGTCGGTTCGATTCCGTCTACCCGCTCCAGAATTCTCAAGCTGACCCAATCGCCCCGCCCCGGGCCACAGGAGTTTTGGCCATGGCCAAGGAAAAGTTCGAACGTAACAAGCCGCACTGCAACATCGGCACGATCG
>CAZGPS010000329.1:0-2704 GCA_964527675.1 uncultured Brevundimonas sp. | reverse complement strand
CGGTCAGGAACAGCTGGCGCGCGCGGCGGGCGCCGATGGCCTCGACGACATAGGGGGCGATGGTCGCCGGGATCAGGCCCAGCTTGACCTCGGAGAAGGCGAAGCGGGTCCCCTCGACGGCCACGGCCATGTCGCAGGCGGCGACGAGACCGGCCCCACCGCCCATGGCCGCGCCCTCGACGATGGCTACCGTCAGGGCCGGGATGTCGTGCAGGGCCTTGAGCATCTTCGCCAGACCCATGGCGTCGTCGCGGTTGTCGCCCTCGGACCAGCCGGCGGCGTCGGCCATCCAGCCGAGATCGGCGCCGGCGCTGAAGGTGCCGCCCGCGCCGCGGATGAAGACGGTGCGCACCCGGTCGGCGCCCTGCAGGGTCTCGAAGGCCTCATAGAGGGCGGCGACGGTCGGGCCGTCGAAGGCGTTCTTCTTCGCCGGCCGGTTGATGGTGACGAAGACCACGCCGTCGGTGGTGGAATCGATCTGCACCAGGTCGTCATTGGCGTCGGGCGCCGGATCGGCCAGCAGGGGGTGGGCGATGGCGTTGATCTCGGCCGCCTCGCCCGGGGTGATGTCGAGGGCGTTGAGTTCGGCTTCGGTGGGGGTGCGGTCGGTCATGATGGTCTCCGGATGCTGCAGCGGTATAACGCGTGAGGGGCCGAACGGAACATGGGGGAAGTACGATGGCGATCAGCGCCGCCGACCGCATCCGCCGCACCAGCGTGGCGAGCGTCCATGTCCACTATGTCGCCAAGGCGGAGAAGAAGGGGCGTGGGCGGGCCGAGGTGGACGAGGCAGTCCGCTGGCTGACCGGCTATTCGCAGGACCGGCTGGAGGCGCTGCTGGCGGCGAAGACCGATTTCGAGACCTTCTTCGCCGAGGCGCCGGCGATGAACCCCAACCGTTTCCTGATCACCGGCGTGATCTGCGGCTACCGGGTCGAGGAGATCGAGGACCCGTTCATGCGGGAGCTGCGGCACCTCGACAAGCTGGTGGATGAGGTGGCGAAGGGGAAGGCGATGGAGAAGGTGCTGCGAAAGTCGCCCTAGTCCTTCTCCCCTCGGGGGAGAAGGTGGCCGGCGGAGCCGGTCGGATGAGGGGGTCGGGTCCGCATCTCCGAAGCCCGAAGGCGGATCGCGTCCAGAAGGACATTTGGATTGCGCAGGAAGGCTTCATTGTCCGACCGCACCACACGAAACCCTGCCTCCGCGATCAGCAGGTCCCGCTCGGCATCCTCGACGAGCCTGAGATCGTGAACGCCGCCGTCCAGCTCGATGACCAGCTTGAGCTCGGGGCAGAGGAAGTCGACGATCCTGCCGGCGACCGGAGCCTGTCGTCGGAACTTGAGGCCTTCGAAGCGGCGGGCCCGCAGCAGCGTCCAGAGGTGATCTTCGGCGCCGGTGGTTTGGGCGCGTAGCCGACGGGCGCGACGGGTCCTGTCCCCGGTCTGGTGCATGAGGCCGGCATCCCCCTCATCCGCCCCTCCGGGGCACCTTCTCCCCCAAGGGGGGGAAGGAAGGCTATCACCTCCGGGACACGCCGAAGGTCGCCTCCGGGGTCGGGGCGTTGAGGCTGGCCGAGATCGCCAGCCCCAGCACGTCCCGCGTCTGCGCCGGGTCGATCACCCCGTCGTCCCAGAGCCGCGCGGTGGCGTGGTAAGGGTTGCCCTCGTCCTCGTATTTCTGGCGCACCGGGGCCTTGAAGGCCTCGGCCTCCTCGGGCGTCCAGGTGTCGGCGTCGCGGTGGACGGTGGCCAGCACCGCCGCGGCCTGTTCGCCGCCCATGACGCTGATGCGGCTGTTGGGCCAGGTGAAGAGGAAGCGGGGGCCGAAGGCGCGGCCGCACATGCCGTAGTTGCCGGCCCCGAAGCTGCCGCCGATCAGGACGGTGAATTTCGGCACCTCGGCCGAGGCGACGGCGGTGACCAGTTTGGCGCCGTTCTTGGCGATGCCTTCGGCCTCGTATTTGCCGCCGACCATGAAGCCACTGATGTTCTGCAGGAAGACCAGCGGGATCTTTCGCTTGCAGGCCAGTTCGATGAAATGGGCGCCCTTGAGCGCGCTCTCCGAGAACAGCACGCCGTTGTTGGCGAGGATGGCGACCGGATAGCCCCAGAGGCGGGCGAAGCCGCAGACCAGGGTCGTGCCGTACAGGGCCTTGAACTCGTCGAACTCGGAGCCGTCGACGAGGCGGGCGATGACCTCGCGCACGTCATAGGGGGCGCGGACGTCGTCGGGGATGAGGCCGTACAATTCCTCGGCGTCGAAGGCCGGGGCGCGCGGTTCGCGCACGTCGAGGTCGACGCGCTTCACCGTATTGAGGCTGTCGACGATGGTGCGGACGATCTCGAGCGCGTGCTCGTCATTCTCGGCGACATAGTCGACCACGCCCGAGCGGCGGCCGTGGGTCTCGGCCCCGCCCAGTTCCTCGGCCGAGATGACCTCGCCGGTGGCGGCCTTCACCAGCGGCGGGCCGGCGAGGAAGATGGTGCCCTGTTCGCGCACGATCACCGTCTCGTCGGACATGGCCGGGACATAGGCGCCGCCGGCGGTGCAGCTGCCCATGACGCAGGCGATCTGGGGGATCGACTTCGCCGACATCCGCGCCTGGTTGAAGAAGATGCGGCCGAAATGGTCGCGGTCGGGGAAGACCTCGGCCTGGTGCGGCAGGTTGGCCCCGCCGGAATCCACCAGATAGACGCACGGCAGG
>CAZGPS010000328.1:0-2706 GCA_964527675.1 uncultured Brevundimonas sp. | reverse complement strand
CACCGCCTTCGCCCGGGCCGCCGAACTGCAGGCCATGGAGGAGGAGGGCGGCGACCCGCCGGTGATCTGGTATCCGACCCGCCGCAGTCTGGCGGCGGCAATGCTGGCTTCAGGCGACGCGGCGGGAGCCCGGGCCAAGGTTTTGGAGTTGCTGGAGGACTGGCCGGCGGATCCCTACAGCTATTTCGTGCTCGCCCGGGCCGAGACGGCGCTCGGAAACGCCGTCGCGGCCGCCGAGGCCGGGCGTCGGTCGCGGGTCGAATGGATCGGCGGGGCGATGGACCTGAAGCTGGCCTAGCCGGCCTTGGCCTCGCGGATGGCCCGCTCCAGCGCCGCCGGCTCGATGGTTTCGCTGGCCTTGCCGTTGACGAAGAAGGTCGGGGTGCCGACCAGGCCAAGGGCCATGGCCGAGGTCTGCATGTCGGCCATGTGGCGGGCGATCTCGGCCCCCGACATCGCCGCCTCGGCCTCGGACATCGACACGCCGTTGTCGATCAGGATGGCGTCGATCGACGCCGGCGAAAGGGCCTGTTCGGCCATCATCGCGCGGAACACGGGCAGGTATTTGCCCTGACGATGCGCGGCCTGGGCGGCGCGGGCGGCGTAGTGAGACACGCCGTTGGTCGGGCCGTCGAGGATCGGCCACTCCTTGAAGACGAAGCGGACGTCGGGGTGCGCCTGCATCAGCCGAAGCACCTCGGGCGCGGTCAGCTTGCAGCCCGGGCAGCGGAAGTCGAAGAACTCGATGACCGTGACCCGGGCGTCGGCCGGACCGAAAGCGGCGTCGCGCTGGTCGACGGCCAGCAGACCCGGATTGGCGGCGGCCCGGGCGTTGATCTCGACGGTCTTCTGCCGGTTGAGAACCAGCTGTTCCTGCTGCGCCTTGAGCTCGAGGGCGTTGCTAACGTCCTGCAGCACCTCCGGGTTCTCGACGAGATAGGCCCGCACGCGCGAGCCGAACGGTCCTCCCGAGGCATAGGGGGCCAGCGCCAGGACCAGCGCCACGACGGACACCGCCAGGGCGGCGAGGCCGGCGCGATTGCCTGACAGGAGGCGGCCGGGCAGGGAGGAGGCCGGCTTGGGCTCGGGCGTTTCGGTCATTCAGGCTCTCGGAAAAAGGGGGTCAGCCGCCTGCGGGAATGACGCCGGGCCGGCGGTTTTCGTTGCGGCGATCGAGGTCGTCGACGTCGCCCTGGGTGGCTCCGGAGGCGAAGACGATGTCCATGGCCCGGGTCCAGTCCGCCGAGCCCCGGTCCAGCATGTCGCGAGCTCGCAGGGCGAATTGGGTCGCCTGCCGTTTGGCGCCGGCGGCGAAATACATCTCGGCCGAGGCGAGGCGGGCCTCGCCCTCCTTGCCCTGGCTGGCATAGGCCTGACCCAGCAGCCGCCACGCCAGGGTGTTGTCCTTCTCCATCGCCGTGGCCCGCTTCAGCTGGTCGACCGCCGCGTCGAGCTTTCCGCGGTCATGGGTCTCGATCAGGGCGTGGGCCAGGTTGATGCGCAGCAGGGGGGCGTCCGGCATCAGCTCGACCGACCGCTGATGGGCGCCGATCGCTTCTTCCGGCCGGCCCTCCTCAAACAGGATCTGGCCCTTCAGCTCCCAGAAATAGGGATTCTCCGGCTGTTCCTCCAACAGGACGTCGACCGCCGCAAGGGCCCGTTCGGTCTGGCCGTCGCGGTACCAGGCGATGGCCCGGGCGTAGCGTCCCGGCAAGGAGGCGTCGGTGTCGGGATAGGCGCGGAAGGTGTCGCGCGGGTGGTCCATGAAGGCGTGGATCTTGGCCAGGATCAGGGCGTGCTGGGCCAGACGCTCGGGACTGTCGCGATGGCTGTAGTGGGGCTGCTCGGCGACGAAGCGGCGCAGGTTCTCGATCCGGTCCGACGATAGCGGGTGACTGCGGAAATAGGGATAGCGGCGGGCGTCGGAGAAGACCTCCTGCGAGCGGAAATTCTCGAAGAAGGTGACCAGGCCCCGGCCGGACTGTCCGGCCGCCTCCAGCGCGCGGGCGCCGGTGTTGTCGGCCTCGCCCTCCTGATGGGTCATGTAGCGCAGGGCGCTGAGAGTGCCGAAATACTGGCTGTTGCCGAGCAGGACAGCGCCAGCGTCGGGGGCGCCGGCCGCGATGGCCAGGGCGCCCAGGGCCATGGTCATCAGCATGGGCTGCATGCCGGCGTCCTGGGCCCCGTCCCGCAGGGTGTGGCGGTTGCGGATGTGGCCGGCCTCGTGAGCGATGACGCCGAGCAATTCGTTCGGGTTGCGGGTGCGCAGGATCAGGCCGGTGTTGATGCCCATGATCCGGCCGCGCGTGGCGAAGGCGTTCAGATCGGCGTCGTTGATCAGCAGGATCTCGACCTCGGACGGCTCCAGCCCCATGCCGGTGAAGACCGGGGCGGCGCATTCGTGGATGATCGACTCGATCTCGGTGTCGCGAATGGCGCTCTGGGCCGCGGCCGGGGCGGCGGCCGCCAGCAGCAGGCTGGCGGCCGTCAGGGCCCCGGCGAGGCGGGCGGCGTGTCTGGTCAGCCAATCCATGGCGTACTCCCGATACCGTCGAACGCCCCCGTTGCGATCCTCACTATCTAATCGCGGCCATTCAACGGCGCCACCATCCGCGTTTGGGCTTCTCGGGCGGTGCGACGCTCTGGTTCGGAGCCTCGGCGATCAGGGCGGCGGTGCGCTCCTCGGACAGGCGCATCCGCTCGGCC
>CAZGPS010000327.1:0-2731 GCA_964527675.1 uncultured Brevundimonas sp. | reverse complement strand
CATGCGCCGCCAGTCCCACAGCTTGACCACCACATAGGTCGAGGTGATCTCCTCGATGGTGCCGAACTCGCCCTCGACGATGACGGCGTCGTCCAGCCGGATCGGCTGGGCCGTGGCGATCTGGATGCCGGCCATCATATTGGTCAGGAAGGGCTGCAGGGCGAGGCCGGCGATGATGCCGACGACGCCGGCCGAGGCCAGCAACGACAGGCCCCACTGGCGCACCGCCGAAATGGTCAGCAGGGCCAGACCCAGGGTGACGACGGCGATCAGCAGGGCCGCCACCCGCTGCAGGATACGGGCCTGGGTGACGTGCTTGCGGGCGACCAGATTGTCCTCGGTCTCCATGTTGAAGCGGCGCAGATAGACCACCGCCCACATGTCGGACGCTCCGATCAGCATCCAGCCCATGGTCAGGATGAAGGCGAACAGCAGGGTCTGGCGGATCGCCAGCGACGGCTCCGGGGCAAGGGGCGAGACGGTGACCGCCAGGGCGAGGGCGGCGATCATCACCGCGATCCGCACCTTCAGCCGCGCCCGTCCGACCGTGCCGCGCCAGAACACGTCGCGCTTGCGCACCGCCAGTTTCAGCAGGGCGAAGACCAGCTGGTTGGCGGCCCAGCCGATGAAGACGAAGACGGCGACGATGATCGAGATGACCACCCATTCGGGCAGCCAGTAGAATTCGCGCCAGAGGCGGAAGATCTCGCGGGTCAGGTCGGTGACGAAGGCGGGCATGGAGACGGTATAAGGCCTTACGGCGCCGGGCGGGAGGCGGCCATCTCCTCGACCCGGTCGGCGAGGCGGGCGGAGGCGTCCGGCAGGGCGGCCGATCTGGCCCCCGCGCTCATGGCCGCCAGCCGCGCCGGATCGGACAGCAGCGACGCCAGCGCCGCCGTCAGCCGCTCGACCGTCACCTCGTCCTCCAGCATGACCTCGGCCCCGCCGGCCTCGGCCAGGCTGGCGGCGTTGAAGCGCTGGTGGTCGTCCATGGCGATCTTCAGCGGGATCAGGAGCGACGGAAGGCCGGCCACCGCCAGTTCCGAACAGGTCGAGGCCCCGGACCGGCCGACCACCAGATGCGCGGCCGACAGCCGCTGGGCCATGTCGCGGAAGAAGGGGGCGACCTCGGCCTCAATAGCGGCGTCGAGATAGATCTGGCGGGCCGCTTCCAGCGTCTCGGGGCGGGACTGCTGCTGCACCCGGAGGCGGTTGCGGATCGTCTCGGGCAGGGCCGCCAGGGCGCGCGGCGCCGTCTCGGACAGGATGCGCGCGCCCTGGCTGCCGCCGGTGACGAGGACGTTGATCGGGCCGCCCGGCATGGGGACGGCGAAGGGCCGGTCGTACAGGGCGCGGATGTCCGGCCGCACCGGATTGCCGATCAGGGTGACCCGCGCGCCGACGCCATGCGGGACCTTTTGCAGATTGGGGAAGGACGAGGCCACGGCGCCGACATAGGGCGCCAGCCAGCGGTTGGTGCGGCCCAGAACCGCGTTCTGCTCGTGCAGCAGGGTCGGTCGACCCTGGCTCAGCGCCGCCAGCAGGGCGGGGGCTGATGGATAGCCGCCGAAGCCGACCACCACCGCCGCGTCCAGCCGCCTCAGCGCCGCCCGGGCCTGGACCACGCCGCGCACGATCGTCAGCCCCGCCTTCGCCAGACCGATGGGACCGCGGCCGGTGGCGGCGTCGAGGGCGAGCCGCTCCTCGGCCGGGAAGGCGTGGGCGTATTGTTCGCCGCGATGATCGGTGGCGAGGACGATGCGCCAGCCGCGCGCCGCCAGCTCGCGCGACAGGGCCTCGGCCGGGAACATGTGCCCGCCGGTGCCTCCGGCGGCGACGACGCAGAGTTGGGAGGTCATCCGGTGTGTTTGCCTCAATGCGCGGGCAGCCGCTACTCCCCGCTATCTTCATCCTCCGGCGAGCGGCGCAGCCGCGCAGACCGGGGGATGACGATAGCGGGTGTGAGCTACGGCAATATCCGCCGCCGTTGCGGCAGGCTGGCGCCAGGCTCATAGGCGCCGGGGCGGCGGCGGGTCAGGGCGAGGGCCAGACCCATGGTCAGGCCCATGGCCAGCATCGACGAGCCGCCATAGCTGATGAAGGGCAGGGTCATGCCCTTGGTCGGAATCAGGTTCAGATTGACGGCGATATTGATGCAGGCCTGCAGGCCGATCAGCATGAACAGGCCGGCGGCGGCGGTCTGCTCATAGGGGTCGTTCAGCTTCATCGCCCGCCGCATGCCGCGCACGACGATGAAGGCGTAGAGGCCGATCATCATCAGCGACAGGATCAGGCCGAATTCCTCGGCTCCGACGGAATAGATGAAGTCGGTGTGCAGGTCGGGAACGTGGCGCTTCATCACCCCCTCGCCGACGCCGCGCCCGACGAGGCCGCCGGCGCGGATGGCCTCGGAGGCGCGGTCGATCTGGTGGGTGTCGGTGCTCTCGGGCGACAGGAAGCGGCTGAGGCGGTCGCGCATGTGGCCGAAGGTGAAATACAGCGACACCAGCCCGGCCATGCCGGCCGCGGCGATCACCGCCACCCATTTCAGCGGCACCCCGGCCATGAAGAAGACCGCCATGAAGGTGGTGGTGACCAGCAGGGTCTGGCCGATGTCGGGCTGGATCAGCAGCAGGCCCACGGTCAGGGCCCAGAAGGCGAAGGCGATGCTGACGCCAGGCACCCCCTGCCCCTTCTGCGCCTCGGCGAACATCCAGGCGGCGAAGACGAT
>CAZGPS010000326.1:0-2746 GCA_964527675.1 uncultured Brevundimonas sp. | reverse complement strand
CCGTCTCGCTGCGCGAGCCACCTTCTCCCCCGAGGGGAGAAGGGAGGGTTGTCCATGCTGAGCCGCACCGCAGACGCGCTGTACTGGACCGGCCGCTATATCGAGCGGGCCGATTTCCTCGCGCGAATTCTGGAGGCGACGATCCGGCTGGCGGCCATTCCGACGCGCGGCGACGGCGACGCCGAGACGGTGTGGGCCAGCGCCCTGGCCTGCGCCAGCGTGCCCAAGGCGCTGGGGCGCTCGCCGACCGAGAAGTCGGTGCGCGAGTATCTGGCCTTTGCGCCGGAGAACCCGTCGTCGATCGCGGCCTGCATCACCCGGGCGCGGACCAACGCCCGGTCGGTGCGCACCGCCCTGACCATCGAGCTGTGGGAGGCGATCAACGGGGCGTGGAACGGGCTGGAGGAGCAGGGCCAGCCGTCGCGGCGGGACGATTTCACGCGCTTTCTGGAGTGGGTGAAGACGGTCACCCTGTCGGTCGAGGGCGCGACCTCGCGGACCATGCTGCGCAACGACGGCTATTATTTCCTGCGCCTGGGCGCGGCCATCGAGCGGGCCGACAACACGGCGCGGCTGCTGGACGTCAAATACCATCTGCTGCTGCCCGAGGGCGAACGGGTCGGCGGGCAGCTCGACTATTTCCAGTGGACCACCCTGCTGCGCGAGGTCTCGGCCCTGACCGCCTATCGCTGGGTCTATCGCGACAGCGTCAAGCCGTGGCTGGTGGCCGATCTGCTGGTGCTGAACCGGCAGATGCCGCGTTCGCTGGCCAGCTGCCAGGCCTCGATCGTGCGCTATCTGGAGCGGCTGGCCAGCGATTACGGCCGGCGCGGACCGGCCCAGAGGCTGGCGGCCGACCGGATGCGGTCGTTCGACAATTCGCGCATCGAGGCCATCTTCCAGTCCGGCCTGCACGAATACATCCAGGCCTTCCTCGCCGAGAACGGGCGGTTGGGGCAGGCCATCCACGAACAGTATCTGAGCTGACCCGTGCGCATCCAGATCGACCACGCCACCACCTATGCCTATGACCGGGCCGCGCGCTTCATCATCCAGACCCTGCGGCTGACGCCGCGCTCCAGCGAGGGGCAGCAGGTTCGGCGCTGGCAGGTCGAGACCGACGTCGACGCCCGCTTGCGCCGGTCGGAGGACGCCTTCGGCAATGTGGTGCACACCCTCTACACCGAACAGCCGACGGCCAGCCTGACGGTGCGGGTGTCGGGCGAGGTGATCACCAGCGACACCGCCGGAGTGGTGCCGCCGGATCAGGAGACGCTGTCGCCGCTGGTGTTCCTGCGCGACACGGCCCTGACGAAGCGCGACCGGCTGATCTCGGTGTTCGCCTCGGAATTCTCGGCCCATCCGCCGCTGGAGCGGTTGCACCGGCTGACGGCGGCGATCCATGGGTCGGTGGCCTTCGAGGTCGGGGTGACGACGCCGACCCACACCGCCGCCGAGGTGCTGGCCCTGGGCCGGGGCGTCTGTCAGGACCACGCCCATGTCTTCATCGCCTGCGCCCGCCAGATGGGGGTGCCGGCGCGCTATGTCTCGGGCCATCTGCTGCGCCGCGACACCCATGAGCAGGAGGCGGCCCACGCCTGGGCCGAGGGCTGGGTCGAGGGGCTGGGCTGGGTCGGTTTCGATCCGGCCAACGGCGTCTGCCCGACCGACCGCTATGTCCGGGTGGCGACGGGGCTGGACTATCTGGGCGCCGCCCCGGTGCGGGGGGCCAGCTATGGCGGCGGCGGCGAACGGCTGGCGGTGAAGCTGACGGTGCGTGATGCCGACATGCAACAGAGTCAGCAGCAGGCGTGATGGCGCGGTCGACAGACACGGGAATCTGTTACCCTGACCGGATGACGGACGTCAGTCGGGAGCGGCGCATCCCATGACCTACTGCGTGGGCATGCTGGTCGAGGAAGGTCTGGCGATGATCGCCGACACCCGGACCAATGCGGGCGTCGACAATATCTCGTCCTATCGCAAGCTGCATGTCGTCGACCGGCCCGGCGAGCGGGTGCTGGGCATCTGTACGGCGGGCAATCTGTCGGTGACCCAGACCGCCCTGGCCATGGCCCGGGAAGGGGTCAACCTGCACGTCGGCGAGCCGCCCGAGACGCTGGAGACGGCGCCGAGCCTGTTCCGCTGCGCCCAGCTGCTGGGCCACGCCCTGCGCGAGACGCGGCTGTCGATCGCCCCGGCGATGGAGGCGGACAGTCTGAACGTCTCGGCCAGCATGCTGCTGGGCGGCCAGGTCGCGGGCGGCGAGATGGGGCTGTATCTGATCTACAGCCAGGGCAATTTCATCCAGTGCGGGCGGGACACGCCCTATCTGCAGATCGGCGAGCTGAAATACGGCAAGCCGATCCTCGAGAGCGGGCTGGCGTATGACACGCCGCTGGCCGAGGCGGTCAAGCTGGGGCTGATCTCCTTCTCTACCACGATGCGCTCGAACGTGGCGGTCGGGGCGCCGTTCGACATGCTGACGCTGCGGCGCGGCTATATGAGCGGCGACGTGCGGCGGATCGAGGAGGACGACGCCTATTTCAACGACCTGCACGAGCAGTGGACCCGGGCCCAGACCGCCGCGCGGCGGGCCATGCCGGAACCGCCGTGGATGATGGGCGCGCCGCGACTGGCGGCCAGCCGGGGCTGATCAGGCCGCGAGCGGCATCCGCGCCACGTTGCAACGGGTCCACAGCCGGTCCATGGCGCGGACGAGGTCGTCCATCATGGCGTCGGTGTG
>CAZGPS010000325.1:0-2749 GCA_964527675.1 uncultured Brevundimonas sp. | reverse complement strand
GCGTCGATCAGCAGATAGACCCGCTTCAGCGTCACCCGGCCGCGCAGATAGTCGCGGCCGAGGTCCTGGAATTTCTTCACCGTCGATTTCGAGGCCTTGGCCCAGCCGTAGCCGGGCAGGTCGACGAGACGCATCTTGCCGTCGAGGTCGAAGAAATTGACCTCGCGCGTGCGGCCCGGCTCGTTGGAGGCGCGGGCGAGTTTGTGCATGCCGACCAGGCCGTTGATCAGGCTGGACTTGCCGACATTGGAGCGGCCGGCGAAGGCGATCTCGGGCAGGTCGGGATCAGGCAGCTGCTCGATCTTGGCCGCGCCCATGACGAAGGTGGCCGGGCGCGCGAACAGGATGCGCGCCTGTTCCAGCTGCTCGGGGGTGAAATCGTCCAACTCAGGCCTTCGCCTTCTTCATGCGCGCGATGAAGGTGTCGATCGGGTTCTCGGCCTTCAGCCGGTGCATGATGATGTACTGCTGGAAGATGGTCAGGATGTTCGACCACGCCCAGTAGATCAGCAGGCCGGCCGGGAAGGTGGCCATGATGAAGGTGAAGACGATCGGCATCAGCTGGAAAATGCGACGCTGCATCGGGTCCGGCGCCTGCGGGCTCATCGCCATCTGCAGCCACATGGTCAGGCCGTAGAAGATGGCCAGGATGCTGAGGGCGAAGGTGCCGCCCAGCATGCCGCCGATCAGCGGCGCCGCCGACGGGTCCCACGGCAGCAGGCCGAACAGGTTCCAGATGGTGGTCGGATCGGGCGCCGAGAGGTCCTGGATCCAGCCGAAGAAGGGCTGGTGCCGCATCTCGATGGTCACGAACAGCATCTTGTAGACGGCGTAGAAGACCGGGATCTGGAGCAGCAGCGGCAGACAGCCGGCCAGAGGATTGATCTTCTCCTTCTGGTACAGGGCCATCAGCTCCTGCTGCTGCTTCTGCGGCTCGTCGGGGTGCTTCTTCTTGATCTCCTCCATCTTGGGCTGGAGGTTGCGCATCTTCGACATGCTCTCGTAGCTCTTGTTGGCGAGCGGGAACATGATCAGGCGGACGACCAGGGTCAGGGCCAGGATGGCGAGACCGAAATTGCCGAGGATCCCGTAGAAGAACTCGATGACGATGAAGATCGGACGGGTCAGGAAGAACAGGAAGCCCCAGTCGATGGCGTAGACGAAGCGCGGCAGGCCGAGGCTGTCCTCATAGCCGGCGAGAATCTCGTTGCGCTTGGCGCCGGCGAACAGCCGGCGGGTCTCGTCGACCTGGGTATTGGGCTGGATGGTCACCGGCTGACCTTCCATGCCGGCGGCGTGGATGTTGTAGCCGCTCGCGTCGGTGACGAGGAATTTGGCCGAGATCTTCTCGTTCTGCGGCGGGATGACCGCGGCCATCCAGTATTTGTCGGTGATGCCGAGCCAGCCGCCGGTGGAGGCGTGCTCGACCGAAGGCTTCTTGGCCCAGGCGCCGTATTTCAGCTGTTCGGTGGAATAGGCCTCGCCGTCGCCGAAGGTGCCGATGGCGCCCTCGTGCAGGACCTGGTTCTTGCCGAGGTTGGCCGGCAGGCCCTGGCGCACGACGCCCGCGGCCGGGGCGATGGTCACCGCCTGGGCGCTGAAGTTGGCGACCGTATCGGTGACGGTGAACATATACAGGTCGTCGACACTGATGCGCCGGGTGAAGCGCAGGCCCGCGCCGTTGTCCCAGGTCAGCACCACCGGCGTCGTCGGCGTCAGGGTCGAGCCCTCGGTCAGCCGCCACGGCGTGGCCGGGCCCGGAACGCCGCCGGCGACATTCTGCCCGGTCCAGCCGAACTGGGCGAAGAAGGCGTGCTGCATGCCCTCGGGCCGGAACAGTTCGACCGCGGGCGAGTCCTTGTCGAGGGTCTCGCGGTACTGGGTCAGGAACAGGTCGTCGATGCGGCCGCCGGTCAGCGACAGCGAGCCGGTCAGGGTGCCGGTGCGGATCGGCACGCGGGCGCCGGCGCCGAGGGCGGCCCGGCGATCCGTGGTGAAGACGGCGGCGCTGGCCGGCGGGGCGGTGGCCGGACCGGTGGTCGACTCGGCGGCGGCCTCCTGGGCGACGCGGCGCTTCTGCGTCTGCGGCTCCATCACGAAATAGCTGTAGGCCAGCAGCATGAGGCCCGCGATCACGACGAAAAGGATCGTGTTACGGCTGTTGTCGTGGGGGGGCATGGAGATCAGGAATCCTGGCCGGCGGGCGATGTCGGGGCGTGGGGCGCGACATGGGGCGTCGGCCGCGGGGTCGCGAGCCTTGTAAGCGCCGATTTCACATCGTCAAGCAAACGGTCCCACGGACGGTCCGCCGTGCCCATCCGGGCGATGAAGACATAGTCGCTGCCGGGGCGGGCCAGCAGGGGCGCCAGGGCCCGCGCGGCCTCCCTGAGGCGGCGTTTGGCGCGATTGCGGATCACGGCGTTGCCGACCTTGCGCGTGGCGGTGAAGCCCAGCCGTACGGCGGCGTCCCCGTCGGCCCGGTCCAGCCGCTGCACCACCACCGCCCCGCGGGCCTCTGAAACGCCCTTCGCGGCCGCCAGGAACTGGGGCCGCGAAGTCAGGCGTTCGATTTTGAAACTGTGCTGCATAGTCCTCCCCCATTGGGGGAGGGGGACCGCGAAGCGGTGGAGGGGGTCAGCCGCATCCACCGGGTTCGGGTCAGGCCCCCTCCACCATGCTTCGCATGGTCCCCCTCCCCCGAAAGGGAGGAATGGAAAGGGCCAGGCCGTCACGCGCTTGCGGCCCATGG
>CAZGPS010000324.1:1941-2764 GCA_964527675.1 uncultured Brevundimonas sp. | reverse complement strand
CTGTCGGCGGCGGCGCGCCGGCTTCACGCTTCAGCGTCGCCTTCAACTCGGCCACGCTGACGGCGCGGAAAAGCACGAGGCAGGCGCCATACACAAGGGCCCCAAAACCACAGACGGCCAGAACGGCCACTTCCTTGGCCAGCAACAGCCGACTCAGAAGCTCGTAGCCGATCCCCGCCGCGGCCAGCACGCCGGCCATCACGGCGCTGGCCAGCAGCACCCGCGACACGCGCGACACGAAGGCCGGCGACGGCCGCCAGACGTTTTCCCGGATCAGGGTTCCCGCCAGCAGGGCCACATTGATCCACGCCGACAGGCTGGTGGCGATGGCCAGTCCCAGCACGCCGTCGACGCCCAGGCTGGACAGCCAGAAGAACAGGGCCGAGCCGATCACCACCGTGAAGACCACCGCCGTCACCGCATAATACATCGGACGCCGCGTATCCTCGCGGGCGAAGAAGGGCGGCGTCAGCACCTTGGCCAGGACAAAGGCCGGCACCCCCCAGGCGAACTGGCGCAGCACGTCCGCCGTCCGCGCCGCGTCGGCGCTGGTGAAGGCCCCGCGCGTCACCGTGGCGTCGATCAGGAAATAGGGCATGACCAGCAGGGCCGTCGCCGCCGGCAAAGTGAAGGCCATGGCCAGGGTAATCCCGTCGTCCAGCGTGCGCCGCCCGCCGTCATGGTCTCCGGTGACGAAGGCCCGGGTCAGGCGCGGCACCAGCGCCAGGCCGATGGCCACGCCGATCAGCCCCAGCGGCAGCTGATACAGGCGGTCGGCGTTGTAGAGCACCGACCGGGCGCCCTCGTCCGAGCCGGCCAGCAT
>CAZGPS010000324.1:0-1931 GCA_964527675.1 uncultured Brevundimonas sp. | reverse complement strand
ATTGACCTGCATGGCGCCGCCGGCGAGGGCCCCCGGCACCGCCAGCGCAAGGGCCCGCTTCACGTTCGGCGTCAGCCTCGGCCACGAGATTCTCAGCGTGACGCCCAGCCGGCGGACGCCCCACCACAGCAGGCCGGCCTGGATGAACCCGGACAGGGTGCCCGCGCCGGTGACCCACAGCAGCACCTCGGCCTGGGCGACCGGGAAGGCGTAGGCGGCCAGCAGCCGGGCGAGGGTGCAGATATTGAGGAAGAGCGGCACGCCCGCCGACAGGGCGAAGCGACCCCCGGTGTTGAGCACCCCCGACAACAGCGAGGCCACCGTCATGCAGGCGAGGTAGGGCATGGCCAGCTGCGTCGCCGTCACCGCCAGCCGCAGCACCTCGGCGTCGTCGCGATAGGCCGACAGCAGCCACGGCATGATCCACGGCATCAGCACCTGCAGCACGATGCAGAAGGCCGCGACCACGGCCAGCATGAAGGACATGGCCTCCGACGCTGTCACCGCCGCCGCCTCTTCGCCGTCCCGGGCCCGGACACCGCCATAGACCGGCACGAAGGCCTGGGCGAAGGCCCCCTCGGCGAACAGGCGCCGGAACATATTGGGCAACATCAACGCCGTGGTGAAGGCGTCCATCATCGGCCCCTGGCCGAAGCGGGCCGCCAGGGCGATGTCCCGGACGAAACCGAGCACACGGCTGCCCAGCGTCAGGGTGGCTTGCACTATGCTGTTTCGCGCGAGGCTCATGCGGGGCTCGATCTGGAGGGTCGGAACCGCTTAGCCTGCTTCCGGCGGACGCGATACCGGCCGCTTGGCGGGACGTAGCCGCCCAACCTCCGACACGTCGCGCAGGCTGGCGCGAACCGGCGCCGAAACGCGCTCGACCCGCCGATCCTTCCAGTCCAGCACAGTCTCGAGATCGGTCCGCAGTCGCTCGAGCGCCGCCCCGGCCTTCGGTTTCCGCCCCCGGGCGTCGGTGACATAGAAGCTGTCCACGGCCCGCTCGCCGAAGCCGGCGATATGGGCTGATCGCACCGACAGCCGATGTTCGGACAGCACCCGGGCCAGATCGGCCAGCAAGCCCGGCCGGTCCGCCCCCGACACCTCCACCACGGCGGCCGTCGGGCTCTGCTCCAGGTCGATGATGGTCGTCGGCCGCACGTCGAAGGCGGCGCGCCGGGGGCTGAACGGCGCCGGGGGCGGCGAGGCGCGCACGGCCTGTCCCCGCGCCGCCGCCTCCAGCGTCTTGAGCAGACGGCTCAGCCGGCGCGGCTCAGCCTGGCCGTAGGGCGCGCCGGCGCCGTCCTGAAGTTCGAATACGTCGAGAGCCACGCCGTCCTCAGCCGTCGCCACCCGCGCCCCGACCACATCCGCCCCGGCCGCCGCCAGCGCCTGGGCCAGGTCGGCGAACAGGCCTGACCGATCGCGGGCCGCCACGGCGACCCGGGTCGCCGACGGTCCCTCCTCCGCCGGATCGGCCTCCAGCACCTCGGCCACGGCCCCTTCGGCCCGCCCCCGGCGCATCAGCCCGGGGTAGTCGTCCAGCGGATCGGCCGGGTGCAGGGTTTCGCCCCGGAAAGCGGCCTCGGTCTGCTGGTAGAGATCGCGGATCAGCTGCCCCTTCCAGCCGTTCCAGACCCCGGGGCCCACGGCGCGGATGTCGGCGACAGTCAGGATCAGCAGGGTGCGCAGCCGCTCCGGGTCGCCGACCAGCTCGGTGAAGGCCCGGATCGTCCCCGGGTCCGACACGTCGCGCTTCTGGGCGTAGTCGCTCAGCGCCAGATGGTTTCGCACCAGCCAGACCACGAACTCGGTGCGGCGCGGGTCGAGGCCCAGCCGGTCGCAGGCGCGGCGGGCGGCGATGGCCCCGTCCTCCAGCTGGCCCCGGTCGCCGCCCTTGCCGACGTCGTGCAGCAGCATGGCCAGCATCA
>CAZGPS010000323.1:0-2771 GCA_964527675.1 uncultured Brevundimonas sp. | reverse complement strand
GCAGCACGATCAGGCTGATCCCCACGGCCATGAAGGCCATCAGGGTGCCGGCGTGGGCCAGCGACGCCAGCTCGGCATGCACCACCGCCACCTCATGATGGCTGTCGCCGAACGCCCGGCCATGCCCCGGCATGTGCTTGATCACCGGCAGCACTCCGCCGGCCAGCAACCCCTCGGCCGCCGCCCGGCCCAGCATCGCCACCATGGCCGGATCGCGCGCCCAGGCCCGGTCGCCGATGATCTCGTGGGCGCCGGGGACGGGCGTGTCCAGCACCGGGGCGCAGTCGACGGTGATCCCCACCGCCTTCAGGTCATGCGCCATCAGCCGCGCGCCCAGCCGCGCCAGCTCGCGCGCCCGCAACGGATCGCCGGCCGCCTCCAGATAGGCCCCGGCCGGCGGGTATTTCGCCCAGTGCGGCGGCCCCATCCGCTGCACCCGGCCGCCCTCCTGATCGATCAGCACCGGGGCCCCGGCGTCGCCGACGCAGTCGCGCATCTCGTCGGTCAGGGCCCGCAGCTGGTCCGGACTGTCGACATTGCGGCGGAAGACGATGAAGCCCCACGGCCGGACCTCGGCGAAGAAGGCCTTCTCCGCCGCCGTCAGCCGGCAGCCGCTGCAGCCATAGATCGCCGCCGAACGCGTCACCGGACGATGCAGTCCCCGCCCGAGGCCTTGATGGCGTTGCACAGGCCGCCGGCCTGCTCGCGGCTCAGGCCGTTGACGGTGGTGCGATAGACGGTCGAGCCGTTCGAGGCCGTGACCTCCTGCACCCGCCGGGCGCCGCCCTCGGTGAACTGCGGATAGCGGCCGACGACGGCGTTGTATTCCCGCTCGGCGATGTTCGGGGTCGAGAAGGCGCCGATCTGCACGCTCGAGGTCCCGCCGACCGACGCCGGCGCCGGCGCAGGGGCGGCCTTCTTGACCGGCGGGGTCGGGGCCGTCGTCGGGGCGGGAGCGGTCTCGACCGGGGCCGGCGCGGGACGCGGCTGAACCGCTTCGGGCGGCGGAACGAAGGTCGGGGCGGTCCCGGGCGCCTCGGTCCCGGAATAGACGTCGATCCCGGCGGTCGGATCGACCGGCTGGGCGTCGACAGGAGCGGCCGACGTCATCTCGCCCACCGGCGTCCCGACAGCCGGCGGGGCGTCCCCGGAGGCGCGCGGCCCGGCGCGGTAATAGACCACCACGGCGATGATCAGCACCAGCAGCACCACCGCCGAGATGATCAGCGTCATCGGCGGGGCCTTGCCGCCGCCTCCCCCGCCGCCGCCTCGCCGCGGGTCATAGCCCTGGCGGTTGAACGGCAGGTCGTCGTCGGTCGGCGGCGTATAGGCGCCCCGGTCGTGGCCCTGGTTCGGGCGATAGGGATCTTCGTGTGACATGGCCGCGCCTTCCGTCGTGCCGCACGAATCGCGCGCGGACGCCCATACTAACCCGCCCAATCCCCAAGCTAGACTTCTTACCACTCGGTTCTCAAGCCCGCTTCGAAACCCCGGCAATCGGAGGCTATGCGTTTGGGCCAGTCACCTCCCGGAACACCAGAAGGGGGGTCACCGCGAAGGCATCCAAAGGGCGCCCCATGATGTTGCGAGTGACTGGGGCGAGCATGCGGAACAAGATGTTTGCTGCTTGAGCGGCATCGCCCTCGGAAGCTTGCACCTCTGCGTCGGGCAACAGTTGCGGTTGCGCGTCCAGAATTCCGAGAATACTCCAAGTCCCGGGGATCGCATGCCCGTGCTTCAGAGTGAGATCTGACGGCTCTGTCGCTAAGCAATCAGGTTTCAAATTCGCCCAGACGCTGGTCAACGAACTACTCACAGTGGCCTGTACTGAATGTGGCAGAATAGACAGTATGTCGAGCGCAAACGCGTTCGTATTGGGTTCATTATTTAGTTTAGCGGAGCTATTTCTATGCTTGGAAACTGGCGCATCTTCTACCCCGAAAAGCTTTCTCATCTGAGGCAACTTCCACGCTTCTTTCAGAAGCGTCAGATCAGAGATCGACAAATCTCCTTTGAACAAGACAAATTGCCCGATGCGAGCTTCGAGAATGTCCCGCTCCACCATCGATTTCTGTTCGAGATAATCTAGAAACGCACGAGCATTTGACCAAAGCGGGTCATAAGTTCGTTCAGAACCGTGTTGAGCTCCTTCTGAGAAACCGATCTGTCCACCGAGGTTACCAGAGATTACGCCAGCACTGAGCTTGATGCTGTCGCTGGACCCATCCGTGCTGGTCCTTGCAGTCTGATCTGTACGCTTCAGCGATTGGGCTACACCACTAGGGTCGAACTGTCCTAGAAAGGAAGCGATCCGAAGGGGGTCATGATACAGAAAATCAAAGACGGAATCGCTTTCCTGGCGGCCTGACGCCGTGCTCGGCGGCGTCTCGGGTTTTCTCGACATCGGCAGCTAGCTCCTCCACGCGTTTCTGAACACGTTTTCGCGTGGCAGCTAGCGCAGAAGGAAGCCCCTGCATCAACTGGAAGGTGCGTGCTTCGATGTCAGCTAACCGTGCGGCGCTCCGCTTTCCCTTGGTCATGACATCCGCACGGCCTCCAAGTTGAGAATAATGCACATTGAGCGCACATCGGTAAATGCGATGCTATGCCTCGCCTCGGGCGTGGCGTCCAAAGGCCATTGCTCTGCGACCAAGCGGAGATGATGTTGCTCGCTTACAAATCCAGTCCCAGATCCAGGCTGAACAGCTTCCGGTGCTCCTCGATCGCATAGCGGTCGGTCATGCCGGCGATATAGTCGCACACCGCCCGCG
>CAZGPS010000322.1:658-2776 GCA_964527675.1 uncultured Brevundimonas sp. | reverse complement strand
GGCGGCCGCGGCATGATCGCCCAGGGCCGGGCCATGTCGGCGATGAAGGAGGACACCTCGATGGAGGGCGTCGCCGGCGCCGCCCTGTGGCTGTGCTCCGACCTCGGCTTCTCGACCACCGGCGAAGTCATCCACGTCGACGCCGGCTTCCACATGATGGGCCTGCCGGACGGCGAGGAGGGCTGAGGCCATGGCCCCGGCGCGGCCGATCACGCCCGCCGAGCTGTCGGTCATCGAAGCGCTGGCAGCGCTCGCCATCGAACCGATCGATCTGACAGACGTCGGGACTGCGCGGGTGGCGTTCATGGACGACGGAGGAATGGGAAGCATCGCCATTGATCCGTCGCGTCCGCATGGACCGCTGCGTGCGGCGGCTCTGGGCGAGGCGTCTGACCGAGACGGGACGGTGCTGAGTCTATGCCTCTTCATCGACGAGACCGGGAGACCGCGCGAGCTGGACGTCTGGAAGGTCGATTTCTCACCGCTGATTACATTGCCGGATCCGGCTGACATCGTGCCCGGCCCGGACCCCCAGCACCCGCCCGACCAAACCCCTACCGCCCCAGCGTCGTCCGCTGCATCGCGAACAGTTCGGCGCAGCCGCCCTCGGCCAGCTGGAACAGGCGGTCGAACTCGGCGCGGGTGAAGCCGCGCTTCTCGCCCGTGGCCTGGATCTCAACGATGGTCCCCGAGCCGGTCAGGACGAAGTTGGAATCGGCCTCGGCGGTGGAATCCTCCTCATAGTCGAGGTCCAGCACCGGCTGGTCGCTGCACACGCCGCAGCTGATGGCCGCGACCTGGTCGAGGATCGGATCGGTCTTCAGCACCCCCTCGGCGCGCAGATAATCGAAGGCGCTGGCCATGGCGACCCAGGCCCCGGTGATGGCCGCCGTGCGCGTGCCGCCGTCGGCCTGGATGACGTCGCAGTCCAGCACCACCTGCCGCTCGCCCAGCAGTTTCAGATCGACCACCGCGCGCAGCGAGCGGCCGATCAGCCGCTGGATTTCCTGCGTCCGGCCGGTCTGCTTGCCCGCCGCCGCCTCGCGCCGGCCGCGGGTGTGGGTGGCCCGCGGCAGCATGCCGTATTCCGCCGTGACCCAGCCCGCGCCCTTGCCGCGCATCCAGCCGGGCACATTCTCCTCGACCGAGGCGGTCACCAGCACCTTGGTATGGCCGAAGGTCACCAGGCAGGAGCCCTCGGCGTAGCGGTTCACACCCGTCTCCAGCGTGACGGCGCGGAGCTGGTCGGGGGCGCGTTCGGAGGGGCGGGCGGTGGTCATGGTCGATTTCCTTGGCATTTTTGCCGCTTGGTGGGGGCGGCCGGGCTGCTTATCCTGAAACCGTGAGCCTGTATTCCCCCCTGTCCGCGCCTCCCGCCGTCCGGCTGCGCCCGGCGACGGTCGGGGACGCCGATCTGCTCGCCGGCTGGGACCGCGAGCCGCACGTCATCGCCTGCTCGACCGACGACCCCGAGGCCGACATCGCCTTCGGCGGCATCCAGTGGCGCGAGGAGTTGGCGGATCAGTCCGACGTCAGCTTCTACCGCATCGCCGAGGTCGGGGACCGCCCCATCGGCGTCATGCAGATCATTGACCCGCATCTGGAGCCGACGCGCTACTGGGGCGATATCGAGCCCCACCTGCGGGCCCTCGACATCTGGATCGGCCCGCCGGACGCGCTCGGCCACGGCTATGGCGCCCAGATGATGACGCTGGCGATCAACGATTGCTTCGCCGACCCGGCGGTGACCGCCATCGTCATCGACCCGCTGGCCTCGAACGCCGACGCCCACCGCTTCTACCAGCGCCTCGGCTTCGAGCCGGTCGGGCGGCGGATGTTCGACGAGGACGACTGCCTCGTGCACCGGCTGTCGCGCCAGCGCTGGGAGGCGCGGTCATGACCAATTTCGCCGGCTCGCCCTTCGGCGGCCCCTCGCTGAGCCTGCCAGCCCTCGACGAGCGCGCCCGCGACATCTTCCGCCGCATCGTCGAGAGCTATCTGCAGACTGGCGAGCCGGTCGGGTCGCGGACCCTGTCTCTGACCGGCGTGGCCCTTTCGCCGGCCTCGATCCGCAACACCATGCAGGACCTGACCCTCGCCGGCCTGCTCGGCTCGCGC
>CAZGPS010000322.1:0-648 GCA_964527675.1 uncultured Brevundimonas sp. | reverse complement strand
ATCGGGGCCGAGGAGCGGCGCGAGATCGACGCCCGCCTCGCCGGCAGCGGCCGCAATTTCGAGGAGGCGCTGAACGAGGCCTCGTCCCTGCTGTCGGGACTGGCCGGCGGGGCCAGCATCGTCGCCAGCCCGATCCGCGAGGCGGGGGTCAAACATGTCGAGTTCGTCGCTCTCGGCCACGACCAGGCCCTCGCCGTGCTGGTCGCCGACGACGGCACGGTCGAGAACCGGCTGATGCCGCTCAAGGCCGGGGTCACCCCCTCGACCCTGCAGGAGGCGTCCAACTTCCTCAACGCCCGGCTCAAGGGCCGCCCGCTGCACGAGGCGCGCACCGAGATGCGCACCGAACTGGACGCCGCCCGGCGCGAGCTGAACGAGACCGCCGCCCGGCTGGTCGAGGACGGCATGGCCGCCTGGTCCGGCGGGGCCGAGCGCGAGCGGGCCCTGATCGTACGCGGCCGGGCCAATCTGCTGCACGACCGCGAGACTGCCGAGGATCTGGAGCGCGTTCGCATCCTGTTCGACGATCTGGAGCAGAAGGAACAGCTGATCGGCCTGCTGGACGGCGTATCGACCGCCCAGGGGGTGCGCATCTTCATCGGCGCGGAAACACGGTTGTTTTCGCTTTCGGGTTCCGCCGTCATCGCG
>CAZGPS010000321.1:0-2781 GCA_964527675.1 uncultured Brevundimonas sp. | reverse complement strand
CGGGGCCGTAGCTCAGTTGGTAGAGCGCGTCGTTCGCAATGACGAGGTCAGGGGTTCGACTCCCCTCGGCTCCACCATCCCGCTTCGCGCCAGGGCGCGGGCAGCGGGGTGTGAAAAGGTTACGCAGGGGCGCCCGCCGCCACCAATAATCCTGAAAACGGCGTTCGTTCAGCTTGACGGGGGGCCGGGATTGGCGTCGAGTCCGGTCCGGGCTGAATCACAGGATTCATCGGGGGACTCAATCACATGAAACGACTTATCAGCACGCTGGCGCTCGTCGCCACGCTCGCCGCGCCGGGCATGGCCGTCGCCCAGAATGCGGGTCTGACCGCCAATTTCGGCGAGATCCGCCTCAGCGCCGGCTTCACGCCGGATCCCTATCGGGTCACCATCACCGCCGGCGGCTCGATCGACGCCTACACCGACACCGACCTTCCGGGGGCCTGCGTCGGCGACATCTCCAATGCGCCGGATTATGAGGTCACCTACACCGCCGGCTCGCTGCCGCTGGTGTTCCGCACCCGCTCGTCAACTGACACCACCCTGATCATCAACGGCCCGGACGGCCGCTGGTATTGCGATGACGACAGCTGGGGCGACGGCGACGCGGAGGTTCGCTTCAACAAACCCGTCAGCGGAACCTACGATATCTGGATCGGCACCTTCAACGGCGGCACCGCTTCGGCGTCCCTGCTGATCACCGAAACGCCTTAAGCGCCCCGTCAACCGGGACAGAGACGCCTCGTCGGTCATCCGGCGGGGCGTTTCGCGTTACTGGTCCTCGTCGAAGCGCCGCGCAACCAGATCGGCCAGGGCCGCCACCGCCGCCTCCGCCTCCGGTCCCTTGCCGGCGATTTCGATGCCGCAGCCATTGCCGGCCCCCAGCATCAGCAAACCCATGATCGACAGGGCGTTGACGGTGACGCCGTCGCGGGTGACGTGGATTTCGGCGTCGAAGCTGGACGCCAGCTTGACGAATTTGGCGCTGGCCCGGGCGTGCAGCCCGCGCGTGTTGCAGATGTTGGCGGTCGCGGCCGCCTTGCCGCCGGCTTCGCTCATTTCTCGCCCTGCAGCACCCAGCTGGCCACCGAGATGTATTTGCGCCCCGCGTCCTGGGCATGGGCGACGCACGCCTGCAGCGGCTCGCGACCGCGGACGCTGGCCAGCTTGATCAGCATCGGCAGGTTCAGCCCGGCGATGACCTCGGCGCGGGTCTCCTCCATCACCGAAATGGCCAGGTTGGACGGCGTGCCCCCGAACATGTCGGTCAGCAGGATGACGCCGTCGCCGTCATCCACCGCGCGGGCGGCGTCGACGATGTCGCGGCGGCGGCGCTCCATGTCGTCTTCAGGCCCGATGCAGATGGCGGCGACGCCCCGCTGGGGCCCGACGACATGCTCCATGGCCGACAGGAATTCGGAGGCCAAACCCCCGTGGGTGACGATCACCAGGCCGATCATGAAGGCTTCACCAAGACTCGCGCCCCCGCGTTCCGACGGTCCGCTGGACCGATCGCAAGCCGCGCGGAATAGCCCAAGTCTGCGCCGGGTTAAAGCCGGGCGAGCGCCGCCGCGACCTTTTCGACCGCCGAGGCCTCGAATCCGTTCAGGCGAAGGACGGGCAGGTCCACGCCCCCGATGGTCTTCGCGGTCGGCTCCGGCAGGCGTTCGATCGGCCCGTCGACCAGCTCCACGGCCAGCAACAGCCGCGTCAGGCCGAGGGCGCAGGCGGGGACGACGCCGAGCCCCCTGACCTCCATCCGGCCCGATATCGTCTCCGGCGCGACGGCGTACAGGGCTCCCGCCGAGGCCGTCACATGGGCGTAGTCGTCGGCCACCAGCCGCCAGCCGCGCCCCAGCAGCCGCAGCGTGAGGTCGCTCTTGCCCGATCCGGACGGCCCCGTGATCAGCGCGGCGCGCCAGCCGACGCCCGCCCTCCAGCGCGCCGCCACCGTGCCGTGCAGCGGCTGCGAGGCGATCATCGGGCCCGCTCCGTCACGCCCGGCGTCCCGTCGCCGCGGCCGGCAGGGCGACCTCGAAGCGCGCGCCCAGGGTCTCGCCGTCGGCGGACGTGCGGTTCTCGGCCCAGACCCGCCCGCCGTGGGCCTCGACGATCTGACGCACGATCGACAGGCCGAGCCCGGAGTTGGTCCCGAACGCCGTGCCGCGCGGCCGGGAGGTGTAGAAGCGCTCGAACACCGTCTCGAGATTCTCCGGCGGGATGCCCGGGCCGTCGTCGTCGATCCGCACCCGCACCGGCCGGTCGGGATCGATGTCGTCGCGCGACAGGCTGACCCGCACCTCGCCGCCCGGGGGGCTGAATGAGCGGGCGTTGTCGATCAGATTGCGGAACACCTGTCCCAGCGGCCCGTCGCGGCCGCGGATGACCGCATGTTCGGGCGGCGAGGCGATGAAGCCCACATGCACGCCGCCGCCCTGCAGGCTGGCTTCATAGACCCCGACGATCTCGCTCAGCAGCATGGTCAGATCGATCGGGCGGGGTCGGTCGCGGTTCAGCTCGGCGTCCAGCCGCGAGGCGTTGGAAATGTCGGTGATCAGCCGGTCCAGCCGCCGCACGTCCTGTTGCAGGAGGGCGGTGAGCTTCTCGCGCTGCGCCTCGGTCTTGACCAGCGGCAGGGTCTCCAGCGCCGAGCGGATCGAGGTCAGCGGGTTCTTGATCTCGTGGGAGACGTCGGCGGCGAAGCGCTCGATGGCGTCCATCCGGTCCGACAGGGTCTCGGTCATGGTCTCCAGCGACCGGGCCAGGTCGCCGATCTCGTCC
>CAZGPS010000320.1:0-2808 GCA_964527675.1 uncultured Brevundimonas sp. | reverse complement strand
GCGAAGGTCCGGCCGCAGGACGCGCAACGCCACAGCGGCTGCCCGCTCGTCATCGGGGCATTCTCGCTCTTCGGGGCCTATTGATCTTGGGCCGATTGATGAGCCCGATGGGCGACGTCCGTCACGACCGCCGTCCGCACCTGGGCCGACACCATGCAGAGCTTCGCCGGCAAGCTGACCGCCGGCCAGTCGCCGCTGCCCGACCTGCCGACGCCGGGCGCGCCGGCCGCGTCCCCGGGCGCCCGCCCGGCGGCCGCGCCGGCTGTTTCGCAGCGCGGCCTGTCGACCCTGTCCTCGGACCTGCAGTTCGACGGCAATGTCTCGGGCGGCGGCGACCTTCAGATCGACGGCGCCATCAAGGGCGACGTGCGCGTCGGCCGCCTGATCGTCGGAGAGACCGGCGCGGTCGAGGGCAATGTCTCGGCCGACTATGTCGAGGTGCGCGGCCGCATCGTCGGCGCCGTCTCCGGCAAACAGGTCAAGCTGATCGCCACCGCCTATGTCGACGGCGACATCACCGCAGAACAGCTGTCGATCGACATCGGTGCCTATTTCCAGGGCCGTGTCCTGCAGGGCCGCCGCGAGGCCCCGCCGGCCAATGCGCCGAAGCCGGCCGCCCCGGCCGAGCCGGCGCCGCAGGTCATCGATATGAAGCCAGTGGCGTAGGCCAACAGCCAGGCCTGCGCCCGCCGGCCCTTGTCATCCCGGCCGAAGCGAAGCGGAGAGCCGGGACGCAGCGCATAACAATCCCGCCCTCCCGGAAACCGCGAAGCGGTTGTCCGGGAGCAAGGCGGTCATTGCACTTCGCCCGACCTGTCTCCCGGATAGCGGCCAGCGCCGCTTCCGGGAGTGTCAGGACGAGTACTCAGCGTCCCCGATCTCCGCTTCGCTTCGTCGGGGATGACAAGGCGGCCAGCCACTAGCCACTAGCCACTCCCCTACTCCACCGTGCTCCCGCGCGTCTCCCCCACCCGGGCGGCCAGCGCCGCGCCCATGAACAGGTCCAGATCGCCGTCCAGCACCCCGGCGGTGTCCGAGGTCTCGACGTTGGTGCGCAGGTCCTTGACCATCTGATACGGCTGCAGGACGTAGGACCGGATCTGGTGGCCCCAGCCGATGTCGGTCTTGGCGTCGGCCAGCGCCTGGGCCGCCGCCTCGCGCTTCTGCAGCTCCAGCTCGTACATCCGGGCACGCAGCATCTTCCACGCCTGTTCGCGGTTCTGGTGCTGCGAGCGACCGGCCTGGCAGGCCACGACCGTATTGGTCGGAATGTGCGTCAGACGCACCGCCGAGTCGGTCTTGTTGATGTGCTGCCCGCCGGCGCCCGAGGCGCGGTAGGTGTCGGTGCGCACATCGGCCGGGTTGATGTCGATCTCGATGGTGTCGTCGACGACCGGCGAGACCCCGATCGAGGCGAACGATGTGTGGCGTTTGGCCGCCGCGTCATAGGGGCTGATGCGCACCAGCCGGTGCACGCCGGATTCCGACTTCAGCCAGCCATAGGCGTTCGGCCCCTGGAGCAGGATCGTCGCCGACTTGATCCCGGCCTGTTCGCCGCCCTCTTCCGCCTCCAGCTCGACCTCATAGCCGTGAGCGCGGGCCCAGCGGCTGTACATGCGCAGCAGCATGCCGGCCCAGTCGTTGGACTCTGTGCCCCCGGCCCCGGAGTTCACTTCCAGATAGGCGTCATTGCCGTCGGCCTCGCCGGACAGCAGGGCCTCCAGCTCGGCCCGGGCGGCGCGGTCCTTGATCGCCTTCAGCTGGGCGCGCGCCTCCTCCAGGGTGGCTTCGTCGCCCTCCTCGTCGGCCATGTCGGCCAGCATGACCCCGTCCTCGAGGCCCTGCTCCATCTCGCGGACGGTGTTGATCTGGCTCTCCAGCCGCGCACGGTCGCGGCTGACGATCTGGGCCTCGTCGGGCTTGTCCCACAGCGTCGGGTCCTCGACCCGGGCGTTCAGCTCATCCAGTTTTCGAAGCGCGACATCCCAGTCAAAGACGCCTCCTGAGCAGAGCGACGCTCTGCTCGATGTCGGCCTTCATGGCCTCGACATCCGGTCTCATCGCATTCTCCGGCGATACAAAGGTGAGGCGCGGACATAGAGCGCGCCGGGGGCAGTGGCTAGTGGCTAGTGGCTAGTGGCTAGTGGCTAGTGGCTAGTGGTTAGTGATTGCCGCTTCACTGCTTGCGGAAGGGCGACGCCGCCAGCCCGGCTCCGCAAGCGTTGGCCAGCCACTAGCCACTAACCACTAGCCACTCAGTACAGCCCGCTCAAATCCTCCGCCGGCTCCTTCCGCGCCGGGGGCGGCGTCGCCGGAGGCGGGGTCGGGACGGTCGAGGGCGGCAGGCCGGCGGCCTCCTCGCGCTCACGGCGGATCACTTCATTGTAGTTCTGCGGCCCGGTCGGAACCTCCGGACGCGGCGCCTCCTGCTCGCGCTGGCGCTCGGTGCCGGGGCGGAAGGCTTCCTCGATGCCGTTGACGGTGCGGAACACCGCGTTCTTCGGCCGCACGAACGGCCGCGCCGGCCGCTTCTTCAGCGCCACCTGCATGAAGTCGTTGAACACCGGCACCGGCCCGGTCGCCCCGGTCTCGCCCGAGCCCAGCGGCCGGTTGTCGTCGAAGCCGATGAACACCCCGACGACGATGTCCGACGAGAAGCCGACGAACCAGGCATCCTTCTCGTCATTGGTCGTGCCCGTCTTGCCCGCGACGGGCTTGCCGACATCGCGCACGACGGTCGCGGTGCCCGACTGCACGACGCCCTCCATCATCGAGGTGATCTGGTAGGCCGTCATCGGGTCGAGTACC
>CAZGPS010000319.1:0-2816 GCA_964527675.1 uncultured Brevundimonas sp. | reverse complement strand
AAGGAAATCTCCGAGGCCTATACGGTTCTGTCGGACGAGCAGAAGCGGGCCGCCTACGACCGGTTCGGCCATGCGGGCGTGAACGGCGGCGGCGGCGGCAATCCCTTCGGACAGGGCCAGCAGGGCTTTTCGGACATCAACGACATCTTCTCCCAGGTGTTCGGCGATGCGTTCGGAGACGCTTTCGGCGGTCGCCAAGGTCGGGGCCAGCAGGGCGGACCGCGTCGCGGTTCGGACCTGCGCTACGATCTGGAGATCACCCTGGAGCAGGCCTACAAGGGCGAGGACGTCGAGATCGACATCCCCTCGACCATGACCTGCGACACCTGCGAGGGATCGGGCGCCAAGCCGGGCACCAAGCCCGTCACCTGCACCACCTGCCAGGGCGCCGGCCGCGTGCGCCAGGCCAACGGTTTCTTCCAGGTCGAGCGCACCTGCCCCCGCTGTCACGGCCAGGGTCAGATGATCGCCGATCCCTGCACCACCTGCCACGGTCACGGCCAGGTGCGTAAGACCCGCACCCTGAACCTGAAGATTCCCGCCGGCGTGGACGACGGATCGCGCATCCGCCTGTCGGGCGAAGGCGACGCCGGCCAGCGTGGCGGACCGCGCGGCGATCTCTATGTCTTCATCTCGGTGACGCCGCACGATCTGTTCGAGCGCGACAACCTGGACCTGCTGGTCACCGTGCCCGTGCCGATGACGGTGGCGGCCCTGGGCGGCGAGATTGATGCGCCCTGCCTGGTGTCGGACGCCTGCGACGGCAAGTGCAGGGCCGCCGTCACGGTGCCGGCCGGCGCCCAGACCGGCAAGACCGTCCGCATCAAGGGCAAGGGCATGCCCCATCTGAACGGCCGCAACCGCGGCGACCTGGTGGTCGAGCTGTTCGTTGAGACGCCCACCGATCTGACCGCGCGCCAGCGTGAGTTGCTGGAAGAGCTTGCCCTGTCGTTCGGCGAGGGGCAGAACCCTCGCAACTCCAGCTTCGCCGGCAAGGCGAAGCGCTTCTGGGCCGACATCCTGGGCAATCAGGATGCGGACGGATCGAAAGAGAACGCGGTTTGAGCGCAATCTTCCACGCCGGCATTTCCGGCTATCGCGGCCGGATGGGTCGTGCGGTTTCCCAGGTGCTGGATGCGCGTGAAGACGTTGTCGTCGCCGCCCGCTTCGACTGGGGCGAGACCGCCGACCTGTCGCTGTGCGACGTGATCATCGACTTCTCGACCCCCGACGCCTCGGTGTCCCTGGCGCAGGCGGCGGCGGAACGCGGCGGTCCGGCCCTGGTCATCGGCTCCACCGGCTTCACGGCCGAGCAGGAGGCCGAACTGATGAAGGCCGCCGAGAAGATCGCCATCGTCAAGAGCGGCAACTTCTCGCTGGGCGTGAACATCCTGATCGGCTTGGTGCAACACGCTGCCCAGCGTCTGGACGCCCAGGACTGGGACATCGAGATCACCGAGGCCCACCACCGCAGGAAGGTGGATTCGCCGTCGGGCACAGCGCTGATGTTAGGCGAGGCAGCCGCCGAGGGCCGGTTCACTGATCTGTCCGAGATTCAGTCCAAACCCTATGACGGGGTTCAGGGCGAGCGCGAGAGCGGCAAGATCGGTTTCTCCTCCATCCGCGCCGGCGGCATCATCGGCGAACATACGGTCCTGTTCGCCTCCGAGGACGAGGTCCTGACCCTCAGCCACTCGGCCATTGATCGCAGCCTGTTCGCCAAGGGCGCCGTCGCCGCCGCCGCCTGGGTGCGAACCCGCAAGACCGGCCTGTACGACATGCAGGACGTGCTGGGCTTTCGCCAGGCTTGCTGGCTGAGGCGCTGACGCGCCGCGCTATGTTCGCCCCCGGGTCCGATCTTCGATCGGCCCGAGGACAGGCTCTGCGGTCGCTCTCGACTTGAGCGCAGGCATGGCTCTGTGTTGAGGGCGGTGAGTTACGCCGCGTCTTCCTGCGCCGGCAGGCCATAGGCCTCCCACAGCGAGCGATCCTTCAGCGCCTTGGCCAGGAAGGCGACGTGGGCCGCCTGTTCCTCGGGCGTGGAGCGTAGCGCCAGCGGGCGCGGACGCTGGCCATAGGCGGCGGTTTCCAGCGCGCCGCCGGGACCGCGGCCGACCGGGCCGGACGACAGGTCCAACACCCGCTCCTTGCCGCCGCGCAGCTCCAGATAGACTTCCGCCAGCAGACGTGCGTCGATCCGGGCGCCGTGCAGCGTCCGCTCGACCAGCGACACCTTGTAGCGTTTGCACAGGGCGTCCAGCGAGTTGGGCATGCCGGGAAACCGCGCTTGGGCCAGTTTCAGCGTGTCGATCCAGCGCGCTTCGCCCGTGATCGGCCGGCCGCAAAGCTTGTACTCATGGTCGATGAAGTTGCGGTCGAAGGCGGCGTTGTGCGCGATCATCTGCGCGTCGCCGATGAATTCGATCAGGTCGTCCGCGATCTCGGCGAACTTGGGCGCATCCTTGACCTTGTCGTCGGTGATGCCGTGGACCCGGATCGCATCAGGCGGGATCAGCCGCTCGGGGTTGACGAAGCGGTGGAAGGTGCGGCCGGTCGGCAGCAGATCCTGGATCTCGATACAGCCGACCTCGATCAGTCGATCGCCCGTCTTGGGGTCGAAGCCGGTGGTCTCGGTATCCAGAACGATTTCGCGCGCCATGTCCCCTTAATGGAGACATTCGCCTCAGTGCGAAAGGCCAGCCGCGCCTTGCCGGGGAGATATCCACGACGGGTCCAGAACGGTGGCGACGATCACCTCGACCTCCGCTCGCGCAGCGTCGAGGCCACGGCTAGTGTCGATCACGAAATCCGCGCGG
>CAZGPS010000318.1:0-2853 GCA_964527675.1 uncultured Brevundimonas sp. | reverse complement strand
AGCACGGCCAGATCGTCGCCCGGCTGGTCTATGAGCCCCTGACCGAACGGCCGTCGCGCCTGTATGGCGAGGGCGGCAGCCACTACCAGAGCCAGGGCCTGAAGCTGTCCAAGCATTTCCGCGCCTGGGTCTGAACCGGAACCGGGCCATGGTCCGGACGTTTGACGGTCATGAATTTGTCAGTTGGCGTTGCGCCCTCGATCGGGCAGGATCGGGGACGTTAACGGACTGAGGGGACCGTTGATTTTGCGTTCGATGGCGTTCTGTGCGGGAGTGTTGGCGACGGCGGCCTGTTCGGCCCCCGCCTTCGGCATGGAGTCCCCCGCCCCCCAGGCGGCGATCGCCGACCCCTGGCGGGTCGAGCGCGAGCGCCCCACCACCGTCTCCGACCTGCTGATGCGTCTGGACCGCGACGCGCGTTTCGACGCCGACGACCGGGTCCCTGGCGAGACCGACGGTTGGATCGGCTATGACCCCGCCCGGCAGGCGCCCGCCTCCTGGGCCGCCTCGAACCGCGACATCTGGTACGAAGGGCCGAGCTACAGCGACCGGCTGCGCCTGCGCACCCAGGGCCGGCTGCGCCGCGCCGACGGGGCGCCGCTGCCGCCGGGGCCGATGGATCCCGCGGCCCTCGACGCCGAACATTATGACCTGACCTACACCCGCGGCTGGACCGGCAACCTGGGGCAGACGGAGAACGGCCTCGACGTCACCCTGACCCCGCATGTCGGGCTCGGCGTCGGCAGTCGGGGTCAGGTCACCGAGGCCGGCGCGACCCTGCGCATCGGCCGCGATCTCGACCGGCTGGTGCCCGAGGGTGAAGAGACCTTCGGCCAGCGGGCCCGCTGGTACGTCTACGCCGCCGGGTCGGGCCGGGCCGTGGGCTACAACTGGGCCCGCAATCGCGACGGCGACTATGCGCGGTCGGGCGTCAGCCATGACTCCGGCGCCTTCCTCGGCGACGCCTCTCTGGGCGTGGCGCTGCGCCGCGGCCCGGTGCACGGCTCGATCGGCCTGGTCTACCGCGAGATCGAGGCCGAGGGCATGCACGGGGGCCACGGGGTCGACACCGACGTGTCCGAGGGGCTGATCGCGTTCCAGCTGTCGATCAAGCCGGAGTAGGGATCAGGCAGCAGGCAGCAGGGACCACGGAGCGGGGTTCAGCGGCCGGCTCGTTCTTCTCCTGTTGCCTGTTGCCTGCTACCTGTCGCCGGCTGCCTGTTGCCTGATTACTCCCCCCGCGCCACGCCCTCGCGGCGGTCGTCGGCGGCGCCGTCCCAGGCCCAGACGCCGTCGGGGCCCTGGCGCCAGATCGCGCCGTGCAGGCCGGAGTTTTCGCTGGCGTTGGGGCGCAGGGCGATCCCCCGCGCGGCCAGTCCCACAGCCAGATCGGCGGAGAAGCGGTCGGTGTCGGCGCCGAAGCCGTCGCCCTTGGCCACGAGGTTGGGCAGGGCGAAGGCGTCCTCCATCGACATCCCCCAGTCCAGCACGGCGATCAGGGCCTTGGCGTTGTAGGCGAGGATGGACGAGCCGCCCGGCGAGCCGAGGGCGCCGACGAAACGACCCTCGCGGTCGAGGATGATCACCGGCGACATCGACGAGCGCGGCCGCTTGCCCGGCGCCACGGCGTTGGCGGCCGGGCCGCCGTCGGGGCGCAGCGGCTCGAACGAGAAGTCGGTCAGCTGGTTGTTGAGGAAGAAGCCGGCCGCCATCCGGCCCGAGCCGAACACGCTCTCGACCGTGGTGGTCATGCTGACGGCGTTGCCGGCCGCGTCGATGACGACGAAATGCGAGGTGCCGGCCGGCTCGCGCGTCCGGTCCGGCCCGGCGAAGACCCCGCCGGGCGGGACGCCCGGCTCGGCCGCCCCGACCAGGGTCGGCGCCTGGACCGCCCGCGCCGCCACATAGTTGGAGTCCAGCAGGCCCTGCACCGGCACGCCGACAAAGGCCGGATCGGCGACATGGCGGTCGCGGTCGGCGTACATCAGCCGCTGCAGCTGGGCGAAGGCGGTCCAGGCCCCGACGCTGTCCGGCCCCGCGTGAATATCGGGCGTCAGCTCGGCCATGGCCAGCAGCTGCAGCACCGCCACGCCGCTGGACGGCGGCGGCGGCACGCAGACGATATAGATGCGGTAGGGCCGGCACAGGGCGCCCCGCTCGAGCGGCTGGTATGCGGCGAGGTCGGCCTCGGTCAGGGCGCCGGGGCGCGGACCCGCCTGCACCGTGGAGACGATCTCGCGGGCGATGCGGCCGCGATAGAAGGCCTCGGCGCCGCCGGCGGCGATCTCGGCCACCGTGTCGGCATAGGCCGGGTTCCTGAGCAGGTCGCCGGCGCCGTAACGGCTCCCGTCGGCCCGGGTGAAATAGGCGTCGGCCCAGCGGGTGCGGGCCTGGCCCCGGGTCGCGGCGATGAAGCCGGCCAGCCGGGGGCTGACGACGAAGCCGTCGCGGGCCAGCCTTTCGGCGTCGCCGAACAGGTCGCGCCACGCCAGACGGCCGTGTTCGGCCTGGACCATGGCCAGCAGGGCGACGGCGCCCGGCGTCCCCGTCGACCGGCCGCTCAGCACGGCGTCGCCGAATTCCTGCGGCCGTCCGTGCTCGTAGAACAGCTCCGCCGTCGCGGCGGCCGGGGCGGTCTCGCGCCCGTCATAGCTGGTCACCTCGCCGGTCGCGGCGTCATAGACCATCATGAAGGCCCCGCCGCCGAGGCCCGAGGACTGCGGCTCGACGAGGCCCAGCACCGCCTGCACGGCCACGGCCGCGTCGACCGCAGAGCCGCCGTCGCGCAGCACCCCAAGCCCGGCCTCCACCGCCAGCGGATTGGCGGCCGCCACGAACGGCCCGCGCGCCGGC
>CAZGPS010000317.1:0-2855 GCA_964527675.1 uncultured Brevundimonas sp. | reverse complement strand
CCCGGCCAGGGGTCAGGGTCTCAGATCCCGGACAGCGTCGTCCAGCCGGGCGGCGTCCTGCGGTCGGCGGGCTTTCAGCGCATCGGCGTCCGCCACGACCGTATCGCAGCCATTGTCCGTGAAGGCCCGGTCGATCTGGGCGCGGCGTGCATCGTCGAACGGTTCTTCACCGCCGAAATGGATGCAGATTTCGGCGCGTTCCATGACGCCGACCACCGGATCCGCCGCCGCCCGGGCCCGGCGCTCGGCGAGCGCCTGTCGTTCCAGAGCCGCAAGGTCCTCGTCCATGTCGACGGGCGATGCAGTATCCGCTGTCGCCACGGTGGGGTCATCGGCCGGCGCGGGGGTCGGCGCCGCGGGTTCGCAGGCCGCGAGTCCGGCGATGGCCACAAGGGGAAACAACCGGGCGAGGATGGAGGGTTTCATGACAGATCCATAGTCCTGGCCGGGCGGGTCCCGGCGCCGCCGAGCGTAGCCGGGTCTGATCCCTTGTCGACCCCGGATCCCGTCCCCGTCCCGGAACACGACAGCGCCCGCCGGATCGCTCCGGCGGGCGCTGTTTCGTTCAGACGACCGAAGACCTAGGCCTTGGCGTAGCCCTGTCCGCCGTTCGACGGACGCCGGCGCCGCGGCCGGCGCTTGATCTCGCCGTCCGGCTTGGCCGCCACGGCCACGGCGACATTGCCGCCGCCCTGACGCGGGTCGTTATTGGCCTGACGTGGACGCTCGCGCGCCAGCGGATCGAAGGCCCGCTCCGGCGTCGGGCGCACGTCGCGGCCCGGGCCCGGCTTGCGGACGCGGTGCGGTTGCCCGCCGCCTTCCAGCTTGACGCCGTCGCGGCGCGGATTGCGGTTGCGATGCTCGCCCCCGCGTCCGCCCCGGCCGTCACGCTCTTCACGGTCGGGCATGGTCGCCTTGGTCCCCACGCCGGCCGCCATGATCGAGGCGTCCAGCAGGGCGAGGCTCTTGTCGTTACGACGGTCGATGGCCGGGATCTTCTGGCGCGTGACCTTTTCGATGTCGCGCAGCAGCTTCATCTCGTCGCCGGCGACGAAGCTGATCGCCGTGCCGTCGGCGCCGGCGCGGGCGGTCCGGCCGATGCGGTGGACATAGGCCTCAGGCACGAACGGCAGTTCGAAATTCACGACGTGCGAGACGCCGTCGACGTCGATGCCGCGCGCGGCGATGTCGGTCGCCACCAGCACCCGCAGCTTGCCCTTCTTGAAGGCGTCGAGCGTGCGCTCGCGCTGCGGCTGGCTCTTGTTGCCGTGGATGGCGCCGGACTCGACGCCGCCGGCCTCAAGATAGGCGGCCACCTTGTCGGCGCCGTGCTTGGTCTTGGTGAAGACGAGGCAGCGGGTGAAACGGGCGTCCGAGAACATCTCGGTCAGCAGGGCGCGCTTGCGGCCCTGTTCGATGTGGATCACCGACTGGTTGATGCGCTGCACCGTGGTCGCCTGCGGCGTCACCTGGACCTTGACCGGGTCCTTCAGCAGCTCGCCCGCCAGCTTGCCGATCTCGGTCGGCATGGTGGCCGAGAAGAACAGGTTCTGACGCTTGGCCGGGATGCGGCTGACGATCTGGCGGATCGGCTTGACGAAGCCGAGGTCCAGCATCTGGTCGGCCTCGTCGAGGACGAAGATCTCGGTCCGGCTCAGGTCCAGCGTCTTCTGCTGCATATGGTCCAGCAGACGGCCGGGCGTGGCCACCAGGACGTCGAGGCCCTGTTGCAGGGCGCGTTCCTGCGGCCCGTACTTCACGCCGCCGAAGATCACGGCGACGCGGAAGCCGAGATGTTTGCCATAGCTCTTGAAGCTCTCGGCGATCTGGCTGGCCAGTTCGCGCGTCGGCGACAGGATCAGCACCCGCGTGGTGCGCGGCACCGGCGGGGTGCGGTTTTCGGCCAGGCGGTGCAGGATCGGCAGGGCGAACGCCGCCGTCTTGCCGGTGCCGGTCTGGGCGATGCCCAGCAGGTCCTTGCCGGCCATGACGTCGGGGATGGCCTGCTGCTGGATCGGCGTCGGCGTCGTATAGCCTTCCGAGGTCAGAGCCTGGAGGAGGGCCGGATTCAGGCCCATGGTGTCGAAGGTCTTGTTGCTCACGTGGAGTGTTCTTTCGCGTGCGGCGACGCGCAACAGCCATGGCTCAACGCCGAAAGGGCCGCGCACCGCCAGTCCCGATGGGATGTCAGCGTGACATCGTCGGGGTGGATCGGGCGCCGCCCCGCGTGTCCGGGCAGCGAATGAATCTGGAGGACCGGCCGCTGCTACAGTCAGGTCTCCGGTTCGGAAGACCCACACGCGCTGGAGGCGGACGGCGATCGCGATTGTGCGATGCAGCGTAAGTGGCGGATCAATACGGCCAAGTCAAGGCCAGGGGCGCGCGCTCCCGTTCACCTCCCCATTCGCGAAGGCGAATGAGGAGGACAGATCGCGAAGCGATCAGGAGGGGGAGGCGCAGGGGGTGAGTGACTCCGGCGCGAACTCCCATCGGCCGGCACCGCCCCTCCTGATCGTCGCTCACGCGCCGATCTGTCCTCCCCCCTCGGCCTTCGCCGACGGGCAGGTGAGGCCATGACGCTGTGCTTACAATCCGCGAATCTATAGTCTGGTTATCAAATTATTGTCCTTCATAATCCGCGACATAGCCTTTTCTCGATCCGTTTTGTCTGTACGAGGGCCGGCCTCCCGTACAATGCCCTCGTCCCGTCGCACGGGGAGGCGCAAAGGCCTTGCGTCCTTTGGCGGCGGGATGTGGAGAAGCGGGGGCCCGGTTCCGGTTCGTCAAAGCAGGACGAGCGACGCCCGGGGTCTGTCCGGCTGAGGAAAAGGCCGGATGCGATGTCAGGGGCGAGG
>CAZGPS010000316.1:0-2868 GCA_964527675.1 uncultured Brevundimonas sp. | reverse complement strand
CTGGCCATGGCCCTGTCCGCTGCGTTGAGAAAATACGACGGCCTGTGGTTCGGCTGGTCGGGCGAGACGGTCGAGCACTTCACCGGCGAGCTGCAGATGGAGGACCGGGACGGCGTGACCGTGGCCCTCGTCGATCTGGAGGCCCAGGACGTCGAGGAATATTACAACGGCTACGCCAACAAGACGCTGTGGCCGCTGTTCCACCACCGGGTCGACCTGACCGCCTATGAGCGGACCTATGGCGAGGGCTATGAGCGGACCAACGCGCGGTTCGCGGATGTGCTGGCGCCCCTGATCCAGCCCGAAGACATCATCTGGATCCACGACTATCACATGATCCCGCTGGCCCGGGATCTGCGTCGCAGGGGGGTGAAGAACCGCATCGGCTTCTTCCTGCACACGCCCTGGCCCGTGCGTCAGCTGCTGGTGACCCTGCCGCATCACCGCCGGCTGGTCGAGGCGATGTTCGACTACGACCTGATCGGCTTCCACACCCGTGAGTGGCTGGACCTGTTCCGCGACTATGTGGCGTCCGAGCCCAGCGTGCACGGGCGGCTGCTGCCCCATGACGCGCTGGAGGCCTTCGGCAAGACGGTGCAAACCGGGGTCTTCCCCATCGGCATCGACGTCGACGGCTTCATCGCGGCGCGGAACTCGCCGCTGGGCAATCGCACCTATGACCGGATGGCGGCCTCGGCGGCGTTCCGGTCGCTGATGGTGGGCGTGGACCGGCTGGACTATTCCAAGGGGCTGGAAGAGCGGCTGCTGGGCTATGAGCAGTTTCTCGAGACCAACCCCGAGATGCGCTCCGAGGTCCTGCTGCTGCAGGTCACGCCGATCTCGCGCGACGAGGTCGACACCTATCAGGACATCCGCGGCCGGCTGGACGCCCTCGCCGGCCGGATCAACGGCGCCTACGCCGAGATGGACTGGCAGCCGATCCGCTATCTGAACCGCACCTATCGTCGCGACCAGCTGGCCGGCATCTATCGCGCCGCCCGGGTCGGGCTGGTGACGCCGCTGCGCGACGGCATGAACCTGGTGGCCAAGGAATATGTGGCGGCGCAGAACCCGGACGATCCGGGCGTCCTGGTCCTGTCGCGCTTCGCCGGGGCGGCCGAGCAGATGGGCGAGGCGCTGCTGGTCAATCCGTTCAGCCGCGAGGAGCTGTCCGACGCCATCAAACGCGCCCTGACCATGCCGCTGGAAGAGCGGAAGCGGAAATGGGAATGCCTGATGCAGGTGGTGCGGGACACCGATGTGGGCGTGTGGCGCGACGACTTCGTCTCCACCCTGCGGGCCATCGAACGCCCGGCGGACGGCGGCGACCCCGCGGCCGCCGCCTCTTCCGATCAGGCGGCCTGAACGGCGGCGGGCAGGACGCCGTCCTTCGCCATGGCCCGGGCATTGGCCGGCCGGTTCAGCGCCCGCTCCAGATAGGCGTCGATCAGGGCGCTTTCCGGCACATAGTCCCGGCCCCAGGCGAGGGCCGAGGCGATCATCACATCGACCGCGGTGAACCGGTCGCCCATCAGGTAGGATCCGGTCGCCAGCGCGGTCAGCAGCCGGGCGATGGCGGCGTCGTAGCGCGCCTTCGCGTTCGGGTCGGTTTCGGCGGCGCCGCTGATCTTGCTCCAGAAGGCCGGCTCCATCTCGCCCGCCGTCCAGGCCAGCCAGGTGACATAGGCGGCCCGGTCAGGCGAGCCGACGGACGCACCGAGGTTTGCCTCCGGGTGCAGGTCGGTGAGGTAGAGGGCGATGGCGGCCGACTCGGTGACCAGCGCCCCGTCGTGAAGCAGCGCCGGGACCTTGCCGTCGGGATGGACATTGGCCGGATCGCGGGCGCCCGTCAGGGTCATCGCGCGGAAAATATCGACGTAGCGGATGTCGTAGTCGGCGCCGATCTCCTCCAGCAGCCAGACGATACGGCCCGAACGCGACTGCGGGGCATGAAACAGGGTGAGCATTGGGTACCTCCCGAGATGACGGCCCTCGCCGTCGACCGGTCTTGACTACTGCCACCCTACTGCCAGCATGCTGTCAGCAGTCTTCATCCAGGGTGGCCGAATGAGACGCGCCGACCGACTGTTTCAGATCATCCAGGTGCTGCGCCGGTCGCCCAAACCGGTCACCGCCGACGCCATGGCGGCTGAGCTGGAGACGTCGAAACGCTCCATCTATCGCGATATCGCCACCCTTATGGGCCAGCGGGTGCCGATCCGGGGCGAGGCCGGAATCGGCTATGTGCTGGACGGCGGCTTCGACATGCCGCCCCTGATGTTGACCTCGGACGAGGTCGAGGCGGCGGTGCTGGGGGCGCAATGGGTGGCGGGACGCGGCGATCCGGCCCTGGCCCGCGCGGCCCGCGACCTGATCGCCAAGATCGCCGCGACGGTGCCGGACAAGCTGCGGCCCGTCCTGCTGGAGCCCGCCGTGGCCAGCGCGCCGGTGTGGCGGCAGGAGGTCGAGACGCTGGACATGTCACGGGTCCGGGCCTGCATCCACGCCGGGCGCAAGCTGAGGCTTCAATACGCCGACGAACAGGGCCATGAGACGCTGCGGGTCATCTGGCCATGCCTGGTAGGCTACCGCGAGACCAAGCGCCTGCTGGTCGGCTGGTGCGAGACCCGTGAGGACTTCCGGACCTTCCGCACCGACCGGGTCGTCGAGGCCGAGTTTCTGGACGAACGCTATCCAAGCCGGCCGGCCGTCCTGCGCGCCCGGTGGTATGCGAAAATGGAAGCGGAGCGGGCCGCCTGGGAGGCGGCCGGCTGCCCGCCGCCTCAGTAGATTTCAAAAGATTTCAAACAGGCCCGCCGCGCCGCTGAAACCGCGCAGCGGTTTCAGCCCTCCCCGATGATGGGCGCG
>CAZGPS010000315.1:0-2874 GCA_964527675.1 uncultured Brevundimonas sp. | reverse complement strand
AAGGGCATCAACTATTCGATCAGCTCGGCCTGCGCGACCAGCGCCCACTGCATCGGCGCGGCCGCCGAACAGATCGCCTGGGGCAAGCAGGATGTGATCTTCGCCGGCGGCTGCGAGGACATCGACTGGTCGATGTCGAACATGTTCGACGCCATGGGGGCCATGTCCTCGAACTTCAACGAATCCCCCGCCACCGCGAGCCGGGCCTATGACAGGGACCGCGACGGCTTCGTCATCGCCGGCGGGGCCGGCATCGTGGTGCTGGAGGAATACGAGCGGGCCGTGGCGCGCGGCGCGACCATCTACGCCGAGGTCACCGGCTACGGCGCCAACTCCGATGGCTATGACATGGTCGCCCCCTCGGGAGAGGGCGCCGAGCGCTGCATGAAGATGGCGCTGGAAATGGCCGGCAACCCCCGCATCGACTATCTGAACCCGCACGGCACCTCGACCCCGGTCGGCGACAGCAAGGAGATGGGCGCGGTGCGCAACGTCTTCGGCGACGACCTGCCAATGATCTCCTCGACCAAGTCGCTGACAGGTCACTCGCTCGGCGCGGCCGGGGCCCAGGAGGCGATCTACTGCCTGCTGATGATGAAGAACGGCTTCGCGGCCGAAAGCGCCCACATCGAAACCCTCGACCCCGAGTTCGAGGGCATGCCGATCCTGCGCGAACGCCACGACGGCGAGCTGAAACACGTCATGTCCAACAGCTTCGGCTTCGGCGGGACGAACGGCACGCTGATCCTCAGCAAGGTGTAGGGCAACCGCTTCGGCGGGACGGCGCTATAGTCGCTCTCTGACGCGAGGAGCCGTTCCTGACCTTCGACCCCTACATCCTGTTCCTGCTCGGCCTCGGCGGGGTGGTCCTGCTGGTGTCCTGGGCGCCGGTGGGGCTGAAGCGGCTGCCCCTGACGCTCGCCATTCTGTGCGTGGCGATCGGCGTGCTGGTTTTCAGCACCGGCCTGCTGTCGTTCAATCCCGATCCGCGCACCTGGGACACCGCCACCGAGCGCCTGACCGAGCTGGTGGTGATCATCAGCCTGCTGGGCGCGGGGCTGAAGATCGACCGGCCGCCCGGCTGGCGGGCCTGGTCGACCACCTGGCGGCTGCTGGCCGTGGCCATGCCCCTGACCATCGCGGCGGTCGCCGTCCTCGGCTGGGCCGGCCTCGGCTTCAGCCTCGCCATGGCGCTGCTGTTCGGGGCCAGCATGGCCCCGACCGACCCGGTGCTGGCGGCGGATGTCCAATGCGGCCCGCCCGGCTCCGGACAGGATGACGAGGTCCGTTTCGGCCTGACCTCCGAGGCGGGGCTCAACGACGCCCTCGCCTTCCCCTTCGTCCACCTCGCCATCCTCGCCGCCGCCGGCGGCCTGGCGACCCAGGCCGGGCTGTCCGACTGGTTCACGATCAAGGTCGGCTGGAAGCTGCTGGCGGGGCTGGGGGCCGGCTGGCTGATCGGCAAGGCCATCGGCTTCATGCTGTTCCGCAGCCGGCGCGGCCCGTCCCGCCTCGGCGACGGCCTCATAGCCCTGGCCGCCACCCTGATCGCCTACGCCCTGACCGAGATGGTCCACGGCTATGGCTTCCTCGCCGTCTTCGTCTGCGCCGTCGTCATCCGGGGCTTCGAGCGCGACCACGAGTTCCATCAGGAGATGCACGACTTCTCGGACCAGATCGAGCGACTGCTGATGATGCTGCTGCTGGTGCTGTTCGGCGGGGCCCTGGCCAACGGCCTGCTGTCCAGCCTGACCTGGACCGACGCCCTGATCGGCCTCGCCGTGGTCTTCGTCGTCCGGCCCGTCGCCGGTCTGATCGCCATGACCGGCTCCCGCACGCCATGGCGCGAGCGGCTGCTGCTGGCCTTCCTCGGCATCCGCGGCGTCGGCTCGGTCTACTATCTCGCCTACGGCCTGAACCACGGCGATTTCGGCGACAGCGAGCGGCTGTGGGCCGTGGTCGGCTTCATCATCCTGCTGTCGATCATCGTCCACGGGGTCACCGCCACGCCTCTGCTGGCCCGGCTGACGCGGCGGGGCGACGCGGAGGCCGACGCGGCCTGACGCTTCCCCCCGAAAGCCGGCGCTGCTAACCCTCGGTGCAAGGCCTCAGGCCAATCAGACCGGCCTCAAGCAGCGAGCAACCGCGTTGCGAGCGTTAGGCCACCAACACGGAGACTGACCATGGCGAGCGAGAGCGGCTGGAACATGCCCACGGGCGAACTCATGAAGGGCAAGAAGGGCCTGATCATGGGGGTCGCCAACAGCAACTCCATCGCCTGGGGCATCGCCTCCCAGCTGGCGGCCCAGGGCGCCGAACTGGCCTTCACCTACCTCGGCGAGGGGCTGGAGCGCCGGGTGCGGCCGCTGGCCGAGAGCGTCGGCGCCAGGCTGCTGATCCAGGCCGACGTCACCGACGACGCCTCGATGGACGCCGCCTTCGCCGAGCTGGAAAAGGCCTTCGGCACGATCGACTTCGTGGTCCATTCCGTGGCCTTCGCCAACAAGGACGAGCTCAAGGGCAGCTTCGTCGACAACACCAGCCGCGACAGCTTCCTGCTGGCCATGAACATCTCGGCCTTCAGCTTCGTCGACGTGGCCAAACGGGCCTCGAAGCTGATGCCGAACGGCGGCTCGCTGGTGACCATGACCTATCTCGGCTCGGAGCGGGCCATTCCCAACTACAACACCATGGGCGTGGCCAAGGCGGCGCTGGAGGCGGCGACCCGCTACATCGCCCGCGACCTGGGACCGAAGGGCATCCGCTGCAACGCCATCTCGGCCGGGGCCATGCGCACCCTGTCGCTGGCCGGAATCTCGGGCGGCCGCGGCATGATCGCCCAGGGCCGGGCCATGTCGGCGATGAAGGAGGACA
>CAZGPS010000314.1:0-2902 GCA_964527675.1 uncultured Brevundimonas sp. | reverse complement strand
CTGATCGCCCTGATGACCGACCAGGTCGAGGCGCTGAAACAGCAGGGGGTGGCTGCGGCGCGTCTCGATTCCGGCGTTTCGCTGGACGACCGGTCCGAGATCTGGCGCGCCGCCCGGGCGGGCGAGCTGGACCTGCTGTATGTCTCGCCCGAGGGACTGGCCCAGCCGCACCTGATCGACCGGCTGCACGACCTGCCGCTGTCGCTGATCGCCATCGACGAGGCGCATTGCGTCTCGCAGTGGGGTCATGACTTCCGGCCGGACTACCGCACCCTCGGCCGGCTGGCCGAGCTGTTTCCCGGGGTGCCGCGCGTGGCGGTCACGGCCACCGCCGACGCCCGCACCCGCGAGGACATCGTCCGCTCGCTGCGCCTCGGCGAGGCCCGGGTGGTGGTCGACAGCTTCGCCCGGCCGAACCTGCAACTGCTGGCGGTGCGCAAGGAGAACGGCTCGCGGGCCCGCACCGACGCGGCCGTGATCGATCTGGTGCGCCAGCGCCGCGGCAAGTCCGGCGTCGTCTATTGCGGCTCGCGCGACGGCTGCGAGCGCGTCGCCCAGGCCCTGCGCGACGCCGGCACCAACGCCATCGCCTATCACGCCGGCATGGAGGCGCGGGACCGGGACCGCCGGCTGGAGCGGTTCCTCGCCGAGGACGGGGCGGTGATGGTGGCGACAATCGCCTTCGGCATGGGGGTCGACAAGGCCGACGTCCGCTTCGTCATCCATGCCGATCCGCCGGGGTCGCTGGAGGCCTATTGGCAGGAGATCGGCCGGGCCGGACGCGACGGCGAACCGGCCGAGGGCATCACCCTGTACGGCCCGTCTGACATCGCCTGGACCCTGCGGCGGCTGGAAGGCCGACCGATGGCCGAAGAGGTCAAGGCGGTGCAGGTGCGCAAGGCCCGCCAGCTGTTCGCCATGCTGGACGGGGCGGTTTGCCGGCCGCAGGCGGTGCGGCGCTATTTCGGCGAGACCGGCGCCGAGCCGTGCGGCGTCTGCGACATCTGCCAGGATCCCCCGGCCCAGTTCGACGCCACGGTCCCGGCCCAGAAGGCCCTGGCCGCCGTGCAGCGGCTCGGCGAACGCTTCGGCCGCGGCCGGGTCATCGATCACCTGCTGGGCAAGACGAAGGATGTCCAGCCGTGGGAGACAGCGCTGTCGACCTGGGCCATCGGCGCCGACACGGCCCTGCACACCTGGCGCGACGTGATCGACCATCTGATGTTCGAGGGCCTGCTGGTCGAGGACCCGAACGACGGCAAGCCGCTGGTCCGGCTGGGCGACCCGGAGGCCGTCCGCGCCGTCTATCGCGGCGAGCGGGTGGTCGAGGTCCGTCTGGCCCCGGCCCGCGCCGTCGCGGCGAAGGAGCGGGTGCGGACCGGCCGAAACGCCGCGCTCGAAACTATGGACGCCGATGTCCGCGCCCGGTTCGAAACCCTGCGGGCCTGGCGTCGCGACCGGGCGGCCGAGCAAAGGGTGCCGCCCTACGTCATCTTCCAGGACAAGACCTTGCTGGAAATCGCCTTGGCCGAACCGGCCGACCTCGAGCGGCTGGCGCATATTCCGGGCGTCGGTCAGACCAAGCTGGACCGGTATGGCAAGGGCGTACTGGCCGCCCTGTCCCAACAGCAGGCCTGACGCGCCTCCGAACGCCGTTCCGCTGGTAATATTCAGTCAAGGTCTCGGAAGGGGGGCCTTAAACTTTCAGCGTCACAGTCCGGCAGTGATCGCAAACCGCGCCCCCTCTCCGATCGACAAATTGGCCGTGGCCGTCGTGCACGAGCCCGCTCGCGCCGTGAACGCCTATGCCCCGCTGCCCGCCGGTGCGCGCGAGGAGGCCTTGCGCTTCCTGCTGCAGACCGCCGCCGACGCCGGCGTCACCCTGGTGGCGACGCGGCCGGACGGCGACGGCGAGCGCCGGCTGGGTCAGGCCTGGCCCTTCCCCTCCCCCTTCCAGGTCACGGTCCGCACCGTCCCGATCACCGAAGGCGTCGACCGCGTCGAGGCCCGGGCGCGCCGCTCGCTCGAGCGCCTCGGCCTGCCGCGCGGCGATGTGCTGCTGGTCGGCAGCGCCGATGATCTGGCCGGGGCCGAGGGCCGCGCCCTGTGGGACCGGCTCGAGGCGCTGAAGGCGCGCGGTCTTTACCGCCGGATCGGCTTCCGCGCCCGCGTCGAGGATGGTCCCGCCCTGCTGGCCCGCCGGTTCCAGCCCGATGTGGTCGAACTGCCGATCAACCTTCTGGATCAACGGATTCAGCATACCGGCGTGCTTGCGGAACTGGCGGCGCTGAACGTCGCCGTCCACGCCACCTCGGTCTTCGCCGACGGTCTGCTGTTCATCAGCGGCGAACCGCTGCCGCCGGAAATGGCCGGCCACGCCCACGCCCTGTCGCGCATCCGCCGCCGCCTCGCCGAGGCGCGGATCGATCCGATGCAGGCCACCCTGGCTTACGTCATGGGTCTGCCCGAGGTCTCGGCGGTGATCGCCAGCGTCGCTTCGGCCGCCGAACTGCGCGCCGTGGTCGCCGCCGCCAACGCCCCGACCCCCGCGCTCGACTGGGCCGCCCTGCAGCTGGAGCCGGCGACGGTCGCCGCCGGCTCGCGCCGCATCAGTAGCGCAGCCTGACCCCGACATAGGCGGACCGGCCGGGTTCGCCATAGCCGAACACCTGCTGATAGCGCTCGTCCGCCAGGTTCTCGATCCGCGCCGTCAGGATGACCGTGTCCGTCAGGGCGTATGAGCCGTTGAGATTGGCGGTGACGAAGGCCTCGCGCACCCCGCCGGCGTCGTCCTGATCGCTTTCGGCCCGCACGGTCAGGGCGGCGGACAGCCGTTCGCCCGACCAGCCGAGGGTGGCCGATCCGGCCTGTTCCGGAACCCGCAGCAGTCGGGCGTCGGTGG
>CAZGPS010000313.1:0-2917 GCA_964527675.1 uncultured Brevundimonas sp. | reverse complement strand
TTGGCGTCGCCGCAGGCCATGATGACTGAGTCCAGCGCCCGCATCTCGGCGTGCAGCAGGCCGACCGCATTGTACTCCCAGTCGTCCGAGCGGAACGAGTTCGAGCAAACCAGCTCGGCGAGGCCATCGGTATGGTGGGCGTCGGTCTTCACGCCGGGCACGCCGCGCATCTCGTGCAGGATCACGGGCACGCCGGCGCTGGCGATCTGCCACGCGGCCTCGGAGCCGGCGAGGCCGCCGCCGATGACATGGACGGGGGAGGGGGAGGAGGCGTTCATCGCGGTCTTTTAGTCATGCCGCGCGGTCGCGTCAGCCTCGGAAATCGATCAGGCTTGGGCGGCAAGCGTTGCTGTGGTTAAGGTGACATCGCCGGGGAGGGCGCACCATGAAGACATTCTCGATTGGCGAGGCTATCGCCGAACCGTTCCGTCAGGCCGGGCGTCGGCCCATGGCCGTGATTATCTGGGGCCTGGTGCTGCTGGCGCCGGTCGCCATCGCCTTCGCCGCGATGATCCCGGTGCTTTCGGACATGGCGGCCTCGGGAGCGTTCGACAGGGGGCCGGATGCGGACGTCTCGCCCTTCGGCGACAGTTTCGCAGCCATGGTGCAATTCCAGATCTGGTCACAGCTGGCCAACCTGCTGCAGATGCTGGCTGCTCTTCTGGTCACCACCGCCATGATCCGGGCCGTGTTCGCGGGCCGTCGCGGCGACAGGACTGCGTTTCTGCGCGTCGGCATGCATGAGCTTTACGTCGCTGTGATCGGGATTACGATCGGCGTCGGCATGGTGATCGCCATGGTCGCGACGGCGCTGCTGGCCGTCGGGATCGGCATGGCGTTCAGCGGCCTTCCCGACCCGTGGAGGGTGCTGATCTATGTCGGCATGGGGGTCGCCTATGCGATCGGCTTCCTCGCCCTGTGGGGGCGGCTCGCCCTGCTGGCCCCCGCGAGCCTGCGCTATGAGACCTTCGCGTTCGTCGAGGGCTGGAGGCTGGGACGGGGTCAGACTTGGCGCCTGCTGGGCGTGTTGATCCTCCAGTTCCTGATCTTCATCGCCATCGGCATCGCCTTCTTGCTGCTGCTCATGTTGGTGGTTGCGGTAGTGGGCGGCGGCGTGGCGGCGGCCACCGATCCGGATGCGATGCTGGCCTGGCTGGAGACGCTGCCAAACCAGCCTGCCTTGCTGATCGGCCTCGGGCTGGTGCTGGTCATTCCCATGGCGTGGATCCACGGCTTCTTCCAGTTGCTGGTGACCGCGCCTTTCGTGAGAGCGGCGCTGGACCTCGCGCCTTGGCCGGACAAGGCGAATTCCGCTGACACGAGTCCGATCGGACACTAGGCTTCCGTCAGGCACAGGAGGGGGCGATGGCGTTTTCAGGAAGTGATCTGGCGTTCGAGGGCTTCCGGCTCGTTCGCCGCAAGCCCATGGCCCTCGTCGCCTGGGCCCTGCTCTATGCCGTGCTCAGCCTGGCCAGCGTCTTCGCCATGTCGAACGCCGTCGAGCCCATGATCGCGTGGAGCGAACGGGCCGAGGCGCTGGAGAACGCCAGCCCGACGCCCACCCCCGCCGAGGTGATGGCGGTGTTTCAGGATTTCGGGGAGGTGATTCTCAGTCTCGCCTGGCTTCTGCCCGTGTCGCTGATCGTCAGCGCCATGCTGATGGCCGCGGTCGCTCGCGCCGTGCTGAACCCACGCGCCGGAGGCTTCGGCTATCTCCGGCTGGGGATGGACGAGGTCCGGGTGTTCGTCGTCACCCTGGTCCTGGGCCTTCTGCTGACATTCGCCTGGATGGTCGTGTTCGTCCTCGTCGCCATTCTGGCCGGCATTGCCGGCGCGAGCGAGCTCAACTGGCTGTGGCTGTTCGTGGTTCTCGGCGGCCTGGCCGGCGTCGCCGCGATCATCTGGCTCGCCGTGCGTCTGAGCCTCGCCGTCCCCATCACCGTGGCCGAGAACCGGTTCGCCTTCTTCGATTCGTTCAGCCTCACCCGCGGCCGTTTCTGGCCGCTGTTCGGCATGGCCGTAATCGCCCTCGTCATGGTTCTGGTCGTCCAGCTCCTCTCGGCGATCGTGACCATGCCGCTGTCCCTGATGACCGGCCAGGGCGGATGGTCGTTCGGCACGTCTGAAGATCCCGAGGTGCTGCGAGCGGCGCTCGACATCAGCAACCCCTGGGTCATCGCCTCGGCCCTGGCCGAGGCGGTGGTCTATGCCCTCGTCGTCGGGGTCATGTACGCGCCCTTCGCGGGCGCCTACCGGGACATCAAGGGGCTGGGGGCGGAGACGCCCACCGCCTGACGTCGAGGTCTCAGGCCCGTTTTTTCGCCCGTGCAGGCCTGGCCGGCGCTGCCGCGTCGCCGACGGACAGCGCCGCCACCCGCGCCTTGCGGCGAACCTCGTGGCGGTCGAGGACCTCCTTGAGATATTTGCCGGTCCAGCTCTTCGGATTGGCGGCGACCTGCTCAGGCGTGCCGACCGCGACGATCTCGCCGCCGCCGTCGCCGCCCTCGGGGCCGAAGTCGAGCAGCCAGTCGGCCACCTTGATGACGTCGAGATTGTGCTCGATGACGACGATGGTGTTGCCGTTGTCGACCAGCTCCTGGAGCACCTCCAGCAGTTTGCGAATGTCCTCGAAATGCAGGCCCGTGGTGGGCTCGTCGAGGATGTAGAGGGTCTTGCCGGTGGCGCGCTTCGACAGCTCCTTGGAGAGCTTGACCCGCTGGGCCTCGCCGCCCGACAGGGTCGTCGCCGACTGCCCGACCTTGACGTAGCCGAGGCCGACCCGGTTCAGGGTCAGCATCCTGTCGCGGATCGACGGCACGGCCTTGAAGAAGGAGGCGGACTCCTCGACCGTCATGTCGAGGACGTCGCTGATCGACTTGCCCTTGAAGACGATTTCCAGCGTCTCGCGATTGTAGCG
>CAZGPS010000312.1:0-2927 GCA_964527675.1 uncultured Brevundimonas sp. | reverse complement strand
ACCTCAGGGCCGCCAGTCGGAGGGCGTGTGGAAAACGACTGCGCGGGGCGGCCTGTCTCGTCGAAACGGTATTAAATCAAAGCACCGGGCGAGGCCCGGCCGCCCCGCACCCTCCTCCCTGCCTTCGGCAATCCGTCAAAGACTAGTTTGCAAGTCAAACAAGTCTGACGTAGATCGGTTTCACCCAGAGGGGAGAGATCCATGTCCGCCAACCCGTCCACCCAGCCCGACCGCCTGCACGGCCTCGACGCCCTGAGGGGCGGCGCGCTGCTGCTCGGCGTCGTCCTGCACGCCTCGATGAACTACATGCAGCCGCCGATCTGGCTGTTCCCGGACGACCGGACCTCGCCGGTCGCCTCCGTCCTGTTCTTCGCCATCCACCTGTTCCGGATGACCACCTTCTTCCTGATCGCCGGCCTGTTCGCCCACATGCTGCTCGGCCGCCGCGGGACCTGGGGCTTCATCAGGGACCGGCTCGGCCGCATCGCCGGCCCGCTGTTCGGCCTCTGGTGGGTCGTCTTCCCCGCCTTCATCGCCGTCATCGTCTGGAAGGCGGCGCTCGACAACGGCGGCGTCATCCCCACCGACGGCCCGCCGCCGCCGCCGCTGACGCTCGAGACCTTCCCCCTGCTGCACCTGTGGTTCCTCTGGGTGCTGCTGCTGTTCTACGCCGCCTTCCTGCTGCTCCGCGCCCCCTTCGCCGCCTTCGATCGCGACGGCGCCGTCGGTCGCGGCCTCGACCGGATGACCGGCGCCCTGATCGGCCCGTGGACGCCGGCCGTCCTCGCCGCCCCCCTGGCTCTCGCCCTGTGGCTCACGCCCGACTGGTACGCCTTCTTCGGCATCCCGACGCCGGACAAGGGCTTCGTCCCCAACATCGCCGCCGTCACCGCCTTCGGAACCGCCTTCGCCGTCGGCGTCCTGCTCGACCGCCGCCGCGACCTGCTGGGGCGCATCGAGCGCCTGTGGCCGGTCTTCACCGTCATGGCCCTCGGCGCCGGCAGCGGGGCCCTCGTCCTGTCCGGCGGCCCGGTCCCCGAGCTGGTCCCGCTGACCGATCCCTCGCTCAAGGCCGGCGCGGCCTGCGTCTACGCCTTCGCCGTCTTCGCCTCGACCCTCGCCCTGACGGCGCTCGCCCTGCGCTTCCTGTCCGGCTACAGCGCCGTGCGCCGCTACCTCGCCGACGCCTCCTACTGGATCTACATCGTCCACCTGCCGCTGGTCATGGCCGGCCAGGTCCTGATGCTCGACGCCCCCCTGCCGTGGTGGGGCAAGCTGACCGGCGTCGTCCTCGGCGTCATGGCCGTCTCCCTGCTCAGCTACGAGCTGCTGGTCCGCCACACCTTCATCGGCAAGGGTCTCAACGGCCGTCGCATCCCGTGGCGCCGCCGTCCCGAAGCCGCGCCCCTGCCAGCTGAATAGCTTGCCACGCCAGACCGACTCGTCCACCCAACCGGGACGAGCCGGTTCCGGAGAATCGCCCCCATGTCCGCAAAGCCCGCCAGGCCCCGCCTGCATTCCCCCGAGGACGACCTCGCCTTCATGCGCTCGATCGTCGAGGGCGGCGGCCGGCCGCACCTCACCCTCGGCGTCGCCTATCTGGCGGGAGGCCTGCTCTACGGCCTGCAGTGCCTGTTCCACGTGGGACAGGCCACGGGCGTCGTCCGCTGGCCCGATCTCGCCAATCTCGCCTTCGTCGTCGGCGTCAGTCTCAGCTTTTTCGTCGTGCTGGGCTGGGCCATTCGCCGCGACAGACGGGACGGCGTCACCGGCGCCCGCGGGCCGATGGCGACCCGCGCCCTCAACGCCGCCTTCAGCGCCACCGGCATGGCCAATCTGGCGGTGATCCTGATCTTCGGCTTCGGCGCCGCCCGCGACGGGGACTTCGCCATCTGGCTCTACTATCCCGCCGTCATCTTCGCCCTGCAGGCCGCCGCCTGGTACGTCGCCTTCAGCCTGAAGCGGAAGCCGTGGATGCTGGCCTGCTCGGTCGGCGGCTGGCTCACCGCCGTGGCGCTGGGCCTGCTGGTGCGTCAGCCCGAATGGTACCTCGGCGTCTGCACCGTGGCCCTGTTCGCCCTGTTCGCCCTGCCGGGCTGGATCATGGTGCGCGACGCCCGCGCCGGATCGAAGGCGGCCTGAGCCATGGGCCTGGCCGATCTCGGACGCATCGACGAGGTCATCCACGGCCGCATGCGGCTGGGGATCATGGTCTATCTGTCGGACGCCGAAAGCGCCGACTTCACCGAACTCAAGACCGTGCTCGAGGCCACCCAGGGCAATCTCTCCGTCCACCTCAAGAAGCTGGAGGAGGCCGGCTACGTCGCCATCGCCAAGAGCTTCGTCAACAACAAGCCCCTGACCCGCGTCTCCATCACCCTCGCCGGCCGCCAGGCCTTCGCCGCCTATCTCGAGGCCATCGGCGCCCTGATCGGAGGCAAGGATTGAGCGGTTCGCGCTTCCTCAGCAAGACGCTGGATGTGATCTTCGGCGAGAAGCCCCGGCCAGGACCGGTGCGCGTCATGGGCATCGTCAACGTCACCCCCGACAGCTTCTCCGACGGTGGACATCTGGTGAAACCGAAGGCCGCCGTCGCCTACGGCCTGCGCCTGATCGACGAGGGCGCCGACTTCCTGGACGTCGGCGGTGAAAGCACCCGCCCGGGCGCCGACCCCGTCGAGGCCGCCGAGGAGCTCGCCCGCGTCATCCCCGTCATCGAGGGTCTGCGCGCCCGCTGGGCCGGCCCGATCAGCATCGACACGATGAAGCCCGGGGTCGCCCGCGCCGCCGTCGCCGCCGGGGCGACGATGTGGAACGACGTCAGCGCCCTCGGCTACGCCCCCGACAGTCTCGGGATCGCCGCCGAACTCGGCTGCGACGTCGTCCTGATGCATATGCGGGGCGAGCCGCGCACCATGCAGGCCGCC
>CAZGPS010000311.1:0-2938 GCA_964527675.1 uncultured Brevundimonas sp. | reverse complement strand
CCAAGTTGAAGGACTGAACCCCATGCCCATTCCCACACGCGCCTTCGCCGCCACCGCCGCCGACCAGCCGCTGGGCCCCTATAGCTTCGAACGGCGCGATCCGGGGCCGGACGACGTGGCGATCGAGATCAAATACTGCGGCGTCTGCCACTCGGACCTGCATGTGGTGAAGAACGACATGGGCGGGACGCGCTATCCCATCGTGCCGGGCCACGAGATCGCCGGGGTGGTGACGGCGGTGGGCGCGAACGTCACGCGCTTCAAGGAAGGCGACCGCGTCGGCGTCGGCTGCATGGTCGACAGCTGCCGCACCTGTTCGGCCTGCCGCGAGGGGCTGGAGCAGTATTGCGAACCGGGCATGACCCAGACCTACGGCTCGCGCGATCCGAAGGGCGCAGGCGTCGGCCAGACGATCACCCAGGGCGGCTATTCCGATCGCATCACCGTGGACCAGGCCTTTGTGCTGAAGATCCCTGACAGCCTGCCGCTGGATGCGGCGGCGCCGCTGTTGTGCGCCGGGGTGACCACCTGGTCGCCGCTGAAGACCTGGGGCGTGGGACCGGGGTCGAAGGTGGCGGTGATCGGCCTGGGGGGCCTGGGCCATATGGCGGTCAAACTGGCCGCCGCCCTGGGCGCCGAAGTGACGGTGCTGTCGACCTCGGACCGCAAGAATGCCGACGCCGAGCGGATGGGCGCCCGGCATTTCCTGATCAACTCGGACGCAGACGCCATGAAGGCGGCGGCCGAGCAGTTCGACCTGATCATCAACACCGTCTCGGCCACGCATGAGATCGCCAGCCACGTCAATCTGCTGGCGCGCGACGGGACCATGGTCATGCTGGGGCTGACGACCGAGGGGCTGCCGGTCTTCGCCATGCCCCTGCTGTGGCGGCGGCGCCGCATCGCCGGCTCGCTGATCGGCGGAATCCGCGAGACGCAGGAGATGCTCGACTTCTGCGGCGAACACGGGATCGTGTGCGATATTGAAGTGATCGCCCCCGACCAGATCAACCAAGCTTATGAACGGATGGAGCGGTCGGACGTGCGCTACCGCTTCGTCATCGACATGAGCCGTATGGCCGCGACGGCGTAACCCCGTCTTCTCGTTCGCCGCCAGCCGCGCTAAGGCTGTCGGCAAGGGAGGCGGACGGCGTCGCGACCACGACGGCCGCCGCACAGGACAGGGAGACGTCATGACGCGTACCGCATTCGTCACCGGGGGCACCCGGGGCATCGGCAAGGCGATCGTTCAGCGACTGAAGGAAGACGGGCTGCAGGTCGCGGCCGGCTATTCCGGCAACACCGAGGCCGCAGAGGCCACCGCGCGCGAGCTGGGCGTCATGGTGGTGAAGGGCAACGTCGGCTCGTTCGAGGACTGCGAACGGGCGGTCAAGGAAGTGGAGGACCGCTTCGGCCCCATCGACGTGCTGGTCAACAACGCCGGCATCACCCGCGACGGCTTCTTCCACAAGATGAGCGCCGATCAGTGGTCCGACGTGATCCGCGTCAATATGGACAGCGTGTTCAACATGACGCGCCAGGTGATCAACGGCATGCGCGACCGGGGCTTCGGCCGCATCGTCAACATCTCCTCGATCAACGGCCAGAAGGGCCAGATCGGCCAGACCAACTATTCCGCCGCCAAGGCCGGCATGATCGGCTTCACCAAGGCGCTGGCGCTGGAGAACGCGCGCAAGGGCGTGACCGTCAACTGCATCGCGCCGGGCTATATCGACACCGAAATGGTGGGGGCGATGGATCAGAAGGTGCTGGACGCCATCGTGGCCCAGATTCCCGTCGGCCGCCTGGGCAAGGGCGAGGAGATCGCCGACATGGTGTCGTGGCTGTCGGGCGAGCGTGCCGGATATGTCACAGGGTGCACCCTGTCGCTCAACGGCGGGCAGTACCTGGTTGGATAAGCTGCGTTCGCCCAAAATCCGCCGTGCGGGCATATCACCTCTGAAGGCATGAGGTCTGCGGTCCAAGCCGTGGCGGAGAAGCCGCCTGTCGTCCTCGCGACGCCTCGTGTCGCGGGGAGCGTCTGCGCGCGCTCCTGGCGCCGCAGCGGGGCCACGGCCGGGCTGGCCGTCGTCCTGGCCTGCGGCATGGCGCCGGGCGAAGCCGAGGCCCAGCTGCGCTCCAACGCCCAGGCCGAGCAAAGCCGCGCCATCCGCGACCAGTCGGTCATCCGCACCACCCCGCCGCCCGGACGCTATGTCTCCGAAGCGGGGCAGGCCTTTGTGCTGGATCAGGCCGGGTCGCTGACCCTGCTGCGGTTCGAGCGTTCGACGGAGACCTGGGCCCTGCGCCCGTCCTCGGCGCCGCGCGGCGACACCATCTATCGCAACGACGCCGGCGATCAGGTGCTGCGCGTCACCGCCGGCGGCGGCATCACCGTCTATACGACGCGCACGCCCGGCGGCTCGCCGGTCAGCCTGGCCGGGCCGCCCGTCAGCCTGGAGCCGCCCTCGCTCGGCCCGGTGCAGATGTTCAACCTGATGACCCGGCGCAGCAGCCTGGTGTCAGAGGCCATGGGCCGCCTGGTCCGCATCAACGTCTTCGGCGAGGAATCCGAGGCCCTGTGCATCGAGGCCCTGATCGTCACCACCGACGCCGTGGTCCGCATCGCCCGTTCGCCCAGCGCCCGCCCCTTTCTGGACCGGCTGCGCAGCATCACCGTGGTCGAAGGCCCGCGCGCGAGCGTGACCTATTCCAGCGGCGACCTGCGCGTCGTGGTCGATCCCCGGCGCGGCATCGCCGGCCGCCCTTCGTCCGCGCGCGTCATCCGGGCCGTCATCCCGCAGGACTGACGGTGGACCAAAGGTCCGATGCGCGCCACCTGCCCTTTCGCGCCCATTGGGCGTATGAGGGCCGCCATATTCACTATCAGAGAGGCTGATTTCACAGTGACCTCTTCCCTCACCGCCGTTTCCGCCGA
>CAZGPS010000310.1:0-2957 GCA_964527675.1 uncultured Brevundimonas sp. | reverse complement strand
CCCCTATCTGCTGTGGAACCGCAACAACCCCTATGCCGGCGGCACGCCCTCGACCTGCAAATTCCGCGTCGGGCGGCGCGAGCGTGACTATGAGCTGAAGCCGGTGCCGGTCGATCCGGCGAACCTTGAAGCGGCCTACCGCGCCACCCTGTACACGCCCGGCCCGACGCCGCTGGCGCTCGAGACCGTCAACGGTCGTCCGTGGATCCACGTCCATTCGTTCGCCGATGACGCCGGCTGGGACGCCTTCAACGCGCAACTGCAGGGTCAACTGGCCGCGATCCAGGGCCCGCAAGGCTTCGTGCTGGACCTGCGCGGCGGAAGCGGCGCCTCAAATCTGGGTTCGACGGCTCGCGGCTATGGCGTGCTGAACCGCATCTGGAGCTCGGAATTCACCCAGAGCCGCCAGCCGACGGGCGGCGACTTCACCTATCGCGCCACCCCGGAGAATCGTCAGTGGTACGCCGACGTCATCGGGCGGATGAAGCAGGACGCCCGCTTCGTCTATGAGGCGCCGGAGGTCATCGCCCAGACCGAGGCCGTGCTGGCCGCCTTCGACGCCGCCATCGCCGCTGGCCAGACCAGCTTCACCCAGCCGCAGGCGGCGACAGTCGCCGACGCCAGTGCGGCCAACCCCGTCCAGGGCCCGGTCGTGGTGCTGGTCGACGCCGGCTGCTCGGGCGGTTGCCTCGACACCCTCGACCTGGTCAGCCGTCTGCCGAACGTCCGCATCGCCGGATCGACCACGGCCGCCGACTCGATCTTCATCGAGCAGACGGTCCAGCGCCTGCCGTCGTCCTACGCGGACCTGAGCTATGGTCACAAGGCCTGGACCTCGCGCCAGCGCGGCAACAACCAGCCGTTCACCCCGGCGCAGGGCCTCGTCTACACGGGCGATCCGGTCGACGAGAACGCCGTCCGGACCTGGGTCGGGTCGATGTTCCAGTAAGGGCTGTCGCGCCTCGCGCCAGCGCGGGCGAGGACTTCAGGGCCGGGCGGGGTGGAACCCTCGTCCGGCCCTTCCTATTTTGGGGCATGACCGACATCGCTCCGACCCTTCGCTCACCCTCCGGTTTCGACCTGACCCCGCCCGACGAGGCCGAGCGGGCTCGGCTGGAGGCCGATCTGTCGCCGGAAGAGAAGCGGGTCCTGCTGGCCCACGGCACCGAGGCGCCGTTCTGCGGCACGCTGCTGGGCGAGAAGCGCGCCGGGGTGTTCTGCTGTCGTGAATGCGGTCTGCCGCTGTTCCGCACCGGGACCAAGTTCGAGAGCGGCACGGGCTGGCCCAGCTTCACCGAGCCGGTCGATCCGACCCATGTGAAGGCGATCACCGACCGGTCGCACGGCATGACCCGGACAGAGACCCGCTGCGCCCGCTGCGACAGCCATCAGGGCCATGTGTTTCCCGATGGTCCCCCGCCGGGCGGGCTGCGCTACTGCATCAATTCCGTGGCCCTGTCCTTCTTCCCGGCGGGAGAGGCGCTGCCCGATCCATTGCGGCGTGGCGACGGTGCGGCCTGACCTTGGCCGCATTTGGGGCTAGGGTGACGGCTGTGCAGGAGTCGAGCCCATGCTGATCACCGCCTTGCTGATGTCCGCGGTGCTGACGTCTCCGCAGACATCCGGAAATCCCGCCGATCCGCAGGACGGCGTCGTGGCCACCGCGCCCGCCACCCCGGTGGCGCTGGACGGGGCGGTCGCCGTGGAGCCGACGACGACGCGCCCGCCGCCGCCGCAGACCGCCCTCAACGGCCTGACCACCGACGAGCAGATCGCCCAATGGCTGGCCGCCCGCGCCGCCGAGCCCGCGCCGTTCGATGGCGCGCCGGCATGGCGGGACGACCGCCAGCCCCATGGAGAGATCAGCGTCGGCGTGGGCACCGGCGGCTATCGCGACTACGGCGTCGCCATGTCCCTGCCGATCGGCGAGAACGGCCGCCTCGATCTCCGCTATCGCCAGGTCGAGAACGGCTATCCGTATGGATACGGCCACGACGGCTATGGCTACGACGGATACGGCTATGACGGCTATGGCGGCCCGTCCTCCTACGGCCGGTCCCGGACGAGCGTGATCCATGGCTATGGAGAATGGGCGGGCGCCGGCGAGGAGAGGCCGCGCCGTCGCCCGGACGCCGGCTCGCAACAACCGGATCAGCCATAACAAAAGGCCCGATCCGGGGGATCGGGCCCTTGTTCAGAGTGGTGCCGCCGGGGGGAATCGAACCCACGACCTCAGCCTTACCAAGGATGCGCTCTACCACTGAGCTACGGCGGCGGAAACTGAGGAAGCGGCCGTATAGCCAACCGGGGACAAAGGGGAAAGCCCGAATTCCCCTGCTTGCGAAAAAGGTTGGCGGCGGGTCTCATCGCCCTATGGATGAGTCGAAGAGCCCAGCGCCGCTTCCCGAGCTGCCGGCCAGCCTGCCGGATCCGCTGGCGCCGCCGAAGACGCCGGCCACCGCACGGGCGCAGCGGCTGGCGACGGCGCTCAGGTCCAACCTCAAGCGCCGCAAGGCGGCGGCGCGCGCAGCGATGCCCGCAAAGCCGAGCAACTGAATGTCATCGGTCGCCGCCGACGGATGGCCTTTCGCAACACCGGCTGTCCGGGCTAGATAGCCGGCCCCCGGCGCACCCGCGCCGGTCTGTAGAGACGACATGGACAGCATCGCCATCCAAGGCGGCGCCCGGCTGAACGGAATCATTCCGATCAGCGGCGCCAAGAATTCCGCCCTCAAGCTGATGGCCGCCTCGATCCTGACCGATCAGCCGCTGCGCCTGACCAACATGCCGCGCCTCGCGGATACGAAATTCCTCGGCCGGCTGTTGCGCGAACTGGGCGTCGAGGTGGCCGAGAACGGGCACGGGGACGCGCAGGAGACGCTGTTTCACGCGGCGCGGATCACCTCGAGCTTCGCGCCCTATGATCTGGTCCGGCAGATGCGGGCCTCGTTCAATGT
>CAZGPS010000309.1:0-2967 GCA_964527675.1 uncultured Brevundimonas sp. | reverse complement strand
CGGCGAAGCCCGAAAACACCGAACTGACGCCGCGCACATTCTCGAACGCCTTCTCGGACGACCAGAAGCAGCCCCCCGCGAACACCGCCGTCTGGCTTCCCGGCGGGGGCGGGGACCCGGCCGGGGCCGGCGGCGCCGGCGAACAGGCGCCCAGCAGGGCGACGAGGGCGAGCAGGGGGCGGCGACGGGGCATGGCTGCGGTTCCGGCGTGGCGAGGTCTCGCGTTCCACATAGGCGCCGACGGGCGGTCGCGCATCCCGCCCCGGTCAAGGGGCCAGGTCTTGACGGGAACCAAACAAGAACATAGAACATTACAGGAACACGCTTCAAGGGAGGGCCATCATGGCGCGTTGGATTCGGGATTTGATGTCGCTGGCGTCGTGCGGCGGCTTCGTCTGGGTCATGTGGCAGGCGGCGTTGCTGACCACGGCGGCCTGAGTCCGGACTCGCGGTCGCCGGTCATGATCGGGACGGCCCAATGGAATCAAGGGTTTGGGCGGATGATCGGAACGCTTCGGACGCTTCGGACGGTTCTTTCTGGTTTTACCCGGGTGTTATTCCCGCGCCCTGGATCCCTATCCACAGATGGTCCCCCGCGTCGCGCGGCCGTCGCGCCTTTGCGGTGTTCGGAGCCCCCGGGATGTGAGACTCGGTTCACAACAGGGCCCGCCCCCGTTGAAGGACACGACCCGGTTTGACCGACACGCTGAACAGCCAGGGCTTCATCCACCTGCGGGTCCGTTCGGCCTATTCGCTGCTGGAAGGGGCGATCAAGGCGGGCAAGGTCCCGGTGCTGGCGGCCGATGCGGGCATGCCGGCGGTGGGCGTCGCCGACCGGGCCAATCTGTTCGGGGCCCTGGAGTTCAGTGAGGCGGCGAAATCGGCGGGGGTCCAGCCGCTGATCGCCTGCGCCCTGCCGGTCACCGGCATCGGCGGCAAGATCAACGAGCGCTGGGCCAGGGTCCCGACCGTCGTGGTGCTGGTCCAGAACGAAGCCGGCTGGCTCAACCTGTCGGCCCTGTCGTCCTCGGCCTTCCTCGACGCCGGATCGATGGACGAGCCCAGCGTGCCGTGGGAGATGGTGGCGGCGCGCTCAGAGGGCCTGATCCTGCTCTCCGGCGGCCCCGACGGGCCGGTCGATCCCCTGCTGGTCCAGGGCAAGCCGGCCGAAGCCGCCGCCGCCCTCGAGGCCATGCGCGAGGCCTTCGGCGACCGCTTCTATGTCGAGCTGCAGCGCCACGGCCTCGCCTCCGAACAACAGGCCGAGCGCGCCCTCGTCGACTGGGCCTATGCCCACGACGTTCCGCTCGTGGCCACCAACGACGTCCACTACGCCCGCGCCGCCCAGGCCAAGAGCCACGACGCCCTGCTGTGCATCGCCGACGGCGCCTTCACCGGCCAGGAGGACCGCCGCCGCATCACCGGCGAGCACTGGTTCAAGACCGCTCCGGCCATGCGCCAGCTGTTCGTCGACCTGCCCGAGGCCTGCGACGCCACCCTCGAGATCGCCCGCCGCTGCGCCTTCCTCGCCCCGACTCGCGCGCCCATCCTGCCGCGCTTCGACGCCGGCGACGGCCGTTCCGAACCCGACGAACTGATGCACCAGGCCCGCGAGGGGCTGAAGGAGCGGCTGCGCGCCGTCACCCCGGCCGCGCCCGAGGAGGAGTACTGGACCCGCCTCGAATGGGAGGTCGGCATCATCCAGCAGATGGGCTTCCCCGGCTATTTCCTGATCGTCTCGGACTTCATCAAATGGGCCAAGACCCACGGCATCCCCGTGGGGCCGGGGCGCGGCTCCGGGGCCGGCTCGCTGGTCGCCTGGGCCCTGACCATCACCGACCTTGATCCCTTGCGCTTCGGCCTGCTGTTCGAGCGCTTCCTCAACCCCGAACGGGTCTCCATGCCCGACTTCGACATCGACTTCTGCCAGGAGCGGCGGGAAGAGGTGATCGACTACGTCCAGGACCGCTACGGCAAGGACCGGGTGGCGCAGATCATCACCTTCGGCACCCTGCAGGCGCGGGCCGTGCTGCGCGACGTCGGCCGGGTGCTGCAGATGCCGCTCGGCCAGGTCGACCGCCTCGCCAAGATGGTGCCGGCCAACCCCGCCAACCCGGTCACCCTCGCCCAGGCCATCGAGCTGGAGCCGCGGCTGAAGGAGGCGCGCGACAGCGACGCCAATGTCGCCGCCCTGCTGGAGACGGCGCTGGAGCTGGAGGGGCTGTACCGCAACGCCTCGACCCACGCCGCCGGCATCGTCATCGGCGACCGCCCCCTGATCGAGCTCGCGCCCCTGTACCAGGACCCGCGCTCGACCATCCCGGCCAGCCAGTTCAACATGAAATGGGTCGAGGCCGCCGGTCTGGTGAAGTTCGACTTCCTCGGCCTCAAGACCCTGACCGTGCTGGACCGCGCCCGCCAGTATCTGGAGCGGCGCGGCGCCGCCCCGGACTGGAACGGCCTGCCGCTCGACGACGCCCGCACCTATGAGCTGATGGCCTCGGGCCAGACCGTCGGCGTGTTCCAGCTGGAATCCCAGGGCATGCGCGACACCCTGCGCAAGATGCGCTGCGGCTCGATCGAGGAGATCACCGCCCTGATTTCCCTCTACCGGCCCGGGCCGATGGAGATGATCGACACCTACATCGATCGAAAGTTCGGCCGGCAGGACGTCGACTACCTCCACCCTTCGCTCAAGGAGGTGCTGACCGAGACCTATGGCGTCATCATCTACCAGGAGCAGGTGATGAAGATCGCCCAGGTCCTGGCCGGCTACAGCCTCGGCGAGGCCGACCTTCTTCGCCGCGCCATGGGCAAGAAGAAGAAGGAGGAGATGGATTTCCAGCGGGCGCGCTTCATCAAGGGCGCCTCGGAAAAGGGCGTGCCGGAAGAGCAGTCCGGCGGCATCTTCGATCTGGTGGCCAAATTCGCCGGCTACGGCTTCAACAAGTCGCACGCCGCCGCCTA
>CAZGPS010000308.1:1506-2971 GCA_964527675.1 uncultured Brevundimonas sp. | reverse complement strand
GGACCGGGGCTGACGGCGGCCGTGTGATCTGTCCGCACACGGCCGTGGCCCTGCACGCGGCGCGGCGGCTGGACGCTTCGGCCGGCCCGGTGGTCGCCCTGTCGACCGCCCATCCCGCCAAATTTCCGGAAGCGGTCGAGGCCGCGCTCGGCTGCCCGCCGGAGCGGCCGCCGCAGCTTGAGGGGCTGGAAGGTCGCACGGAGCGGTTCGAGACCGTCGAACCCACGCTGGGAGCCGTGCTTTCCGCGATCGGATCCCGCTGATCAGGCCGCCAGCGCCGCGCCGGTCCACCAGTCGAGCCGGCGCAGGAAGGGGGCGGGATCCTTGGGCGTGACCAGGGCCGCCGGGTCGTGGAACAGCCGGTCGTGCAGACGGGTCAGGGTGAAGCGCACGGCGGCGACGGCGCCCAGCTCCGGTAGCGCGGCCCGCTCGGCGGGGCTGAGCGGCCGGACCGATTCATAGCCGGCCTGGAAGGCGTTCAGCGCGGCGGGCAGCGGCGCGCCCTGGGGGTCGAAGCCCCAGGCCGACAGGGCGATGGCGAGGTCGTAGGCGAAGGCGTCGACGCAGGCGAAATAGAAGTCGATCAGGCCGCTGGGCGTGGCGCCGTCGAACAGCAGGTTGTCAGGGAAATAGTCGGCGTGGATGGGACCGCGCGGCAGGCTGGCGGCCGGGTCGGGCGCGTCCTTCGCGACCCAAGGCGCCAGCCGCTCCAGCAGTCGCCGATCGGCGCCGGCGGCGCGCGTGACGCACCGCTCGAACAGCGCCCGGCGGGTGGCGGGGCCCACGGGATTGGCCCGCACCGCGGGATAGTCGGCGGCGGCCAGATGCAGCCGGGCGAGCAGGGCGCCGGCCGCGGCCTGATCGGCGAGGGACGGCTCGGTCTTCGCGACGCCGGGCAGCCAGTCGAGAATGGCGGCGGGCCGGCCGTTCAGCCGCCCGATCGACTGGCCGTCCGCGTCGACAAGCGCCCGGGCGCAGGGCAGGCCGCGCTCCGCCGCGTGCCGGGTCAGGCCGAGGCAGAAGGGCAGGGCGGTCTCGTCCGTCCGGCCCTCGAACAGGGTCAGGACGAACTGCCCCTGATCGGTCTCCAGACGGTAGTTGGTGTTCTCCACCCCTTCGGCGATCGGCGTCAGGGCGCGCAGCGGCCCGACGCCGAAGCGGCTAATGAAGGGTTCGGCCTCGGCCTCTTCCACGGGCGTGAACACGGCCATGTCAGGCGTCCAGCAGGGCGAAGCGGCGGGCGGCGAGCTCGGCGAGATCGGCCAGCAGGCTTTCGGCCGTGGCCCAGCGGCCGGCGCCCCGCCCCCGGCATCGCACCGCCGATCCATCCGCGCCGGTGACCTTCAAGGCGTTGCGCTCTCCGTTCAGCCCGGCGAACAGGGGATCCAGCGCGCCAGCGACCAGGCGAACCTCGGCGACGACCCGGCCGTTGGCCGTCGCGGTCGTCGCGAGCACGGGCGTGCCC
>CAZGPS010000308.1:0-1496 GCA_964527675.1 uncultured Brevundimonas sp. | reverse complement strand
CCTCGGCCCGGGCGCGCGCCGAGGGGCGGCGGCGCGTCGGGCGAGAGCACGTCGCGCGGGATATCCGCCTCGTCCGGCATCAGGCCGAAGGCTTCGAACGCCAGCAGCCGCACCTTGGCCGCGGCGTCGAGGCCCTCGAGGTCCGAGGACGGATCCTCCTCGGCGAATCCCGCCGCCCGCGCCTCGGCCAGGGCGTCTTCGAAGGACGCCCCGGCGCCGAGGCGTTCGAGCATGAAGTTGACCGTGCCGTTCAACACCGCCTCGAACCCCGTGACCGGGCCCTCGGCGCGGGCCGCGCGCAGGGTCTCGACCATGGGCGCACCGCCGCCGATCGACGCCGACCACAGCAGTTTCGCCTCATGCGCCTCGGCCAGGGCCAGCAGGCCGGCCGGGTCGCGGCTGACCGCCTGCTTGTTGGCGCTCGCCACATCGACGCCGCGCTCCAGCGCCGCGCGGATCACGGCGTGACCGGCCTCCGCCTCGGACAGGGCTTCCAGCAGGATGTCCGGCCCGCGGCCCAGCAGGGCCTCGGCATTGTCCACGAGCAGCGGCGCGAGCGCGTCGGCCGGGAAGCCGGGAATGTCGCGGGCCTTGGCCGGATCGCGAACCAGCACGCCGACGACCTCGACCCGGGCGTCGCCGAGCAGGCGCGACAGGGCCCCGCCGCCGACAACGCCGCAACCGGCCACGGCGACCTTCAGCCGCCGGCGCGGCGGCACGCGGCGCGGCGGTGCGCCCTCGGCCCCGATCGCCGTGCGGTGGCCGTCGGCATGGTTACGGACCTCGACGCACAGCCGCCGCGTCTCGGCCAGGTCAAGGGCGTCCGGCTGCACCAGGCCGCCGCCCAGGGCCTTGGCCTCGGACCAGCTGGCCTGGTCGTAGCGGCGCGCGTCCGGGTCGGCGTTGGGGTCGCGGTCATAGAGGCCGTCGACGTCCTTCACCAGTTGCACATGGTCGAGGCCCAGTTCGGCGGCGAGAAACAGGGCCGTCAGGTCCGACCCGCCCCGGCCCAGCAGCACGGCCCGGCCATCGGGGCCGACAGCGCCGAAGCCCGGCACGACCACCACCTCATGCCGTTCCAGCGCCCGTTCCAGCGCGGCGCGGTCGAGGGCCACGGGGCGGGCATGCTCGCACGGCCCCTCGGCGAGGATGCCGAGCTCGCGGACAGTCAGGGTCGCGGCGTCCAGTCCGATCCGGTCGCAGGCCAGGGCCGTCAGCGCCGCTGACCGCTCCTCGCCCTGGACGACATAGGCGGGCAGCAGGGGATTGTCGTGGGCCAGACCGAGCAGGCGCGCCTCGGCCAGCAACCGGTCGGTCTCGCTGGCGAAGGCCGAGACTACGGCGACGACCCGGCGGCCGCGCCGGACCTCGGCATAGATGTCGGAGGCGACGGCCGGCGCGTCGGCCGGACTGGCCAGCACGGAACTGCCGAATTTCATCACCACCACGGGCGCGCCCGGGAGGGGGAGGGCGGCGACGGGAACAGGTTTCGGTCG
>CAZGPS010000307.1:0-2978 GCA_964527675.1 uncultured Brevundimonas sp. | reverse complement strand
CTCCGCTAGCAGTTGACCGCCGGAAGAGGTTCCGGATCGGCCTGTCGGGTCTGAATGGATCGGCTTTGGACCTCGGTGCGCGATGCAAAGGGGCAGCAGCGTTTCGCAAGAGATCGACGAAGCCTGAAGTGGGCTCTTTGCGCGGCAATAGCAAGGGCCTGAGTCGAAAAGCGCCGGGCCGCCCCATGAGGAACGGCCCGGAAGCCTTCGTCAGCCCGGCATGGAGACGGCGTCGGTGACGTGAATGACGCCATTGGACTGGAACACGTCGGCCTGGGTGACGGTGGCGGTTCCGCCCTTCCCGTCGGTCAGGATGACGGAGTCGCCACGCAGCGAGGCGGTGAGGGTTCCGCCCTCGACGGTGGTCAGGGCGGCGCGACCGCCACCGGCGTTGATCTGCTCGATCAGCTGGGCGGCGGACACCCGACCGGCGACCACATGATAGGTGAGGATCTTCGTCAGGGTCGCCTTGTTGGCGGGCTCAACCAGGCTCTCGACCGTCCCGGCGGGCAGTTTGGCGAAGGCGGCGTTGGTCGGGGCGAAGACGGTGAACGGACCCGGGCCGGACAGGGTCTCGACCAGGCCGGCGGCGGTCACGGCCGCGACCAGGGTGGTGTGGTCGGCCGAGGCGGCGGCGTTCTGGACGATGGTCTTGTCGGGGGACATGGCGGCGCCGCCGACCATGACGTCCTGACCGGCGGCGATCGGGGCGGCCTCGGCCGCTTCCGAGGCGGGCGGGGTCGCGGCGGGGGAGCAGGCGGCGGCGAGGATGGCGCAGGCGGCGACGCCGGCGGCGAGCAGGGTGCGGCGGGGGGTGAAGGTCATTGTGTCTCTCCTGAGCGGCCGTTGATACGGCTCAGGGTCAGAGACGACGGGGCGGGGCGGGCGGATCACCTTTGCGGCGACTGGCCACACCGGCTGATCCGGCGCGGCGGTTCGTGCGTAGGGGCGGCCCGGACAGCAAAACGGCGGCGCCGCCGAGGCCGCGCCGCCGTTCGAAATCATGCGCCGGAGACCGGCGCCTGAACTCAGCCCTCGGTCTTCAGCTGGCCAGCGGATTCCTTGCCCGAACGCTTGTCGCGCTCGATTTCGTAGGAAACCTTCTGGTTTTCATCGAGGCCGCGCAGGCCCGCCTGTTCGACGGCCGAGATGTGGACGAAAACGTCCTTGCCGCCGTCGTCAGGCTGGATGAAGCCGTAGCCCTTGGTGCCGTTGAACCATTTCACAGTGCCGGTAGCCATGATTAGACCTCCGTTTGGCGTTGGCCTCAGGGAACAGCCCCTGGAGGCCTGTCGGGTCTAAAAGGAGCGGCTAGACCTCAGTGCGAAAGCAGAGGGTGGCGTTTCGCAGAAAGAGATCGACAGCGAAGTTGTGGACGGTTCTGGCGGCGAAATCAAGGCCCGGGCGAGGGGGTCAGGTTGCGGCGTCTTCCGCGGGCTGTTCAGTGGTCGGCTCGTCAGGGGCGACGTAGTTTTCCTGGCACAGCTTGCGCAGGGCCGCGCTCAGGGTCGGGCCGTAGAGGGAGTCCTGAACGCGCTCGAACCCTTCGGACGAAAGGGCCTGCTTGATATCGCTGACGGTGCGGCAGCGACCCTCGCGGGCGAGTTCATAGGCGCGTTCGAGGGTGGTGGGTCTGTGAGTCATACCCTTCAGATAGGCATGATGAGGCCGGATTGCGAGCCTTAGAAGGCGAGACTGAGGCCCGCGACCAGACGATCGGCGTATTGTTCGCCGGGAACCTCCGCATCCGTGCCGTGCCAGCGCAGGTCGGCCTCGAGATTGCGGGTCACCGCGTAGGAGAGGCCGAGGTTGTAGCCGGTGTAGTCGACGCTGTTGTCCTGCTCGCGACGGCCGATGGCGGCGGAGGCGGAGAGGCGGTCAGTGAAGTCCCAGCCGAGCTGGGCCTCGACCCAGGTCCAGGCTTCCGTGCCGCCGGTGCTGTCGGGGGAATACTGGGCGCGCAGACGGCCGCTGGCCGGGCCGATCGACCGCTTCATGTCGGCGGTGAACTCCCAGGCATCGGCGTCGGCGGCCGGATCGGCGTCGACCAGCCACTTGTGCTTGACGTTCAGGTCGAAGTCGAAACCGGCGAACTCGGGCCGGACGCCGGCGTCGAGCGCGACCTCCAGCTCCGAGCCGGACGCCTTGATCGTCTCGAACGACGGCCCGGCGTAGAACAGGCCTGAGGCGCTCTCCCATTGGGCCTCGCCCCAGACGAAGGGGTCCCCGTCGGATTTTGAAAGGCCCTTGGAGCGGTTGTCGGTGGCGGCGCCGACCACGAAGGACCAGGAGCCGGCCGAAGGCGCGGGATCCTGGGCGGCGGCGGTCGTGGCGAGGGCCAGAACGGCGGTCGCGGCGGCGGTCGTCGTCAGGGTTCGGATCATCAAGCTTCGCTTCCTGTCAGGCCCGGAGGGGCCCGGAAGCGAGCCGCTCTAGTACCGCTTTTTGTCGAAAACGGCGCAGGCCTCTGCATATTCGTCGCGAAGCCGGCCGACAAGTTGCTCCGTAGGCAGAATATCATGCACGGCGCCCGCGCCCTGGCCGGCGGACCAGACCGTCTTCCACGCCCGGGCCTCCTCGCCCATGTCGAGCTTGTGCTCGGGCAGGGACTTGGGGTCGATGCCGTTGGCGACGAGCGAGGGGGTCAGGAAATTGGCCGGGATGCCCGACACGGCGGGGGTGTAGGTGATGTCGCTGGCGCCGGCGTCGACGATCATCTGCTTGTATTCGCCTTGGGCCATCGATTCCGTGGTCGAGATGAAGCGGGTGCCCATATAGGCGAAGTCGGCGCCCATCATGGTCGCGGCGGCGACGTCGCGCCCGGTCGACAGGCAGCCGGACAGGATGATGGTCCCGTCGTAAAAGGACCGCACCTCCTCGACCAGGGCGAAGGGATTGACCACCCCGGCGTGGCCGCCGGCGCCATTGGCGACGAGGATCAGGCCGTCGACCCCGGCCTGGGCCGCCTTCTTCGCGTG
>CAZGPS010000306.1:0-2993 GCA_964527675.1 uncultured Brevundimonas sp. | reverse complement strand
AGGCCCGCTTCATGCCCTGGCTGTTGAAGGGCTGGGCGATGGTCCCCTCGCGGTCGAGGGCGATCAGCCCGCCGTCGCCGCCCAGCTGGCCGATCTGGCCGATCACGGCCGCGGCCGCCTCGGCCAGCGGCTGGCCCGCCTCGACCCGCCAGCCGATCTGGGCGCAGGCCGCCACGCGGATGAAATATTCGCCCTGGCCGGTGGCCGAGACCGCCACCCGGCCGTCGGCCCAGCTGCCGGCGCCCGGAATGGGAGTGTCGCCGACCCGGCCCGGCATCTTGCCGAAGACCCCCGCTGTCGAGGTCGCCGCCGCCAGCCGCCCCTGATCGTCCAGCACGCAGCAGCCGACGGTGCCGTGGGCCAGGGTCCCGGGCGGGTGGTTGTCCTCGCCCTGACCGGCGCGGGTGAACCACGCCGCCTCGTCCCCGATCGGCTCCAGCCCCTGGTCGAGGGCGAACAGCGAGGCCCCCTCGCCGACCAGCATGACGTGCGGCGTGCGGTCCATCACCGCCCGGGCGGCCACGACGGGGTTGCGGAAGCCCTGCAGCGCCGCCACCGCCCCGGCCTTGCGCGTGGCGCCGTCCACCAGGCTGGCGTCCAGCTCATAGGCCCCCGCCAGATTGGGCGAGGCCCCGCGCCCGGCGACATAGAGGCCGGAATCCTCCAGCATGACCGTCGCCTCGACCGCCACATCCAGCGCCGAAGCCCCTGCGTCCAGCCGCGCCTTCATCGCCTCGACCACCTGCCGCATATGCGCGACCTCGCGGGTGTAGTCGCGCTCGCGCCGCGCGCCCGCGCCGCCGTGGAGGATCAGGGCCGTCATGGGGGATTGTCTCCTGCGCCCTTTCAAACGGGCGGGACGCTGATTAGCCTTCCGCCAACGTCCGCGCCACCGGCGCGCTCCCCACGAAAGAGCTTCTCCATGCGCGCAGTCCTCTCCACCGCCCCGGGCGGCCCCGAAACCCTCGTCGTCGAGGAGGTGCTGGATCCGACGCCGGGCAAGGGCGAGGTGGTGATCGAGGTCCGCGCCGTAGGCGTCAACTTCCCCGACACCCTGATCATCGAGGACAAATACCAGTTCAGGCCGCAGCGGCCCTTCTCGCCGGGCGGCGAGGTCGCCGGCGTGGTCGAGGCCATCGGCGAGGGGGTGACCACAGTGCGCAAGGGCGACCGCGTCATCGCCGTGCCAGGCTGGGGCGGCATGGTCGAGCGTCTGGCCGTGCCCGCCGCCTCGGTGATGAAGATCCCTGACGAGATGGATTTCAACACCGCCGCCGCCCTGGTGATGACCTACGGCACCTCATATTACGCCCTGAAGGATCGGGCCGGGCTGAAGGCGGGCGAGAGCCTGCTGGTGCTGGGCGCCGCCGGCGGGGTCGGGGTGGCCGCCGTCGAGCTGGGCAAGGCCATGGGGGCGCATGTGATCGCCGCCGCCTCGACCAACGACAAGGTCCAGTTCGCCCTCGAGGCCGGGGCCGACAACGGCCTGATCTATCCCACCGGCAAGATGGACAAGGCGGCGCAGAAGGAGCTGTCGGGCGAGTTCAAACTGGCCTCGGGCCGCGACGGCGCCGACGTGGTCTATGACGCGGTGGGCGGCGACTATTGCGAGCCGGCGCTGCGGGCCATGGACTGGAACGGCCGCTATCTGGTGGTCGGCTTCCCGGCGGGCATTCCGGCCCTGCCGCTGAACCTGACCCTGCTCAAGTCGGTGTCGGTGATCGGGGTCTTCTGGGGCGCGGCGGTGATGCGTGACCCGGCCGCCCACGCGTCCAACATGGCCGATCTGTTCCGTTTCTGGAGCGAGGGCAAGATCAAACCCCGGGTCAGCCAGACCTTCCCGCTGGAGCGCGCCCACGAGGCGATCAAGGCGCTGGGCGACCGCTCGGTCATGGGCAAGGTCGTCGTGACGGTGGAAAGCTAGTCCTGCCGCAGCCGCGCCAGGGCCTCGGCCGCCTGATCCTTGTGACGCTTGCGGATATTGGCGCCGAGGGTGGCGATCAGGGCCGCGATCACCGCCGCGTCGTCGGTGAAGCCGATCCCCGCGAAAATGTCGGGAATGGCGTCGATGGGCAGGACGAAATAGGCCAGCGCCCCCAGCATCAGCCCCTTGGCCGCTGTCGGCGTCTCCGGATCGCAGGCGGCGAACCAGACCGACAGGGCCTGGCCGGCGAAGGGAATCTTCGAGGCGGTGCGCCGCATCTTGGGCCAGAAGCCCTTGCTGACCCGCACCTCATTGACCCGCTGCACCGCGGGCACGAGGGCGCGGGCGGGGTCCAGCGCCTCTTCGGGCGTGACGGGTTTGGCATTGGCGGACATGGCGGTTAAACCCCCGGCCGAAACTCAGGTTCAGACAAGATAGGGGCTCGCGCCATGAAACTCGACAGCAGCATCGCCGCAGTGGTCACCGGCGGGGCCTCGGGCCTCGGCGAAGGCACCGCCCGCGCCATCGCCGCCACCGGCGCGAAGGTCGCCCTGTTCGACATGAACGCCGAGAAAGGCGAGGCGATCGCCAAGGAGATCGGCGGAATCTTCTGCTTGGTCGACGTCACCGATGACGCCTCGGTCGCCGCCGGCTTCGAAAAGGCCCGCGCCGCCCACGGGCAGGAACGCCTGACCGTCAACTGCGCCGGCATCGCCACGGGCCAGAAAACTGTCAGCCGCAAGAAGGACACGGGCGAGATCCGCGCCCACGACATGGCCCAGTTCGAGCGCACCGTACGGGTCAATCTGTTCGGCACCTTCCGCGTCCTGAGCCAATCCGCCGCAGGCATGGTCACGCTGGAGCCCATGGCCGACGGCGAGCGCGGCCTGATCATCAACACCGCCTCGGTGGCGGCCCAGGACGGCCAGATCGGCCAGGCCGCCTATTCGGCCTCCAAGGGCGGCGTCTACGCCATGACCCTGCCGGTCGCCCGCGACCTCGCCCAGGAAGGCGTCCGCTGCAACACCATCCTGCCCGGCATCATGTGGACGCCGATGATGGCCGGCAT